>NZ_JBFAUT010000066.1:0-45070 GCF_040679475.1 Actinoallomurus sp. NPDC052274
TACCACCTGTCTTTTTGGGGGTTGGGGGCGTGGCGGGGCGGGGCGGGCCCCCCCCCGGGCTCCCCCCCCCCGCGGCCGCCGTCCGTCAGGACGGCGCCCGGGCCAGCAGGTCCTCCATCACCGCCAGTTGCTCGTCCGGATGCGTCCGCATCGCCCACAGCACGTGCGCGGCGCCCAGCGCCCGTACGCGCGCGAGATCCTCGAGCACCTGCTCCACCGACCCGGTCAGCGGCGTCCGCCTCGCGCGCGGCTTCGCGGTGATGGAGCCGTTGACCCGGACGACGATCGGCACGGACTCCGGATCGCGCCCGGCCCGCTCCGCCGCCCGCCGGAACACCGACACCGTGTCCTCGAGCTGCTCCCACGCCATGACCACCGGATTGAGCCCGAGCCCCAGTCGCGCGGCGCGTTCGACCGCGGCTCGGGCGACGGCGCCGGCGAGGAGCGCCGGTCCGCCCGGCCGCACGGGCTTCGGACCGATCTGCGACTCGGGGATCTCGTAGAACTCTCCCTCGAACCGTACGGGGTCCGGTCCCCACACCGCTCGCATCGCCGCGAGATGCTCCGCGAATCGCGCGCCGCGCCGTTCCCTCGGCACACCGGCCACCGCGAACTCGTGCGCCATCCACCCCTGCCCGAGACCGACGACCAGCCGCCCGCCGCTCAGCACGTCCAGGGTCGCCAGCCGCCGCGCCAGCACGACCGGCGGGTGCAACGGGGCGGCGATCACGCTGGTGCCCAGCCGGATCCGGCTCGTCCGCGCCGCGACGAAGCTCAGCGTCTCCAGCGGGTCGTAGACCGTGGCGTACGCCTCGGGCAGCGGCGCCGACGGCGCGAACCCGCCGTAGGAGACCGGCTCCACGGGGCGCAGCAGCCGCTCGAACGTCCAGACCGCGCCCAGCCCGATCCGCTCGGCCTGCTCCGCCACCCGGACCACCGCCTCGGGCGACGCCCCCGACCCGTACGAGGGAAGGTTGAGCCCGAAGTCCATACGCCCCTCCGGTCGCGGACAGATCGCTCCTGCCGCCGAACCTACCCCGGTCGGTCGGGCCACTACCCATGATGATCCGGACGGCCGGACCGCTGGTGACGATGGCCCCCAAGCCGCCGGTCCGTTGGAAATGCTCGGCGAACGCAGTGCGGAAAGGGGACCAAAGCCCACAGACCCGCACCGCGGACGGCCCCTTTTCCGCACGATCGGTACGACGCCGGACGACCGTCGGCCCGTTGGTCGCGCAGAGCGCATGATCCACCGGACAGGTGTGGGTCATTCTCCGAGGTACGCGTGCAGTTCTTCGGCCGTCATCCGGTCGAAGCGAGAGAGCATCGCGCCGAGGAAACGCAGTTGGTCGAGGTCGGCGGTCGCCACGTAGACGGGGCCGCCGCCGTGCCACTCCCACAGCGGGATGCCGTTGAGGTTCGAGGTCGCCGACCAGCCGGGCGGCGCCGGTAGCTCGACGGGTATTCGTTGCGCGAATCTCAGGCTTATGGCGGCGGCGGCCGGATACTTGCGGATGAGTCGGTCGAGTTGCAACAACTCGGCGGACGTCGAGGGAGTCCGATCGGTCAATGCGCCGATCGACGCGCGCAGCCGGGACAGTGATATTAGGAGCTCTTCTTCGGGCGTCATCGGCGCCGAACCTGAATGGATACGACGTTCTTGATCGCCGTGACGAGATCGTCGACTTCGTCGGCGGTGAGGATTCGGTTCCCGTCACGGAGATAGGTGATCGGCCTGCCCCAGGACCAGTACCACCTCAGGACGCCGCCCTCGTCCGGTCGGCAGGTGACCTGCTCGGACAGGTGGTGGTCCGCCGCGATGACCAACACCGTGTGTCCGTAGAGTTCCGCGTCGAGGCCGGCCGTCTGGCAGGCCTGCGTCAGCCACTTCGCGTAGGCGTATATCTGTTCCGCCGTGTGCTCTTCCATTCGTGGTCCCCTTTCTCGAATCGGGTCCAGAATCGCCATCGGCCGCTTATGATCGGAACACCTTGAAGCGCCTGTCACGGCAAGGCCATGAGGGGGCCGCGCAAGATATTGCGCGTTATGGTCCGGCGAAAGGGGACAAAAATGGGCAGGATGCCGAGCCCGGCATTGATCACTCTCGGCCGTCAGGTCCGGCGGTACCGCGACGCCGCCGGAATCCGCCAGCGGGAGCTGGGTGATCTCCTCGGCTACAGCGAGCCATGGGTGAGCGCGCTGGAGACCGGGCGGCTCCTCCCGAAGGCCGACCAGGTCGCCGCCATCGAGAGGGCGCTGCACATCCCCGCGGGCGTCCTCATGGAGGTCTGCCGGCAACTCGACATCGACCCGACACCCCAGTGGTTCCGAGAGTGGCGCGACGTCGAGACGACAGCGGACGTACTCCGCTGGGTCGAGCTCTCCAACATCCCCGGCCTTCTGCAGACGGAGACGTACGCGTCCGTCCTGCTCGGAGGAGACGAGGCGGCGGTGGCCGCGCGGTTGGAACGCCAACAGCTTCTGACCAGGGAGTCTCCAGAGCCTCCAATGCTGCACTTCGTTCTCGACGAAGCAGTCCTGTACCGAGGACGCGGAGGGCCCAAGATCATGCATGACCAGTTGATGCATCTTGCCGACTCCGCAGGCCCTCGCCGCACAATCCAAGTTGTACGCTCAGAAGTGAATCCCAGAGCGGCAGGGGCGTACATCCTCGCGACCGTGGACGGGCGCGACGTGGCGTATCTGGAGACGGCGGTGCGCGGACTGGTGACCTCCACTCAGGAGGATGTCTCGATCCTTTCGTATGCGTGGGAGTCCGTGCGGTCGTTCGCGATGCCGCAGCACGGGTCGATCGAATTCATTCGCAGAACGGCGGAGGAACGATGGGTCTGATCACTGATTGGCGGAAGTCCCGGCGCAGCGCGGAGAACGGCGGTGCCTGTGTAGAGGTCGCCGTGGCGGAGAAGGCAGCCAAGTAGCCAAGCGGAGCTCCAAAGGAGCAGCCATGGGCCTGATCACTGATTGGCGGAAGTCGCAGCGTAGCGCGCAGAACGGTGGCGCGTGCGTGGAAGTGACCACACTCTGGCGAGCAGTGGAGGAACGATGGGTCTGATCACCGACTGGCGCAAGTCCTGCCGTAGTGGACAGAACGGCGGTGCCTGCGTAGAGGTGGCCGTGACGGAGAAGGCGGCCAAGTAGTCGGGCCAAGCCCTCGGGACGCGCGAACGGTTACCCGGCTCGCTCGCAGGCCGGGTAACCGTCCCCGTGGACGGCTGGGGATCCTAAGGGCGTACGTAGGGGCGGGTCAGGATCTCCATGTTGTGGCCGTCCGGGTCTTCGAAGTAGGCGCCGCGACCGCCGAAGAGGTTGTTCGTCTTCCCCGGTTCGGTGTGGTGGGGGTCGGCATAGTAGGTGACGCGGGCGGCCTCGAGGCGGGCGATCATGTCGTCGAACCGCTCGTCGGGGACGAGGAACGCGTAGTGCTGTGACTGGACCGGCTCGTCCCGCTTGTCGAGATAGTCGAGCGTGACGCCGTTGCCGAGGTCGACGGGCAGGAAGGGCCCGAACGGCGCGCCGACCTCCAGCCCGAGGATCTCGGCGATGAACTCCGCCGATGTTCGCTTGTCCGTGGCGTAGATCGCGGTGTGGTTCAGCTGAACCGTGGTGACGTGCTGTTGGGTCATGGTGATGCCTCTCCTCTTTCGCTGGAATCGGCGACGCGTGGGCGCCGCAGGTCGAGACGGGGGAGAGGGACGGGCGGGCCGCGTGCCCGCCGTGCGGTCACGCGGAGGCCGGGCGCCTCACTCGTGTGTGGCCCATGGCCGACCCGGCAGTCACACCGTCGACCCTAATAGCCCTGATGGAGGAGGACAACGTCGCGTTTAGGGGTGGCCCCGCGTTTCGGGGTGGCCCTGCGGTGATCACTGGCGTTCACTGCGGTCTATGCGCAGCGACCGCCAGTGATCATGGCGTGGCCTGACGCCTGACGCCTGACGCCTGAAACCGAGGTCGATCGATGGTTTGTCGGGAGCCGTGATGAACGCGGTTTCGCAAAGGGGGGCCCTCCATCGGGTCGTTCGGGATCGTTCGGGGGTCCGTCTGCACGATGATTACCTGCATGCGTCGTTTTATGATCATGACCGTCGCCGCGCTCGCGGTGACGTCGGCCTGTTCGAGCGGTTCTCACCCGGCGACGTCGACCGGTGCCGCGGGAACGAAGTCGCCGAAATCGACCGCCGCGGCCGAAGCGGCGACCAAGGCCAACATCCCCGGTTTCTCCGGGCCGGTCGACACGTCCAGCGGTGTCACCCACGTGTTCGGCACGTGCCTGAAATCCTGGTACACCCCGGCGCGATCCGGCACGCGCGTCCACGTGGAGTACCCCGGACCGGCGAATATCAGCGTCGACCTGTCGATGACGGACAAGTCCGAGCCGCCGCCCGAGGCGCACCAGCAGTTCACGATGGCCCAGGGCCGGCAGGCGAAGGATCTGCGGTTCCCGGCGATCTCGCACGCCGGTTACCCGCAGGTCACCGTGACCTCCGGGAGCAAGACGCAGACCTGCGACGCGGCGAAGCACTGAGTCTCCGGCGGGTCGATGATCATTGGCGTTCACTGCTTTCTATAGGCGGCGACCGCCAGTGATCACGGCGTTTCCTCGCCCGTACGGCGCTCCAGGTAGGCGATCAGGCGGACCTCGTTTCGTCTCAGCCGGTCCCGCTCGTCCAGGGGAAGAGCCGCCAGAGCGTCGGGGAGGGTCTTATGGCGCGGGACGTGGGCCATCGTTCCGGTGTAGATCCGGCAGCCAGAACACCAGGACAGGGAGACGCAGCGCTCGTAGCTCGTCGACTCGGGCGGGTGGTAGCGGTACGCGTAGGAACGCACGGTCCTGCGGCAGGCGGCGCAGACCCGGCGGTCGCCGTCCTGGACGAAATTCGACAGGTCGACCTTGAGCCAGCGCTGCGGATCCGGCCCTCTTCAATTCGGCATGACCGCCATTGTGCTACAGCAGCGCGGCCGCTCCCGCCGCGCAGGTCGGCACCCGGCGCCGCCGCGCCGGTCCCGGCCGTACGCGAAGCAAGCCCGGCCCCCTCGGGATCGTGGTCGGCTCGGTCGTCGGATGGCTCAGCCGTTCTTGATCATTTGCTGAGGTGATCGGTTACAGTCGGGGCGATGTCGCGCGGAAGAGGGGGACCATGACCGGAATCGCTCGGCGGGGCTCGTACGGCGTGGACGCGCCCTACGTGCTCTTCGGCCTGGCGTGTGGCGCGGTGGGCCTCGTGTTCGCCGGCATCGGCGTGGGCATCGGGCTCGGCGCGCCGCTCGCCGTGGTGTGCTATGTCCTGGCGGCCGTGATGGCCGTCGGCTTCGCGCTGTACCTGAACGCGACGCGGCGCGGCAAGTTCCAGGTGTGGTCGGAGATCCTCGACGAGGCCGCGCTGCGCGGTGACGAACGGCTGCTCGACCTCGGCTGCGGGCGGGGCGCCGTCCTGCTGCTGGCGGCGCGGCGGCTCACGACGGGCCGGGCGGTCGGCGTCGACCTGTGGCGCACGGTCGACCAGTCGGGCAACGCCATGGCCGTGACCGAGCGCAACAGCGTCGCGGAGGGTGTCCGTGACCGGGTCGAGCTGCGCACCGGGGACATGACGGAGCTGCCGTTCGGCGACGGCGAGTTCGACGTGGTCGTCTCGAACCTCGCCGTGCACAACATCAAGTCCGCCGAGGGCCGGGCGCGGGCGATCGACGAGGCGGTGCGGGTGCTCCGCCCGGGCGGCAGGCTGTTCATCGCGGACATCGTCGCGGCCGCCGAGTACCGGCGGCGGCTCACGGAGCTGGGCGCGGCCGACGTCGAGATGCGGCCGCTCGGCTGGCGGATGTGGTGGGGCGGCCCCTGGATGGGCACCCGGCTCGTCACCGCGGCGAAGGCGGACGACCCGGGCGCCCCCGCGTACTGAGAGGACGACGCGTGCCCTATCCGGAGATCGAACCGTACGACCACGGCATGCTGGACGTCGGCGACGGACAGCGCGTCTACTGGGAGGTCTGCGGCAATCCGAACGGCAGGCCGGCCGTCGCGCTGCACGGCGGGCCGGGCTCGGGGTGCGGGCCGTGGTGGCGGAGGCGCTTCGACCCCGAGGCCTACCGGGTCGTGCTGTTCGACCAGCGCGGCTGTGGTCGCAGCACGCCCCACGCGAGCGCCCCGGTCGTCGACCTGAGCGCCAACACGACCGACCATCTGATCGCCGACATCGAACTCCTGCGCCGGCACTTGGCGATCGACCGGTGGCTGGTGCTCGGCGGCTCCTGGGGATCCACCCTCGGGCTCGCCTACGCGGAACGGCATCCCGACCGGGTCAGCGAACTCGTCCTGTTCGCGGTGGGCATGACGCGGCGCTGGGAGGTCGAGTGGATCACCCGGGACGTCGGCCGGCTCTTCCCCGAGCAGTGGGCGCGGTTCCGCGAGGGCGTGCCGGCCGCCGACCGGGACGGCAGCCTCGTCGAGGCGTACAGCCGGCTGTTGCACGACCCCGACCCCGCCGTCCGTGAGCGGGCCGCGCGTGACTGGTGCGCGTGGGAGGACTCGCACGTGGCCGTCCGGCCGGATCACCGCCCCGACCCACGGTACGAGGACCCGGCCTTCCGGATGTGCTTCGCCCGGCTGGTGACCCACTATTGGCGGCATGCCGCGTTCCTCGGCGACGATGTCCTGCTCCGCGACGCGCGACGCCTCGCCGGAATCCCCGGCGTGCTGATCCACGGCCGCCTCGACGCCAGCAGCCCGCTCCACACGGCCTGGGAACTGTCCCGCGCCTGGCCGGACAGTGAGCTGATCGTCATCGAGGACGCGGGACACGGCGGGGGCGGCATGACCGACGCCATCGTGGCGGCCACGGACCGCTTCGCCGCCCCGGTCAGGCGACCGGCTCGGACGGAGCCGACCTGAGCGGCGGACCCACCCGGACCGGTTCGGGACGGTAGGGGCGGACCAGCCCGCTGACCGTCAGCGGGGCGACGGCGAGGAGACAGAGCCAGGCGCTCCGCCCTGGCACCGGCGGCCCGCTCGCGGCCGCCGAGACCGCGCTGAGCGCCGTGTACCGCCATCTCGATCGGTGCAAGATGGCGCCCAACACGGTGAAGACGTACAAGCGGCAGACCCGCGTGTTCGTCGCCTGGCTGGCCACCCGCGCCGCCGATCACCCGGACGCGTTCGCCGACCTGGTCGGCGCCGAGGCCGCCGTCACCGCCTGGCGTCGGCACCTGATCGAGGGCCGGGCCAAGCCCGCCACCGTCAACCAGGCCCTGTCCGCCGCCACGCTGATGTACGCCCAAGCCGGGCTGCGCATCGCGGTCAAGCGCGCGCGCTGCCAAGCCCGGCGAGCCCGACGCCCTGACCGTCGCCGAGCAGGGCGCCGTGGAACGCGCGGCCGCCCGCCGCGGTGTTCGCGACGCGGCAATCGTCGCGGTGCTGCTGTACGCCGGGGCCCGGGTGGAGGAGTGCGCCCGCCTGGAGCTGGAGGATGTCGCCATCACCGCCCGTACCGGCACCGTCCGGCTGCACGGCAAGGGCGATGAGGTCCGCACCGTCTCCCTTCCGGCGATCGCCCGTGCCCGCATCGCGGACTGGCTGGATGAGCGCGGCCGCGAAGCGGGCGCGCTGTGGACCGGACAGCGCGGCCGGCTCACCGGCTCTGGCATCACCCAGGTCGTCGTCCTGGCCGTCGGCGACGACGCCGGCATCACCGGCCTTCGCCCCCACCGGCTCCGCCACACCTTCGGCACCCGCCTGCGCCAAGGCGGCGCCGACCCCGCCCAGGTCCAAGCCTTGCTCGGTCACTCGTCTCTGGACACCTCGGCGCGGTACTTCAGGGCCGGAACCGCCGAGACCGCTGCCGTCGTCGAGCGCGTCTTCGAATAACCCCAGATCAGACATGGGTTCGTTGGATTTTCCGCGTTCGCTACGGGCTACCCCGAGCTGGAGCGGGCCGCGCCGGCGCCGAGCGTGAGCGTATGGCGCTGGGCGAGGCGTACGACGCCCGGATCGGCGCGTTGGAGGAGGCCCGCGTCGACCTCCGTCAGCAGGTCGAGGACGCGCGTCGGGAGCGTGACGCGGCCCGGGCCGAGCGAGAGCAGCTCGGCCCGCGCTACGCGCACATCCCGCTCCGCCTCGTCACCCTCGACCCGGCCGACGTTGCCACCCTGGCAGCGGCCGCCCACGTCATGGGTGACCCACACGCCGTCTTCGGTGCCGGAGACACCCGCTACGCCGCGCGGTTGGCGGCGGACCTACCGGTTGTCCGGGTCAGCAGTGCATGACGGAGAAGATGGTGCCGAGTTGGCTCGCCGGGGTCCACCCCGTGATTCCGACGGCCACGTCGCTGGCGAAGTACCACGTTTCTCCATTGGAGATGACGAAGCAGCCGATGCTGGCGGCGTCGGCCCACCCCGTCTTGGCCTTGACGTTGCAGTCGGTGTACTGCCCCGTGTAGATGTACACATAGGCGTTGTACTTGCCCACGGCGTGGGAGTTGTTACCCGGCGTCCAGCCGCAGTGGGCGGCGTCGCTGGGAGAGGCTCCGCCGGTCACGGTGGCCTCGGCCGGTGCCGAGAGCGCGGCGAGGGCGAGGCTGCCTGTGAGGGCGGCGCCTACGATTTTCAGGGACTTGCTCACGACGTTCCTTTCGTCGGAACCGATGTCCCTCCCTGGATAAAGGCAAAATTGTCCAGCGGGTAGCGATGTGGACAATCAACCGGCGTGCTTTTGTCCAGACGACGCGGACGACGCATGCACGGCGGCGGTGAGCGGCCGGCCGCGCCCTCCGCGCGGCCGGTCTCGGATGGATCAGTGCCGGTCCGGGTGGCGGAGCCGGGCCGCGGTGGAGGCGCCTAGCCACCTGCGCCGCGACCATAGCGACGAGGTCCGCTGGACGCTGATGGCCGCATACCTGTTCTGTCGTCAGCGGGAGATCACCAACACCCTGGTCGATCTGCTGATCGCGACGGTGCATCGGATCAACGCCCGGCGGCCGCCGATTCCCGGCAGCGGTGGCGGGGCCTGCCTAACCGGTCACGCAGGGGGTGCTGGCGGCGGCCACTGGTTTGATGGACGGGTCGCTCACGGCCACGGTCACGGTCACACATCCACCGGAAGTGAGGAGCATGTTTCCCCACATAAACGTGCCTGGGTAGGGTTCGGTGAAGAAGAGCCGACCCAGACCGCCCGCGTGTTGCGCGATGAGGATGACGCTGGCGTACGGGGCGATGCGGTCCAGCGCCTTGGTGGGTTCAAAGCGCGCCCAGACGGCTTTGCAAGCGAGGGAATAGCGGGCGATGGCTTGTCCGATGACGAGGCGTCCGGGCCGGTCGATGATGTCGGCGTGGCCCACATCTTTGGAGTCTTTGTCACAACCGGTATCGAGCGGATCCTTATCGTCTCCGGGTACGGCGTGAAGCTGCGGGCTCGGCAAGTGTTCGGTGTTCGCCTGCCGACCGGCCGAGGTGGAAGAATCGCCGAGGAACCATGGCACGTTCAGGGCCATCACCGCGATGGCCGCTCCGACCAGGGCCAGGCCCGTGAGCAGCAACCGAACGGCCAACGGCGATAGCGAGCCGGTTCGGGCGGAGTTACCGCCGTCCACCGTCCGGATGTGTCCGGATGCGGGTGGCTCATCTTTCGATCAGGACTGAGGGGGCGGGGTCCTCGGGTCGGGCAGCAGGTCGGCCAGTGCGGTGCGCACGGCGACTCGGCTCACCCCGTGCTCACGTGCGAGAGCCGCGATCGAGGCGCCGGTCTTTAGTACGGCCGAGCCCCGGATGTCCCTGCTTGTGGATGTCCGGGGCTCGGGTGTGCTGGGGGTGGCCCCCCTTCGAGCAAGTTATCCCGCTCGGGGCCGCGCTCCTCGTCTTGCAAGATCGCTTCTGTCGGATTGTCCGACCGGGCTGTTTTGTGGACAATCCGGAAGGGTTCCCATCAATGATGGACGGAGGCGTCAATGGGGCGGCGTATGCGGCCGTTGGATCCAGGAGCCGGACCGGTGGAACGTTTTGCCAGTGAGCTGCGTGCGTTACGAGCGTTGGCGGGCGAACCGCCGTTTTGGAAGATGGCGCGGCGGTGCGCGGTGTCCAAGAGCGCATTGGCGGACGCGGCCGCAGGTCGCCGGCTGCCGTCCCAGCACGTCACGCGTGAGTTCGTGCGTGTGTGCGGTGGTGACTGGTCCTGGTGGAGGGACCGATGGTCACAAGTTTCGGCCGAACTGGCAACGCCTACCGACGCCGACGCCACGGACCAATCCGGTGGCGCCTTGGCCGTCCCTTCCACTACAGCCCTGAGCGTCTTGAAAAACCAGGTCACGCACAATGCCGCGCCCGAGCAGCAGGAGCTGCTCGGGTGGCCTCGCATGCGGACCGCTCACGGTACGATTCGACGGCCCCGGCGTTTCTCACCTCGGTTCTGGCTGCACTCACTCGCGATGGCCACGGCCGGTGCGGCCATCGTGGTGGCGGCTCAGAACGCACCGCGGCTCCTTAAGGATTCCCCCACATCGGCCGATCGGCAGGTGAACGCCGAACACTCACCGAGCCCGCAGCTTCACGCCGTCCCCGGAGACGATAAGGATCCCCGCGATACAGGCTGCGACGCGGACGCCAAGACCGTGGGCCTCGCCGACATCAACATCTACCGGCCCGGACGCACCGTCATCGGACAAGCCATCACCCGATATTCCCCCGCCTGCAAAGCCGCCTGGGCACGCTTCGAACCCACCAAGGCACTAAACCGCTTCGCCCCGCACGCCCACATCACCCTCGTCACGATGCGCCCGACCGATCACCGCCGAGTCACCTACTCCGGACCCTACGAAGACGTGTTCATGTGGGGGAACATGCTCCTCACCACCACTGGATGCGTCACCGCGACCGTGACCATCAGCGACCCCGCCCTCAAACCACCGGCCACCGCCAGCACCCCCTGCACGACCGGTTAGGAGACATCGGCGCGGGAGGGGAAATCTTCGACGGCCGGGCCAGCGTGCGCCGGGCACGCGGATGGCTCACCGGCAGGCCGTGGCTGACCGACCGGGCGCTGGGCGGTGGGCTCACCGCCTTCGACGCGGTGACGTTGTCGGCCCGGACGCCGACGCCGAGCGCGGCGGGCCTGGCGTTGCGGGGGCTGCAGACCGTTCCGCTGTTCTGGCGGCGGTGCCGTCCGCGCCTGGTGCTGACGGCGATGACGGTCGCCTTCGCGATCTTCGAGGTGGCCGACCCGGTGCCGGGGAAGACGCCGGGCCCGTACTTCCTGATCTTCGGAGTGTTCGCGCTCGTCCGCCGGACCTCGGCACGGGCCAGCCTGGCGTGGGTGCTGCCGTCCCTCGTCGCCGCGGTGGCGACGGACGCCCTCAGCGGCCGGTCCGGGCCGCCCCGCCTCGACTCCCTCGAACCGACCACCGCGACGGCCTTCGTCGCGTACTTCCTCGTCGCCTGGCTCCTGGGGTACGGCGCGCGGCGGATCGACCTCGACGCCCGCCGGCTCCGGGACCTGGGCGACCGGCTCCGCGCCCAACAGGAGATCAACGCGCGTCAGGCCGTCGTCACGGAGCGGGCGCGCATCGCCCGTGACCTGCACGACATCGTCGCGCACCACGTCACGGCGGCGCTCGACGCGTCAGCCGACGCGCTGCCGGCCGCCATCCAGGTCTCGGTGTACCGGATCCTGCAGGAAGCGTTGACCAACGTCTTCCGGCACGCCGGCCCCGTCGGCGTCCGGGTCACCGTGCGCGTCGGCGGCCACCGCCTGACGATCGAGGTCGAGAAGGGCCCGGCCAGCGCGGACCACCGGCCGACCGTGGGATCCGGTCGCGGTCTGCTGGGCATCCGCGAGCGCGTCACGGCCTTCGACGGAACCCTTCACGCCGGTCCGTGTCCGCATGGCGGGTGGCGGGTCCACGCCGCGCTTCCGCTCCGGGAGGTTCGATGACGATCCGGGTACTGCTCGCCGACGATCAGGAGATGGTCCGGGCGGCGTTGCGGGCCGTCATCGATCGCCGCGAGGACCTGTGCGTCGTCAACCGCATCCTCACCCGGCTCGGCCTGGAGAACCGCGTCCAGGCCGCCATCCTCGCCCGCGACGCGGGACCGATCCCGCCCCTTCCGTAGCACCGGCGGCGGCCCCGCCGGGAGCGGGGCCGCCGTCGTACCGGTTCAGCGGGACAGGATGTGGTCGCGGGCCTCGGCGTACCGCTCGCGGATGGCCGGGACCGCGTCGGCCTCGTACGTCGCCAGGCCTTCCCGCTCCCAGCGCGGCGGCTCGGCCGCGCCGGACAGCGCCCAGGCGGCCTGGGCGGCCGCGCCCTCGGCGACGTACTCCCCGATGGGTGGCACCAGCACCGGCCGGCCGAAGACGGTCGGCGCGATGCGGCGGACGGCCTCCGAGCGGGCGGCGCCGCCGATCAGCAGCACCCGGTCGGCCCGCGCGCCCTGGGCCACGAGCGCGTCCAGCCCGTCGGCGAGGCCGCACAGCATGCCCTCGATCGCCGCGCGGGCCAGGTGCGCCGGGGTGGACGTGGCCAGGCGCAGGCCGTGCACCGAGCCGGTGGCGTCCGGCCGGTTCGGCGTGCGCTCGCCCTCCAGGTACGGCACGAGGACCAGGCCGTCCGCGCCAGGCGGTGCGGACAGCGCCAGCCGGGAGACCTCCTGGTGGTCGACGCCGAGCAGGGCCGCGGCGGCGTCGAGCACCCGGGCGGCGTTCAGCGTGCAGACGAGCGGCAGGAACCGGCCCGTCGCGTCGGCGAAGCCGGCGACGTCCCCGGCCGGGTCGGCGGACGCCCGCTCGGCCGCGGTGAACACCGTCCCGGAGGTGCCGAGGGACACCACGACGTCGCCGGGCCGCAGGCCCAGCCCGAGCGCCGCGCCCATGTTGTCGCCGGTCCCGGCCGACACCAGCGCGCCGGAGGGCGCATGCCCGGCGGCCTCGGCCGGGCCGAGGACGCGCGGCAGCTCCGGGACCCGCCCGAACGCGAGTTCCAGGAGGTCCGGCCGGTACTCCCCGGTGGCGGGGGACCAGTAGCCGGTGCCGGACGCGTCGCCCCGGTCGGTGACGAACTCGCCGGTCAGCCGCCACGTCAGGTAGTCGTGCGGCAGGCACACCGACGCCGTACGGGCGGCGGCGTCCGGCTCGTGCCCGGCCAGCCAGCGCAGCTTGGTCACCGTGAACGACGCGACCGGCACGCTGCCGGCCGCGTCGGCCCACTTCGCGGGCCCGCCGAGCTCCTCGACCAGGTCGCGGGCGGCGTCGGCCGAGCGGGTGTCGTTCCACAGCAGCGCCGGCCGGACGACCTCGCCGGCCTCCGACAGGCAGACCATGCCGTGCTGCTGGGCCGCGACGCCGATCGCGGCGACGTCGTCCAGGCCGCCCGCCGACTCGGTGGCACGGCCGAGGGCGTCCCACCAGGCGGCGGGGTCGGCCTCGGTGCCGTCCGGGTGCGGCGCCTGACCGGCGCGGACGACCGCGCCGGTCTCGGCGTCGGCGACGACGACCTTGCAGGACTGGGTCGACGAGTCGACCCCCGCGACGAGTGTCACCGGGCGCCGAGGATGTGCTCGACGGCGAGCTGGTCGAGACGCTCGTAGTGGTAGCCCCGCTCGGCGGCGGCCTCCAGGTCAAAGTCGTCCTGGGCCAGCGAGTCGTACGTCTCGCCCTCCGCGAGCGTCGGCACCGCGAGCTGGTCGGTACGCGAGGCGGCGAGGGCCTCCTGCACCTCCGGGTCGGCGCGGAACGCCCGCGCGCGCTCCTTGAGGATGAGGTAGGTGCGCATGTTCGCGGCGGCCGAGGCCCACACGCCGGAGATGTCCTCGGTGCGGGTCGGCTTGTAGTCGAAGTGGCGCGGCCCGTCGTACCCGCCGTTCTCCAGCAGGTCGACGAGGAAGAACGCGCTCTTGAGGTCGCCGTGGCCGAAGACCAGGTCCTGGTCGTACTTCGGGCCGTGCTGGCCGTTCAGGTCGATGTGGAAGAGCTTGCCGTGCCACAGCGCCTGGGCGATGCCGTGGACGAAGTTCATCCCGGCCATCTGCTCGTGCCCGACCTCGGGGTTGAGGCCGACCATGTCGGCGTGCTCGAGCGAGCCGATGAACGCGAGCGCGTGGCCGATCGTGGGCAGCAGGATGTCGCCGCGCGGCTCGTTCGGCTTCGGCTCGAGCGCGAACCGGATGCCGTAGCCCTTGTCGGTGACATAGGTGGCGAGGGTGTCGATGGCCTCGCGGAACCGGTCCAGCGCGACCCGCACGTCCTTGGCGGCGTCGGACTCGGCGCCCTCGCGGCCGCCCCAGAATACGTACGTCTTGGCGCCCAGCTCGGCGGCCAGGTCGAGGTTGCGGATGACCTTGCGGAGGGCGTACCGGCGGATGTCGCGGTCGTTGGAGGTGAACGCGCCGTCCTTGAACACCGGGTGGGTGAACAGGTTCGTCGTCGCCATCGGGACCTTGAGGCCGGTCTCGTCGAGCGCCTTGCGGAACGCCGCGACCGCCTTGTCCCGGTCCGGCTCTACGGCGAGGAGGTCGTCGTCGTGGAACGTCACCCCGTAGGCGCCGAGCTCCGCGAGCCGGTGCACCGACTCCACCGGGTCGAGCGGGGGCCGCGTCGCGTCGCCGAACGGGTCGCGTGCCTGCCAGCCGACGGTCCACAGCCCGAAGGTGAACTTGTCCTCAGGGGTGGGTTCGAACATCTCGTCTCCTCATTTCGTTCACGCTCTGGACTAATTAAAACCCGCAGGTGCCAGGTGTCAACAGGGGAGAGGTTGCAGGATTAGTCTGTGACCATGCGAAATGAGATCACGCCCGTACGACACGGCACCATGCGGGCCCGCAACCTGGCCGTGGTGCTGGGCGAGATCTCCCGTCGGCAGCCGGTCAGCCGCGCCCGTCTCGCCGACGTCACCGGCTTCACCAAGACCACCGTATCCAGTCTCGTCGCGGCGTTGAAGGACGCCGGCCTGATCCGCGAGGACGGACCCGTACGCGACGGCGAGCGCGGACGTCCCGCGACGGCCGTGTCGATCAACGGCGACCGCGTCGCCGGACTCGGCCTGGAGGTCAACGTCGACTACCTGGCCGCCTGCGTGCTCGACCTCGGACGGCGGATCCGGCACCGGCACATCGTCGCCGCCGACAACCGGGGGCGCGCGCCCGAGCGCGTCATCGGCGCGCTGACGGACCTGGCCGAGCAGGCGATCGCCGCGGCGGCGGACCAGGGCCTGACGGTCGCCGGCGCGGTCGTCGCGCTGCCGGGCACGCTGGACCGGGCCGGCGGCCGCGTGCGGACCGCGCCCAACCTCGGCTGGCGCGACGTCGCGGCCGGGGACCTCCTCACCACCGGCCTGCCACCGCTCGCGCTGCCCGCCGACCAGGACAACGAGGCGAATCTCGCCGCCCTCGGCGAGCTGTGGTTCGGCGACGGCCCGGAGCTCGGCTCGTACGTCCACGTCTCCGGCGAGATCGGGGTCGGCGCGGGCATCGTCGTCGACGGCCGGGTGTTCCGCGGCGCGCACGGGTTCGCCGGCGAGCTCGGCCACGTCGTCGTCGACCCCGCCGGCCCGCCGTGCGCGTGCGGCGGCCGGGGCTGCCTGGAGCAGGTCGCGGGCCAGGAGGCGATCCTGCGCGCGGCGGGCATCCCCGACGTCACCGGGACGTCGACCGCCGGGCCCGACGGCCCGCTCGCCGCGCTGATCGCCCTCCTGCGCGACGGCGACGAACCGGCGCTGGCCGCGGTGCGCCGGGCGGGGCAGGCCCTGGGGCAGGCCCTCTCCGCCGCGGTCAACCTGTTCGACCCGGACGGCATCGTGCTCGGCGGGATCTTCTCCGCGCTCGCCCCGTGGGCGTCCCCCGCCGTCGAGGAGGCGCTCGGCGGCGGCACCGGCGTCGTACGGCACACGCCTCCCCGCCTGACCGTCTCCCGGCTGGGCGGCGACGCCGCCGCCCTGGGCGCCGCCGCGCTCGTCGTCGAACGCGTCATGACCGACCCCGCGCTCCTTCTCGCGGACGCGTCGGCGCGGCCGCAGGAACGGTGACGGTGGGGATCCGTCAGAGTCACGGAAAACGCCGGACGGCGGCTTGTTGCCGTTTTGTGATCATCGGCCGGGCAACCGGGTGCCGAAGGGACTCGTCCTCCCTCTCGCGTGAAGATCACGCGAATCATTCCATCCGACCCATAGGTGATCACTTTGCGACGTATCACCCTCGGCATCCTCAGTGCGTCCGTGGCGATGTGCACGCTCACGGCCGTGCCGACCGCGGCGCTCGCCGACGCGCCGGTCGCGCACGCCGCCCAGGCGCGGCTCGACCCGCAGCCGATCTACTTCGACAGTTTCACCGTCTCCTACGACCCGTTCGCCGATGTGACGGTCTACGGCGGTGTGCGCAGCGATTCCGCCATTTACAGCGCGCTGCCGCTCACGATCGAGTACTCGCCCGACGGAAAGACCGGCTGGACCGTCAAGAAGAAGGTCACGGCGGAGGACGGTAATTCCTTCAACGCCACGTTCTACTACGGCCGGTCCGGCTACTGGCGGGCCCGGTTCGCCGGGGATGCGACGTACCAGGCGGCGACGAGCCCGGTCCGCAAGGCCTGGCGCTGGCGGACCGAGATTCACTCGTTCAAGGTCTCGCCGAAGAAGGTGCGCAAGAACCACTACGTGACGGCGAGCGGCAGCCTGATCCGCTGGTTCAGCGACACGAAGCGCGGCGGCTACTCGGGCCGGAAGGTGCGGATCGTCTTCCGGTTCAAGGGCAAGAAGACCTGGTACCACCTGGCGTGGGCCAAGACGAACAGCAAGGGCAAGTTCTCCAAGAAGGTCCGCGCGTACGGCAGCGGCTACTACGCGGCGGTTTTCGAGGGCGGCAGCGGAACGTTCGCCTCCGACTCGGCGAACTCGCCGTACGTGAAGACCAACGGCCTCACGGGCGGGTCCGTCATCGCGCAGGCGACTCCCGGCACGGTCGTGAACCGGACGCCGGTGCTGTCCGGGCCGTTCGTTACGGGAGGCTCGGCGGCCGCTCGCCGGGACTGACAGGCTGAGATCACCGGACCGGCCGGGCGCCGACCACGAGTCGGCGCCCGGCCGGTGCGTCTTTGTCGGCCGACCATACGATCTTCCTGACACCAAACCCGGGCTTGGTTCACCGCGCCGCGCGGGCCGGGTAAGGGGTGATCAGGGTCATCGGCGTGCGAGCCACCTCCAACGCCCGCTCGGGAAAGCGGGAGCCGGCGGTGTAATACCGTGCGCGAGTCCGCCCGACAGAGGACAGAACGTCCGACGCCACGAGGTCCCGCAGGTCACGTTGTGCCTGCTGGAGACTCAGGCCTTCGGCGTGCTCGTATCGCAGGCGCCGGACTCTACCCGTCATCGCGACGTCGTGTAGGGCGGACACGACCCGCTCGTCCATTCCCTCGGCCGTGGCGAACGCGGAGAGGATCTCCAGCACCCGGCCGGATCGTTCCAGACGGTTGCGCACCGTCTGGGTCTGCTGGTGGTAGGCGGTGAGGTTGAGCCGTACCCAGCCGCTGACGTCCTGGTCGGGTAGGTACTCCGCGCCGCGTCGCGCGAGTTCCCGGTAGTACTCCCAGGTATTCCCCGGTCGGCCCAGCCACGCTTCGATCGATGAGAACTCCGGAGCCAGGGTGCCCTCTCGCGCGATCATCAGTGTCTGCAGGGAACGCGACATGCGACCGTTGCCGTCCATCCATGGGTGGATCGACACCAGGTGGAGATGCGCCATCGCGGCTCGTATCAGCGGGTGGACGTCGTCGTCCGCGTTCAGCCAGTCGACGAGTTCGGCCATCAGGGCGGGAACCTGCCGCGCGTCGGGGGCGGTGTAGGCGGCGATGCTCGGGTCGCGAGAGTCGGTGACGTAGACGGGACTTCTCCGCCACTGCCCGGCCGGCTTCCGGGGGGCGTGGCGATGGCCTTGCAGCATCCAGTGCAGGGCGTTCAGCAGTCCCTTGCTGTAGGCGAAGTCCTCCGCGTCGTGCAGTGTCTGTAGGTAGGTCATCATGTGCTGGTAGGCGAGCGTCTCCTCCCGATTCTCATCGGAGACCTCGACGTCGCGTTCCCCCTCCATGAGGTCCTCGACGTCGGCCGTCGCCACGCGGAAACCCTCGATCGAGTTCGACGCGGCGACAGCGTCCGCGGTGAGAAACTTACGCAGCCCCTCCGTCCACTTCGCGGGCGTCGCGCGTACCTGGTGACGCAGTTCCTCGCGCATGCGCTCGACGTCGGCGAGTACGCGTTCGTCGGCGGACGATAGCGAAGGAGTAGGGAACAACATCCTTACATGATGCTGTGACGTAATCACCACGTCAACCACGTACGCCCTGCTCCGCCCCTGTCCGGAGCTCTTGAAGCTTGACGAAACGGCGATTTTGAGGCTGATTTATGTAGAATTTATGGGTGACCGCCCCGAGACCCACGCTGACCCGACGGCACGCCCTGAGCGAGACGAGCGCCCGTTCGCTGCTGCTGACCATACTCGGGGAGTTCGTTCTGCGGTACGAGGAGCCGGTCTGGACCTCGACTCTGGTGGAGATCCTCGACGAGTTCGGCGTCGAGGAGAAGTCCGCCCGGCAGGCGCTGGCCCGTACGGCCGCCGACGGCTGGCTCACCTCCGAGCGGGTCGGGCGGAGCGTCCGCTGGTCCCTCACCCCTCCCGGCCGGCGACTGCTCACGGAGGGCGGGGAGCGCATCTACGGCTTCGGCGCCGAAGCCTCCGCCTGGGACGGCGTCTGGCTCATCGTCTACGTCTCCGTCCCCGAGTCCAAGCGCCGGCTCCGTCACCAGCTCCGCACGAAGCTGAGCTGGGCCGGCTTCGGATCGCCCGGACCGGGGATGTGGATCGCGCCGTCGTCGGCGCGGGAGACCGAGGCGCGGTCGGTCATCGAGGGCCTCGGGCTGCAGGCCGGCGCGATGTCGTTCACCGCGCGGTTCGCCGGGGTCGGCAGCGAGCACGCGATGGTCGAGCGGGCCTGGGATCTGGACGGGGTCGCCGCCGAGTACGAGGCGTTCATCGACGAGTTCGACGCGCTGCGTCCCGCCTCACCTGAGTCGATCATGCTGGCGCAGGCGCGGCTCGTGCACGAGTGGCGGCGCTTCCCCTTCCTGGACCCGCGGCTGCCCTCGGCCCTGCTGCCGGCCGGCTGGATCGGCGCCCAGGCCCGCGAGCTGTTCGCGGCCCGGTACGCCGAGTGGCACCCCGTCGCCCAGCGCCGCTGGCGCGAGCTCGCCGCCGGCTGACCGGACGCGTTCCCGCGACGGCGGCCTCTCACGCCGGCTCGAACGCCCGGACCTCGCCGGCGAGTCGTCCCGCCCGTCCCCACCGTGGAGCTCGCGGCGCGCGGCCGCGAGGCGGCACGGCCACCGGTACGCGGGGCCGCGGTGACCGTGAAGCCGCCCACCACCGGCGTCGCGGATGGCGCGCGCGGCGTTGATCAGGCCGACGTGGCTGAACGCCTGCGGGAAGTTGCCGAGCGGCTCTCCCGTCGAGGTGTCCACCTCTTCGGCGAGGAGGCCGACGTCGTTGGCCTGCGACGCGGCGGTCCGGAAGACGCGCTCGGCGGGCCCGCGCTGCCCGGTGAGGGCGAGCGCCTGCGCGAGCCAGAACGTGCACAGGAGGAATGAGCCTTCTCCGCCGGGCATCCCGTCGGGTCCGGTGTAGCGGCGGACCAGGCCCCGTTCGTCGGTGAGGCGTCCGGCGATCGCCGCCACGGTGGACCTGACCCGCGGGTCGTCGCCGGGAAGGAATCCGACGATCGGGATGGTCAGCGCGGACGCGTCGAGTTCGGTGCCGCCGAACGCCTGGGTGAACGTGCCGGTCCGCGGATTCCAGCCCTCCGTCAGGATCGCGTTCCGGATCTGCGCGCGGACCCGTCTCCAGTCCTCGACGCGGCCGGTCGCCCGCAGGACGGGCGCCAGGGCGATGGCGCGGTCCAGCGCGACCCAGCACATGAGCTTGGAATGCAGGAAGTGCCGGTTCGGCCCGCGGACCTCCCAGATCCCGCGGTCCGGTTCCCACCAGCGGCGGGCGGCGGTATCGGCCGCGTCGCGCAGGAAGCCGCGGGTGATCGGATCAAGGCCGTTCTCCGCCGTGTCGCCGGACAGGTGATGCGCCGCGTCGAGCATCTCGCCGTAGACGTCGAGCTGGCGCTGGCGCCACGCGTCGTTGCCGACGCGCACCGGGGCGCTGTCACGCCACCCGGTCAGGTGGGGCAGCGGCCGCTCCGACAGGTCGCATTCGCCGCCGATGCCGTACATGATCTGAAGGTCGACGCCACGGTCGAGCTGGGTGGCGGCGGCGCGGGCGAGGAAGCCGAAGAACGCCGCCTGTTCTCGCTCGCACGACGAGGCGGTGGTGAGGGCCTGCACGGTGAGGCTGGCGTCCCGGATCCACGTGTAGCGGTAGTCCCAGTTGCGCCCCCCGCCGACGCATTCGGGCAGGGACGTGGTGGCGGCGGCGACGATCGCCCCCGTGGGGGCGAACGTCAGTGCGCGCAGCACCCGCCCGCTGTGTCCCACCTCGTCCTGCCACGGTCCCTCGTAGCTCGTGTGCGCCCGGGACCAGGAGCGCCAGCCGGCGATCGTGTCCCTGACGCGGCGGTGGACGAGCCGCGGAGTCCAGCACACCGGTTCGGCCTGCCAGCAGGGGGCGGCGTGCAGGGCCATCGAGAGACGTTCCCCGGCTCTCAGCGTGACCGTGGCGTGCGCCGTCGAGCCGCTCACCCGAAGGTCGACGGGCGTCGACAGGGTGAGCACCTGCGCGCCGCCGCGGGCGATCAGCACCCCGCGCGAATGCTCCAGGCGGGGATGGATCAGCCCGAACTCGGGGCGGGGCGCGTAGCAGACCTCGAGGTCGACCCGCCCCTCGACGCAGGTCGCCTCGCGGAGCAGGACGCCGGGCGAGGACGCGCCCAGCCCGTGCCCGCGCTCGCGGCCGCCCAGGGCGAGCGCGTCGACCAGGACCACCGTGCCGCCCCGGGTACGGAAGGTCGTCTCCAGGACGAGGGTGTCGTCGAGGTACCGGCGGGCGACCCGCGCGGGAGCGGACGGGCGGATGGACCAGTGCCCGGCCTGCTCGTCCAGCAGCCTGGCGAAGATCGCCGGACTGTCGAAGCGAGGTGCGCACAGCCAGTCCACCGAGCCGTCCGAGGTGACCAGGGCGGCCGAGCGGCAGTCGGACAGGAGGCCGTGATCGCTGATCGGCCGGGTGCTCATGCCACACCTCCTATCGGCGGGCGCCACATGCGGGCGACCGTCTCGGACGGGCCCGTGGCGGCCCGGGGTCGGGTACGGAGCCGCAGTGGGCGTCCGTGTGCCGGTGCGGTGCGATCGCTGCGCCGTCCGGCAGGAGCTCTCCGGTGTCGTCGAAGAGGACGACGCCGTTGCACAGCAGACTCCATCCCTGCTCGGGGTGGGAGACGACGGTGTGCGCGGCGTCCCGGTCGACGGCGTCGGCCGGTGGACAGTGCGGTCGATGGCGGCACATGGCAAACCTCCGAGCTGGTGAGCGCCTTTCCCTAAGAGCGCCTTCGACAAGAGATAGGCGCACGGGTTACAGCCGGTAGATCCGCCGCGGAGGCGGCTCGGACGCCTGGTGTAACCCCCCGGCCTATCTCAGGTGGAAGGTCCGCGAAGTGCGGATATACGACGACGTCCGCAGGGCGGAGATCACCGCCCACGCGGAACGGGGGGAATACCGATGAACCGCATATCTCTCGCTCGTGGGCGGCCATGGCCCGCGGCGCTCATCGCCGTCGGCGGGATGCTCCTGCCGGCCGCCTGCGGTTGGGGGCAGGACACCGTGAGCTCACCGGCGGCCCGATCCGCGCCCCGGGCCGACGCCCCGGCAGGGACCATGCCGGGAATGCGGATGCACGGCGGCTCCGGGTCCGGCGCCGCGCCCGCCGCCGCACCGGTCGCCGCGAACTCTGTGTCGATCAAGGGCTTCGCGTTCGCGCCGGCGTCGGTGTCCGTCAAGGTCGGCACCACGGTGACCTGGACGAACAAGGACGAGGAGCCGCACACGGTGGTGGCGAACGGCGGAGCGTTCCGCTCCGCGACGCTGACGCCGGGCGGCGCGTTCCGCCACCGGTTCACCAAGCCCGGAAGCTACCCGTACGTCTGCTCGATCCATCCGTTCATGCGCGGAACGGTGGTGGTGACGCCGTGAACGCCGAGAATGATCCCGCCGGCATGACCCGCCGTCAGTTGCTTCGGCACAGCGCGTGGTTCGGGGGAGTGGTCGTCCTCGCGGTCGCCGGCGGCGAGGTGGTCAGCCACGTCGCCGGATCGAGCGACGCGCTGCCCGCGAACGCCGCGCTGCGGTTCGTGCAGATCAGCGACAGCCACATCGGCTTCCACGGACCGGCGAACACGGATGTCGCCGACTCGTTCGCCGACGCGCTGCACCGGGTCAACGCGCTGCCGCACCGGCCCGACTTCGTCTTCCACACCGGAGACCTGACCCACCTGGCCACTCCAGGGCAGTTCGACCAGGTCAAGCAGATGATGACGACGCTGAAGACGGGACACGTCTTCACGGTGCCGGGCGAGCACGACTCCATCGACGACGCGGGTCAGAAGTACCGCCGGGCCTTCGGCGCCGGGACGCGCGGCGACGGCTGGTACAGCTTCGACGTGCACGGCGTGCACTTCATCGCGCTGGTGAACACGCTGCACATGAGCAAGCTCGGGCATCTGGGCGCCGAGCAGCTCGACTTCATCCGCAAGGACGTGGCCGGGCTGTCCAGCGACACGCCCATCGTCGTGCTCAGCCACATCCCGATGTTCGCGCTGTACCCCAAGTGGGGCTGGGCGACCGACGACTCCGTACAGGCCCTCGCCCTCCTGCGGCGGTTCGCGTCGGTGACCTGCCTCAACGGTCACATCCACCAGCTCTTCACCAAGACGGAGGGCAACGTCACGTTCCACAGCGCCACGACCACCGCCTATCCGCTGCCGCACCCGGGCGACGGCCCGGCACCCGCCCCGGTCACCCTGCCGGCCGGGCGGTTGCGGCACGCGCTCGGGATCCGTGAGGTCGGCTACGTGCGCGGCCGGCACGCCCTGGCGATCCGCGACAAGAGACTCGGTTGAGTCCCCGGCCCCGCCACCGTGCGACGATGGTGAAGGGGACTGGTCATGGACCGCTGGATCCCGGGACGGCGCGAACGCCCGGGGCCGGACGCCGAGGCTCCCGCTGAACACCGCCCGCCGCTGCGCCTGGTGGAGGGGGAGGCCTACACCGGCTGGGAGGCCATCTACCTCGACAACGTGCAGCGGATCTACCGGTTGATGTTCGCCAAGGTCGGCAACCGGCCCGACGCCGAGGACCTCACCGCCGAGGTCTTCCTCACCGCGCTGCGACCGCTGCGCACCTCCGCGAGCGTGGGCGAGGTCCGCGCGTACCTGCTCGTCACCGCCCGTACGGTGCTGGCCGCGCACTGGCGTCGCACGCTCGGGCGCGAGATCACCGGCATCGACCTGGAGCGCGTGGCGGCTGACTTCGGGCGGCCGCCCGAGACCGGCCGTTCTCCGGAACGCGTCGAGCGGATCCTGGCGGCGCTGCCCGACCGGTACCGGCGCGTCCTGGAGTTGCGCTTCCTGCGGTCCTACTCGATTCGCGAGGCGGCCCGCGAACTGCGGACCAGCGCCGGGAACGTCAAAGTGCTCCAGCATCGGGCGCTCAGGCTCGCCGCCGAGATCGTCCGGGAAGAATCTCCAGGAGACAGGAGGGGGTGGTGACCATGAAGGGCCTGCGGCGATACGTCGAGGATCTGATCAAGGGCCGCCGTCCGCATCCCTTCCCGGTCGACGACGCGGACGCGGACGCGCTCCGCCTGGCCATCGAGCTGCGGGCCGCCCGTCCGGGATCGGACGCGCCGCGCGAGGAGTTCGTCGCCGACCTGCACCGTCGCCTGGCGGAGCCGGAGCCCGCGCGGCCGCCGCTGCCGGTCCGCCGCCGGCTGGTCCTGGGCGGCGCGCTGGCCGGGGCCGGAGCCGTCGCGGGAGTGTCGATCGACCGCGCGTTCACCCGCGGTCCGACGTTCGCGGGCGACGGAACGCTGCGGCCCCTCAACGGCAGGTGGCATACGGTCGCGGCGGCGGCCGAGCTCACGGAGGGGGCGGTGGTCCCCTTCGACGCCGGCAGCATCACCGGCTTCGTGGCCCGAAGGGCCGGTCGGTTGCGGGCGGTCTCCGGCGTGTGCACGCACCAGGGTTGCCGCCTGCACGTCGAGGGCGGCGCGCGGTTGCGCTGCCCCTGCCATCGGGCGCTCTTCGCCCTCGACGGCAAGGTCCTCTACCACAGGCTCTCCGCGCCGATCCCCGCGCTCCCCCGGCTCGCCGTCCGCGAGGCGCGCGGCGTCGTCGAGGTCTACGTCACCGCCATTTAGGGCCTGCGGGTCAGGACCGGGTCTCGTCCAGGAGGTCAAGCCCGCCGTCGCCCGGAGCCGCCGGGCTACGGCCGGCTCGGCCGAGGCGTTCGCGGACGAGATAGCGCTGGACCTTCCCGGTCGCCGTCGTCGGCAGCGACTCGACGAAGTGCACCGCGCGGGGCCGCTTGAAGGACGCGAGCCCGTCCCGGCAGAACGCGACGAGCTCCTCGGCGGTGACGGCGGATCCGGGCGCGCGTACGACGGCGGCGATGGGCTTGTCCAGGCCGTCGCCGTCCGGCAGCGCCACCACCGCCGCCTGGGCGACGCCGGAGTGCTCCAGCAGCCGGGCCTCGACCTCGCTCGGAGACACCCAGATCCCGCCGGCCTTGATCATGTCGTCGGAGCGGCCGAGGAACCGGTAGGCCCCGTCCTCCTCGACGACGTACGTGTCGCCGGTGCGCAGCCACTCGCCCTGGAACACCTTCCGGGTCACCGCCGTACGGCACCAGTAGCCGGTGGCGATCGAGTCGCCGCGCACCATCAGGTTCCCGGGCGTGCCGCGCGGCACGTCGGCGCCGGAGTCGTCGACGACGCGCAGGTCGTACCCGGGGACCGGCACGCCGCTGGTGCCCGGCCGCACCTGGCCCGCGCGGTTGGAGATGAAGATGTGCAGCGCCTCGGTGGCGCCGATGCCGTCGAGGATCTCCACGCCGTACCGCTCGGCGAACCGCCGGAAGATGGGCGCCGGCAGCGGCTCGCCCGCCGACACCGCCGTACGGACCGGCGCGAACGTCTCCGCGGGCAGCTCCGCGGCGAGCAGCGCGGCGTAGAAGGTCGGCACGGCGAAGAACAGCGTCGGCCGGTCCCGACGGACGCGCTCGGCGATCAGCGCCGGCGTCGGGCGGCCCGGCTCGAGCACGGTCGACGCGCCGGCCGAGAGCGGGAAGAAGCAGGAGTTGCCGATGCCGTACGCGAAGAAGAGCTTCGGCACCGACAGGCACCGGTCCTCCGGCCCGATCCCGAGCACCTGGGCGCCGTACGTCTCGGCGACCGACCGGATCGAGGCGTGCCGGTGGACGGCGGCCTTGGGCAGGCCGGTCGTCCCGGAGGTGTAAAGCCAGAGGGCGCTGGAGTCGGGATGGGTGTCGTACGGGTCGCCGTTCCCCTCGTCGCCGACGACGGCGTCCAGCCGGTGACCCTCCGCCCAGGCGGGCGGCGTCGGCGCGTCGGGCCCGCTCAGCAGGAACGCGGCCAGTTCGGGCGCGGACTGCGCGGCCTCCTCGGCGGACGCGGCGAACTCCGGGCTGGCGGCCAGCACCCGCGCCCGCGAGTCGCGCAGGAGCCCGGCGAGGTCCTTGGCGGTCAGCATCGTGGACACCGGGACCGGCACGGCGCCGACGCGCATCGCCGCGAGGATCAGCGTGAGCAGGTCCGGGCCGTCGGCCATGGAGAGCAAGACCCGCTCCTCGGGCCGTACGCCGAGTTCGCGCAGCCCGGCGGCCGTGCGTCGGATCCGGCCCAGCAGGTCCGTGTAGGTGAGTGTGCCGCCCGGCCCGGTGACGGCGATCCGGTCGCCGTCGCCGGCCTCGACATGCCGGTCGACGAGATGGGTGCTGGCGTTGAACACCGGCCTCACGCCCTTGACTGGGGGACGTAACTCGTTGCTGAACGGACCTGCCGTCGATGCCGCGTCTCGCCGGCGCCGGGCAGTTGATGATCTTAGTCGCCCCGTGCCCGGAGCGGGGCAGAAGCGGGGGAACGGCTCTCGAAAATGTCAGTGTTCGAACGTATGATCGAACCATGGCCGAGAACGCGACGCTCGCAAGCCGTACCCGTCCCTCACTTCCGGCCCCCGAGGTGGCGGCCCTCGCCCTCTCGCTCGCCCACCTGGGCGCCGGTCCGCAGTCCGCCACGGCCCGCCGGGCCCTGCGCCGCCTGTTCGACGATCTCGACCCGGCCGAGACCGCCGGCACGACCCTCGACACCCTGGCCCGCCCGCTCGACCCGGCGACGGCGCACCGGGCCCGGACCGCGGCGGGCGCGATCACCGCGCGCCTCGTCGTCCGCCTCCACTACGCCGATGCCCGGGGTGACGTCACGGTTCGCGAGGTGGAGCCGGTGACCTGCCTCGTGCACCGTGACCACTGGTATCTCGTCGGCTGGTGCCGGCTGCGCCGGCACATCCGCGCCTTCCGCTTCGACCGGATGCTCGCCCTCGAGGCGACCGAGATCCCGGCGCGCCCGCACCGCGCCGACCGCTTCCTGCCGTTCCAGCCGCGCGCGGCGCGGACCGCGCACTGCCGTCGCTGATCCGACCGCCGCCGGGGTGGACGGGGCCGCCCGGCCCCGTCCACCCCGGCGGCGAGGACGCGTCTCAGCCGATCAGCTCCGTGCGGAGCCGCGTCTTCAGGATCTTGCCGGCCGGGTTGCGGGGCAGTTCGCCCTCGCGGAACCAGATGTGGGCCGGGACCTTGAACGCGGCGATGCGTTCGCGGAGGAACTCCTGCAGCTCCTCCGGCGTCACCGTCAGTCCCGGGCGGAGGCAGACGACCGCGCCGACCTCCTCGCCCAGCGCCTCGTGCGGCACCCCGATCACGGCGGCCTCGGCGACCGCGGGATGGTCGTACATCGCCGACTCGACCTCGGCGCAGTAGACGTTCTCTCCGCCGCGGATCAGCATGTCCTTGGCCCGGTCGACGATGTAGACGAAGCCGTCCGCGTCGATGCGCGCCAGGTCCCCCGTGTGGAACCAGCCGTCGTGGAACGCCTGCGCGGTCGCCTCGGGGTTGTTCCAGTAGCCCTTGATGACGTTCGGCCCCCGGACGAGGAGCTCGCCGATCTCACCGGTGGGCAGGTCCGCGCCCGCCGGGTCCACGACCTTCACGTCGCACACCGGGACCGCCGGGCCGATGCTGTCGGGATGCGTCAGGTAGTTGATCCCGCTGTTGTACGTGGTCACCGCCGACGTCTCGGTCAGGCCGTACCCGTTGCTCGGGACCCGCTCCGGGAGCACCTCCTTGATCCTCTCCAGCAGGGCGGGCGGAGCGGGCGAGCCTCCGTACGACACCGACGCGAGGCTGGAGGTGTCGTACTTGTCGAACTCGGGGGAGGTCAGCAGCTGCCAGGCCATCGTCGGCACCCCGCCGAACGCCGTTACCCGCTCGCGTTCGATGAGCTGGAGCGCGCGTTCGGCGCTCCACTTGTGCATCAGGACGATGGAGCCGCCCAGGACCGCGCTGGCCACGAGAACGGTGTGGCAGCCGGTCGCGTGGAAGAGCGGCAGGCTCGTCAGTGTGATGCGTCGCCCCGGGTTGGCCAGCTCCTCGATCGGGCTGCCCGCCTGCAGGCCGGCGCCCAGCATGGCGTACGCCAGGCTCAGGGTGTTGCCGGTGATGTTGCGCTGCGTCCCGAGCGCGCCTTTCGGCCGGCCCGTCGTGCCGGAGGTGTAGAAGATCGTCGCGTCGTCCTCCGGCTCGATGTCGGCGTCCGGAAGGGTGGTCTCGGTGACGTCGCCGAGCACCGACTCGTACGCCTCCGCGCCCGGCGGCGGTGTCCCCTCGGCCCGGACGACGATCGTGGCGACGCCGAGCCCGGGCAGGACGTCGGTGAGCCGGTCGAGGCGCTGCTCGTCGGCCACCAGGACCGTCGCGCCGCTGTCCCGCAGTCCGTACTCCAGCTCAGGACCCGTCCACCAGGCGTTCAGCGGGACGACGATGGCGCCGACGGCCGCGGCGCCCCAGAACGCGACGAACCATTCGGGGCAGTTGCGCATCGCGATGGCGACCCGGTCGCCCTTCCGCACGCCGTACCGTTCGGTCAGCCGGCGCGCGAACGTCGCGGCGTGCCGGAAGTGCTCCTCGAAGGTCAGGCGCTCGTCCTCGTAGACGATGTACGGCTTGTCGCCGTGCCCCCGGCTGTTCTCCAGGACGGCCCGCAACGATGGGGAAGCGTACTTCCAGACGCGCGTCCGCACGCCGCGGATGTCGACCTCGTCCATCTCGAACAGCTGTCCCGGCGCGGTCAGCTCGGCCCTGACCTCATCCAGACTCTTCATGGGCACCTCCGGACCGGAGCCTACGATCCGAATGCCGTTCTAGAAAAGTCCCCTGAGGTGGGCGGCTTCAGGGTTTGCGGGCGACTCCCGCCCAGCAGACACTCCGGGACGGATCGTCGCTGAGCGGGCTGGACGCCTGGTCGGGGCGCCACAGCGGAGTCCACACCACACCGGGCTCGACCAGTTCGAGACCCGCGAAGAACGCCTCGACCTGCGCGCGGGTCCGGACATGGGCCGAGCTGGAGGTCTTGTAGTTCTCCTCCAGGGCGGTCTCCACGTCGTCGTCCCCGTCGTCGGTGGCGTGGGAGATCACCAGGTGGCTGCCCGCCGGGAGCGGCTTCAGGAGGCGGCGGACCAGCTCGTGCGGGTCCTCGGCGGCGGGGATGAAGTGCAGGACCGCGACCAGCATGAGGCCGACGGGCCGGTCGAGGTCCAGCAGCCGGCGCAGCACGGGATCGGCCAGGATGCCCTCGGGGTCGCGCAGGTCGTGGCGCACGATCGCCGTCCCGTCGATCCCGTGCAGCATGTCCCGCCCGTGGGCGAGCACGACCGGGTCGTTGTCGACGTACACGACCCGGGACTCCGGGGCGATCTCCTGGACGACCTCGTGGACCTGCCCGTTCGACGGCAGGCCGGTGCCGATGTCGAGGAACTGCCGGACGCCCGCCTCGGCCGCGAGGAACCGGGCCGCGCGGCGCAGGAACCCGCGGTTCTCCTGGGCGGCGTCGCGCGCGCTCGGCAGGGCCGCCATGGTGTTCTCCGCCACGACGCGGTCGGCGGGATAGTGGTCCTTGCCGCCGAGGATGTAGTTGTACACCCGCGCCGGGCTGGGGATTTCAGGCCGGAACTCGTTCTGCCGGTCGTAGTCCGTCACGAGAAGCCTCATCGCCGGGATGTCGGAGGCGGTCGATTCTTCC
The DNA here is from genome assembly GCF_040679475.1 of Actinoallomurus sp. NPDC052274. Lineage (NCBI taxonomy): Bacteria > Bacillati > Actinomycetota > Actinomycetes > Streptosporangiales > Thermomonosporaceae > Actinoallomurus > Actinoallomurus sp. NPDC052274. The sequence goes on from NZ_JBFAUT010000066.1 coordinate 29,339, forward strand.
ACGAACGCCCGTGTCCGGCGGCTGGATCCGGGAACCTGCCGCCGGACACGGACGATCGGTGGGCGGCCACAGGATCGCCCACATCACCATCACATGCCTGGCCACGGCTGACAATGGGATTGCATCCAGCCATGGGATAGCATTGCGCCACGACGCTGAGGATGCAAGCCCATCGGAAAATGGGATTGCATCGCGGCGGTCCCCGGCCGGTCGTGGAAGACTCGGAGGCCTGCCGCGAAGGAGGTCGAGGTCATGGCGAACGCGGGAGCGAGCGGCCCCACCGCGCTCCGCATCCTTCTCGGATCCGAATTGCGCCGGCTCCGGGACAGGGCCGGGGTCGCCTCGGCCGAGGCCGCCAGGGCCATCGGCGGATCCGAGTCGAAGATCAGCCGGATGGAGCTCGGCCGCAGCGGCTTCAAGGAGGCGGACGTCGCGATCCTGCTGTCGCTGTACGGCATCACCGCCGAGGAGGAGCGCGACCAGTTGCTGACCCTCGCCCGCCGGGCCAACCAGCCCGGCTGGTGGCACAGCTACGGCGACATCCTGCCCTCCTGGTTCCAGCCCTACGTCGGGCTGGAGCAGGCGGCGGCCCGCATCCGCACCTACGAGCCGCAGTTCATCCCCGGCCTGCTGCAGACCGAGGAGTACGCCGCGTCCGTCATCTCCCTCGGCGACTTCCCGCCGGAGGACGTGGAGCGCCGGGTCTCGCTGCGGGCCACGCGGCAGCGGCGCTTCCGCGACGGCGTGCTGCGGCTGTGGGCGGTGATCGACGAGGTGGCGCTGCGCCGTCCCGTCGGCGGTCCCGAGGTGCTGCGCGGCCAGCTGGAGTACCTCATGGCCGTGGCGAAGCAGCCGGGCCTCACGCTCCAGGTCACGCCCTTCGAGGCCGGCGCGCTGCACGCCGCGCCCGGCGGGTTCACCATCCTGCGGTTCGCCGACCCGCAGCTGACCGACGTGGTCTACGTCGAGCAGCTCGGCAACGCGCTCTACCTCGACAAACGCGAGGACGTCGACCGGTACACCCTCGCCATGGACCGCCTCAGCGTCGTCAGCGCCACCCCCGACGAGTCCATCGATCTCATCGGCACGATCCTGGAGGGCCTGTGACGCGCACCGACGACCTGTGGCGAAAGAGCTCCAAGAGCACCCCCGAGGGCAACTGCGTGGAGGTGCGCGTCCTCGTCCGCTGACCCCGCCACCGGCTCGCTGACACGCGCGTCACGGAAGTGGAGTGCCCTGTCACGCTGCGTGTACGGTGCGGGCCGTGGAGAACCTGCGGATCGGCGTGGTCGACATCGTCCACGACGAACAGACCACCAACGACCACCTGGCCTGTGCGGTGTGCACCTGGCGGCTCGGGGTGTCGCCGCGCGAGTACGCCCTGCGCCTCGCCCGCCGCCACGACGAGTCGCACCAGAACGGACCTCGGCGCGCGCGTCCGGGCGGCGGCGCGGGCGGGCCGGGGGAGGACGCGGCGAGCTAGGGCCGGTCGGCGGTCGGTTCGGCGGCGCGGCGGGCCAGGCTCACCAGGTCGTCGGCGCGCAGGCCCGGCCAGCCGTGCACCTGCGCGCGCCATTCGTCCGGCACGGCGGACAGGCCGTAGCGCGCGCCCAGCAGCGCCCCGGCGATCGCCGCGACCGTGTCGGTGTCGTTGCCCACGCGGACGGCGGCGACGAGGCCGCCGGTGAGGTTCGCGGTGTGGGTGATCGCCGACCAGGCGGCCTGCAGCGCGGGCACGACGAAGCCGTTCGGGCTGAACCGCGACGGCGGGCCGGTCTCGGCGTCCCGGAGCCAGGCCGCCCAGTGGTTCCGCCGCTCGGCGGGCAGCAGGTCCAGGCCCTCCCGGACGCCGTCGAACGTCGCGTCCAGCACCGCCCGCCGTACGCCCGAGCACCACAGCACGCAGGCGTCCGCCGCCAGGTCGTCGAAGTGGGTGAGCGAGCTGACCAGCCGCGCGGCCTCCGCCATCCCCGCCGGGTCGGCCAGGTACGGCAGGGCCACGATCCCGGTCCGCATGAGCGAGCCGTTCCCGGCCGTGCGCCCCGTCTTGCGGTGCAGGTCGGCCGACGCCTCCCGCATCGACCGCGCGAGGCCGCCGGCGCGCGCGGTGGCCGCCAGCACCCCGGAGGTCTGCAGGCCCACGTCGCTCGCGCCCCCGTGGAACCACCGCAGGAAGCGCTCGGCGATGCCGTCGAGCGCCTCCTCCGAGCGCAGGTCGCCCGCCGTCGCGGCGACCTCGGCCACGCAGACCTGCATCTGGGTGTCGTCGCTGTACTCGCCGGGCGCGTACGGACCCAGCCCGCCGCCGACCATCTCGGGCACGGCGGTCTCCGGCAGGGGCTCGGCGAACTCGTACGGCACGCCGAGCGCGTCCCCGCAGGCCGCGCCGAGGAGCAGGCCGGCCGCCCGGTCTCGCTGATCGTTGTTGAGCATCAGGAGTACGGACGTGCCGGCGGTCTCGATGGTTCCGTCGGTCATTCCGCCGAGCCCGTGAGCCTGGCCACCTCCCGCTCGTGCGCCTCGGCGTCGGCGCGGGCCGCCTTCGGGCTCCACCGGCCCGCCAGCGGCAGCATGAGGAAGACGAAGGCCACTTCGGTGGCGATGCAGACCCACCACCAGTGCTGCCACTGGTGCGGTGCGTCGGCCGCCGCCTTCTTGATCTTGCCGAGCTCCTGCAGCAGCGCGGGCGGCGGGGGCGTGCCGGGCGGCACCTTCTTCGCCGCGGCGAGCACCTCGGGCGCCCGGGTCAGCGTGTCCATGGCGCCGACCACGTACGGGAGGACGAAGTAGGCGACGCAGACGACGATCCGCAGGATCCAGCCCCAGACGGCCAGGCCGGTGGCGGTCAGCGCGGGGTTCCGCCGCTCGACCGTCTCGGTGAACGCCGCCATCCAGGGCGTGTACGCCACTCCGAGGCCGACGGCGAGCAGGCTGATGATCCAGATCAGGGTGGACGCGCTCGTGTGCGGATGGGTGGTGCGCGTCAGGAACGCGTACGTCATCACGACCGCGAGGACCGTGCCGCCCACCATGAAGGGCTTGCGCACCCGCAGCCGGTCCGACACCACGCCGACGATGACGAGGGAGATCGCGTTCATCGCCCAGTACCAGCTGTTGACGCCGTTGGCCTTCGCGGTGGTGAGGCCGAAGTTCGAGGTCAGGTAGATGGTGAAGAACGCGACCGCGGTGTAGTAGATCAGCAGGAACACGCTGACGCCGAGGGCCGGGGCGAGGATGTTCAGCCGCAGCATCTGCCGCCAGGGGTTGCGGAGGTCGGCCTCGCGTTCGGCGGTCTCGGCCCGGGCCTCGACCAGCGCCCGGTCCGCCATGCTCACCATCACCTGGTCACGGAGCCCCGGCCGCAGCTCCCGCAGCCCGACCAGGGCGACGGCGAACGCCACGAGTCCGACGACACCGACGATGTAGTACTGGCTGGACCAGGACTCGTCGAAGTGCGGCAGGGTGCGGTTGGCCACGAAGCTGATGACCAGGCTGCCGATCACCGGGCCCAGGGTCCAGAAGCCCATCGCCGAGGCGCGGCCGATCTGCGGTGAGAAGTCGCGGACGAGGGCGGGCGTGGCGACCAGGCACATCCCCTCGACCAGCCCGGACAGGACGGCGAAGACGGCGAACGTCGCCTTGTCCGGGGCGAACGGCGTCAGGATCGCCAGGACGCCCGTGGCCAGCAGCCCGTACGTCACGAGGTTGGCGCGGCCCCACCGGTCGGCGATGCCCGCGGCCAGCGATCCGAACGCACCGACCAGGTTGGACACCACCAGGATGTTCACGTAGTAGATGAACGACATCTTGAAATGCGCGAGCATCAGCGGCGCGACGCCGCCCGCGACGTACAGCTCGTAGTACAGGACGATCGTGACGAACACCGCCACGGCCAGATAGCGGTAACGCGCCGCGGTGTCCGGATAACGGTCGAGGCCGCGTCTCCACAGCCGGTCGAGCGAGAGGCCGTCGGACGGGGACGTCGTCGGGTCGGTGGGGGCCATCGCCACCTCGTTTCCTGCGGGATTCGATGCGTGCGTACGCTCCGGAGCGCACGTGGCACCCCGCCCCCGAGGACCCGGACGACCTGTGTCATCCTGGCCGTGTAAGCGTAGTGAATGAGCGTTCATTCACAGAATGGAACCCATTAGTACGCTCGGGTCGGGCGGCAGTCAAGAGGAGGAACGAAGCCGGTGACCGAATCGGACCTGCCACTCGGAGGGTCGCGCGTCCAGCGCCGGCTCGCCGCGGCCGCGGTCGAGCTGTTCTACCGTCAGGGCGCGCTCGCGACCCCGGTGCGGCAGATCACCGAGGCGTGCGACCTGACGCCCGGCGCCCTCTACAACCACTTCGGGTCGAAGGACGAGCTGCTGTACGTCATCGTCCGCGACATCCACCTGCGGCTGGAGGACGAGGTGACCGCAGCGCTGGAGGCCGTCGCGGGGGACCCCCGCGAAGAGCTGCGGGCGATCGTCGCGGTGTACGTCCGGCGGCACGCGGACCACCGGGAGACGGCGCGGGTCGCCAACCGGGAGTACCGGCTGCTCGGCGGCGCGTGGTACGACGAGATCGTGACCATCCGCCGGCGGTTGCGCGACCGCGTCGTCGACGTCCTGCTCGCCGGGCACGAGAAGGGCGTGTTCCGGCTGGTCGGCGGCGACGGCCGGGCCGCCGCGGTCCTCACCGCCGTCCCGATCCTCGACATGTGCGTGCACATCAGCGAGTGGTTCCGCGACCGGCGGCCCGGCGCCGCCGAGCTCCAGGCCCGCTACGTGGAGCTGGCGCTGCGCATGGCGGGTGCCCAGACCGACTGATCGGAGGTCCTCATGGCCCGACTTCTCCGCCCGTACGCCCAGGCCCGGCCGGACGAGCCCGCCGTCGTCGACGAGCGCGGCACGACCACCTGGCGGGAGTTGGACGCGCGGGTCGACCGGCTCGCGGGGGCGCTGCGCGGCCTCGGCCTGACCGCGGGCGACGTCATCGCGATCCACTCGGGGAACCGGCGGGAGCACGTCGAGATCATGGCGGCGGCCACCCACATCGGCCTGCGGTACGTCCTCGTCAACTGGCACTGGAGCGCGGACGAGCTGGCGTACGTGCTGGCCGACTCCGGCGCGAAGGCGATCTTCTCCGAGGCCCGGTTCGCCGAGACCGCCGTGGCCGCCACGGCGGAGACGGACCCGTGCATCAGGATCGGCCTGGGCGAGATCCCGGGCTTCCGGCCGTACGAGGACGTTCTGGCCGCCGGCCCGGACGGGGAACCCGCGGACCAGGTCCTCGGCTGGCCGATGATCTACACGTCGGGCACCACGGGCCGTCCGAAGGGGGTCAGCCGCAAACTGGTGCGGCCCGGCGCGCCGATCGACACGATGGCGACGATCGCCCCCACGTACGCCCAGGCCCTTCACATCCCCGAGGGCGGCCGATCGCTGCTGGTCGGCCCGGTCTACCACTCGGCGCAGTGGCTCTTCTCCTACGTCCTGCTGTGCGCCGGGCGCTCGCTCGTCATGCGGCAGGGCTTCGACCCGGAGGAGACGCTGCGGCTCGTCGAGCGGTACCGGATCACCAACACGCACCTCGTGCCGACCCAGTTCGTCCGGCTGCTCCGCCTCGACGAGCGGACCCGCCGCGCGTACGACCTGTCCAGCCTCGCCGCCGTTTGGCACGGCGCGGCGCCGTGCGCGCCCGACGTGAAGCACCGGATGATCGAATGGCTCGGCCCGGTCGTGTACGAGTACTACGGGTCGACCGAGGCGTCCATCAACACCGTCGTCACGTCCGAGGAGTGGCTGGAACGGCCGGGCACGGTCGGGCGGCCGCTGCCCTCCGTGGAGACCCACGTGCTGCGCCCGGACGGCACCCCGTCCAAGCCCGGCGAACCCGGGCAGTTGTGGTTCCGCTACGCGAGCGGCGACGACGTCGAGTACTGGGGCGACCCCGAGAAGACCGCCTCGATCCACCGCGACGGGCTGTTCACCACCGGCGACATCGGCCACCTGGACGAGGACGGGTACCTGTTCCTCGCCGACCGGGCCATCGACATGATCATCAGTGGCGGGGTCAACATCTACCCGGCCGAGATCGAGGGCGTCCTCATCACCCACCCGGCGGTACGCGACGTCGCGGTCTTCGGCGTGCCCGACGAGGAGTACGGCGAGCAGGTCAAGGCGGCGGTCGAGCTGGAGGAGGGCCACGTGCCCTCGCCCGAGCTGGCCGAGGAGCTGATCGCGCACTGCCGCGCCTCACTGGCCCGCTACAAGGCCCCCCGCTCGGTCGACTTCGTCGACGCCCTGCCGCGCACGCCCACCGGCAAGCTCTACAAGCGGCTCGTCCGCGAGCCCTACTGGACCGGCCGGGACAGGCGCATCTGAGGCGCGCGGCAGCCGATGCCGGCGCGCCGGCCCAGCGGCGGATGAGCAGGTATCGGCGCGCCGCTCAGCACCAGTGGCCCAGCTCGGCGTCCTCGAGAATCCGGCGCAGCTCGACCTGGTCGGCCCGCCAGCCGACCAGGTCGTAGTACCGCTCGGACGGCTCGCGGACGACGGGGACCCCGGGCGCGTACGCGCGCATGGCCCGGGCCAGCCGGGCGGAGTGGCACCGCCAGCCACGGGCCTCGGCGTGGAAGCTGACGGCGAGCACCAGTCCCTCTCGCGTCGGCCGCCGGTCGAGCCGGCGGAGGCGGGCCCAGGCGCCCAGCGGAAGGTCGTGGCGGGAGACCGCCTCGTCGAGTTCGGCGAGGTGCCGCTCGGGGGAGCCCGGGGCGGTGGGGTGCACCCGGAGCCCTACGCACCGGACCGTGCCGTGGACGAAGTCCGTACGCCGGGAGAACAGTACGAGCGCGCTCACCTCGTCCCAGGTGAACCGGTGGTGCCCGCCGTCCGTCGACGCGCCCAGGAAGATCCCGTCCGCGTCGACGGCGAAGGCGATCCCGCCGGTGCGCCGGGCCCGCGCCAGCCGCACCGCCCCGGCGGCGGTCAGCAGGATCGACGCGACCGCCAGCGCCATGGGCGGGGGCACGCGGTCCGGGTGCCCGCCGTGTGCCGCGCCGGCGATCCAGCGGATCGCCTTCCCGCAGGCGAACGCCCCGGCCACGATCATGAGGATCGGCGAGACACGCCGGTACCGGGCGACGTACGGCGTCGGTGCGGGCTCGTCCGGGAGCTCGGTGGTCACCGCGCGCATCCTCCGCCTCAGGCTCTGGTCCTCCGGCGCACTGTACTGCGTGGCCTCGGGGATCGCATGAGGATGGGGCCGCCTCGGCCGCCGGACGGCCGTGGTCCCCCCCCCACGGCGGTCACCGGCTCGGCGGCGGTCTGGTACCGAGCGTCGGACGGCCGTGGTCCCCCCACGGCGGTCACCGGCTCGGCGGCGGTCCGGTACCGAGCGTCGGACGGCCGTGGTCGCCACGGTCGTCGCCGGCTCGGCGGCGGTCAGGCGCCGAGCACCGGGTAGTCGGTGTAGCCCCGGTGGTCGCCGCCATAGAAGGTCGCCATGTCCGCCTCGTTGTACGGACCGCCCGCCTTGATCCGTGCCGGCAGGTCCGGGTTGGCGAGCCACAGGCGGGCGTGCGCGATCGCGTCGGCCAGCCCCTCCCGCAGCGCGTCGACGCCGGCCTCGGGGGTCGCCGGGAGCGGCTCCGGCGACGGATGCGGGTTGAGGATCAGCGCGCCCGGCCACGCGGCCCGGATCGCGCGCGTCGGCCCGCGGTCGCCGGCCTCCATCACGTGCACGTAGGCGAGGCCCAGCGGCGCCAGCGCGCCGGCGAGCGCCGGGTACAGCTCGCCGGTGTCGGACTCGGTGATGCCGTTCACCGGGGCGCCGGGGGAGACCCGGATCCCGACCCGCTCGGGCCCGATCGCGTCCGCGACCGCCTCGGCGACCTCCACCGCGAACCGGATCCGGCCCGCCACCGAACCGCCGTACGCGTCGGTCCGCCGGTTGCTGCCATCGGCGAGGAACTGATGGATCAGGTAGCCGTTGGCCCCGTGCAGCTCGACGCCGTCGAACCCGGCGTCCAGCGCGTTGCGCGCGGCGGACGCGTGGTCCTCGATCGTCCGGGCGATGTCGTCCACCGTCATCTCCCGGGGCGTCGGGTGGTCGAGCATGCCCTCGGGAGTGAACAGCTTCTGCCCCGAGGCGATCGCCGAGGGCGCCAGCGGGAGCGCTCCGTCCGGGTACAGGACCGGGTGACCGATCCGACCGGAGTGCATGAGCTGGACGACGATCCGGCCGCCCTTCTCGTGGACGGCGTCGGTCACCTTCCGCCAGGCCGCCACCTGCTCGGAGGAGTGCAGGCCCGGCGTGTTGAGGTAGCCCTGGCCGATCACGCTCGGCTGCGTGCCCTCCGTGACGATCAGCCCGGTGGCCCGTGCAGGAACGACTGTCGGGCCTGCCGGGCCCGCAGGCGGACGCGCTGCGCACGGTCTTCGGCTCCGGCGGCCCCGGCCGGGGCGACCGCTTCCTCACCGGGCTGGCCCTCCTCACGCTGCTGGCCGACCTCGCCGACGAGACGCCCGTGCTGTGCCTGGTCGACGACGCGCAGTGGATCGACTCGGCGAGCGTGGACGCGCTGCTGTTCGCGGCGCGCCGGCTGTCGGCGGAGGGCGTCGTCATCGTCTTCGCCGCCCGCGACGACGGGTTCGCCGGGCACGGCCTGCCCGAGATCGAGCTGACCAGGCTCGACCGCGCCGACGCCGCGCGGCTCCTCGCCGGCCGACGGCTGCCCTCCGATCGCCGGGACCGGGTCATGGCCGAGGCCGACGGCAACCCGCTCGCGCTCCTGGAACTGGGAGCCACCGGGCGGCGGCACGACGGCGGGCACGGGCCGCTGCCGGTGGCCGACCGGGTTCTCGCGGCCTTCCGCGCCCAGATCGGCCGGCTGCCCGAGCGGACCCGGCTGATGATGCTCGTCGCCGCCGCCGAGGCGCGCGGCCACCTGCCGACGCTCCTCGGCGCGGCAACGGCCCTGGACGTGTCCCCCGACGACCTCGAACCGGCCGAGCAGGCGCGGCTGGTGGAGGTGACCGGCACCTCCATCTCCTTCCGGCACCCGCTGGTCCGCGCCGCCGCCTACCAGGGCACCTCGCTCGCCCGCCGCGTCACCGTGCACCGGGCCCTCGCCGCCGCCGCGGCCGACCCCGACTGCCGGGCGCGCCATCGCGCCGCGGCCGCGACCGCGCCCGACGAGGACGTCGCCGCCGACCTCGAGGCGGCCGCCGTACGCGCCCGCGACCGCGCGGCCGGGGCGGCCGCCGCGGCCCTGTTCCAGCAGGCCGCCCAGCTGACGCCCGACACCGGCGGCCAGGCCCGGCGCCTCACCGAGGCGGCCGGAGCCGCCCTGAGCGCGGGCGGCGCCGACCGCGCCGGCGAGCTCGCCGTACGGGCCGAAGGACTCACCGCCGATCCGGCCGCCCGGACGCGGCTGGCGCGGATCCGTGCCGCCGTCGAGTTCGAACGCGGCGATCCCCGGCAGGCCGCCCGCATCCTCGTCGCGCAGGTCGCCGACGACCGCGGAGCGGCCGCGATGCTGCGCATGGGCGCCTCGTACGCCTGGCTCTCCGGCGACGCGGAGGCGATCCGCGCCGCCGCCGAACGGTCGGCCGCGGCCGGGTACCGGGATCCGCTGATCCAGGGCATGGCCCACCTCGTCGACGACGACTTCGCGCGCGGCGTCCCGCTGATGCGGGAGGTTCTCGAGGACGCGCCGGGCGGCGGTCGCCGGACGGATGTGTCCGACGCGGGGCCCGAGGAGCCCGGCGCGCTCGTCGAGGCGATCCACGCCGGGCTGATCCTCGGCGATGACGACGCGGCGATCCGGCTGGCGACCGCCGAGGTCGCCCGCTGCCGGGAGCGGGGCCTGGCCGGCGAACTGGCGGGCGCGCTGCAGCGCCTGGCCCAGGCGCAGGTCGCCGCCGGGCTGTTCCGCGACGTCGAGGCGAACGTCGCCGAGGCGATCACGATCGCCCGCGACACCGGCCGGCGCCAACGGGTCGGCCGGCTGGAGATCGTGCTCGCCTGGGTCGCCGCCGTCCAGGGTGACGAGGAGCGCTGCCGGGCGCTGACCGATGACGCGCTCGGCGTCGGCGGCCGGAGCGCGCCGGGCGCCGAGGCCGCCGCCGCGGCCTGCGCGCGCGGCCTCCTCGACCTCGGCCTCGGCCGCTACGACGACGCGCTCGACCGGCTGGAGGAGGCGCGACGCGGTCCCGGGGACTTCACCACCGCCGTGACCGTCGCGAACGCCGACCAGGTGGAGGCGGCGGTCCGCGCCGGGCGCCACGAACGGGCGGAGCCGGCGCTCCGCCGGTTCGAGGAGTAGGCGCGCGCCGGCGGCCTGCCGTGGGCGCGAGCGGTCGCCCTCCGCTCTCGCGCGCTCCTGCACGACGACGAGGCGGCGTACGCCGAGGCGCTGCGCCTCCACGACAAGGGCGGGCGGCCGTTCCAACGGGCCCGGACCGAACTGCTGTACGGGGAGTGGCTGCGCCGCGCCCGCCGCCGCTCCGACGCGCGCCTCCCGCTGCGCTCGGCGCTGGAGATCTTCGAACGACTGCGCGCCGAGGCGTGGGCCGAGCGGGCGCGGACCGAGCTGCGGGCGACCGGCGAGTCCGCGACCGCCGCCCGCCCGGCCGCCGCCGACCTCCTGGAGCGGCTCACCCCTCAGGAGCTGCAGGTCGTACGGCTGGCGGCGGAGGGGAACAGCAGCCGGGACATCGCCGCGCAGCTGTTCCTGAGCCCGCGGACGGTGGAGTACCACCTCTACAAGGCGTATCCGAAGCTCGGCGTCTCGTCCCGCCGCGAGCTGGCCCGCCTGGAGCTGACGCGGTAGCGACCTATACTCCGGATCCATGGCGGACGATGCGCTCTCACCGGATCCCGACCTGGTCCGCGCGTTGCAGGCGCTGTCGAATCCGATGCGGCTGCAGATGCTGTCGTGGTTGCGCGAGCCCGAGCGTCACTTCCCGCCGGAGCAGGCGATCGCCGACCAGGTCGAGGTCGGGGTGTGCGTGAGCCACATCCAGGCCAAGGCGGGCCTGGCCCAGTCGACGGTGTCCGCGTACATGGCCGAACTTCAGCGTGCCGGCCTGGTGCGCGCCACGCGTGTCGGCAAGTGGACCCACTACAAGCGCGACGAGCAGCGCATCGCCCAGCTCGTCGCCGCGCTCGGCCGGACCCTCTAGAGAGCGCCGGACCCTCGTACGGTCGTGGCGGTACGGCGATGGGTTGCATCTCATATCGAAGATCTGCGATATTTCGATGCGTCACGCTGGAGTGGACGAGGAGATGTTCGATGGGCGGCATTGACGGCCTGGATCTCGGGACGTTCGGGATCTACACGTTCGACTTCGAGCACCAGCCGGCCGCGCGGATGCGCGAGTCGATCCAGGAGCTCGAGGAGCTGGGCTGGCGGGCGTTCTGGTTCCCCGAGGTCGGCGGGCGGGAGGCGTTCACGCAGGCCGGCTACCTGCTCGCCGCCACCGAGCGGATGCACGTCGTCAACGGCATCGCGCAGATCTGGTCGCGCACGGCCCGGGCGACGTACGGCGGCGGCCGTCTCCTGGCCGACGCCTACCCGGACCGGCACGTGCTCGGCCTGGGGTTCGGCGGCGAGCGGCTGCCGGGCGTCAAGCCCCTGGCGGCCATGCGCGAGTACCTCGACGCGATGGACGCCATCGAGGCGGCGAGCCCCGCGCCGCGGGCTCCGATGCGCCGGGTCCTGGCCGCGTACGGGCCCAGGATGCTCGAACTGGCCCGCGACCACGCCGCCGGCGCCCACACGTACCACGTCACGGTCGCGCACACCGCGCAGGCGCGGGAGACCCTCGGGCCGGACGCGTTCCTGGGCGTCGAGCACCCGGTGCTCTTCGAGACCGATCCCGGCACGGCCCGCGCGATCGCGCGCGAGCACCTTCACCCGTACCTGACGACTCCGTACAACATCGCGAAGTTCCGCCGGCTGGGCTACTCGGAGGAGGAGATCGCCGGCGGCGGCAGCGACCGCATCGTCGACGACCTCGTCTTCTGGGGCGACCCGGACGCCATCGTGGAGCGGCTCCACGGCCACGTCGAGGCCGGCGCCGACCACGTCGCCGTTCAGGTCATCGGCATCGAGCCCGGCGCGTCGGCGATGCCACACTGGCGCACGCTCGGCGACGCGCTGCCACTCCGATCCGGCGCCTGAGCCCGGCCCGGCGCCTGAGCCCGGCCCGGCGCCTGAGCCCGGCCCGGCGCCTGAGCCCGGCCCGGTGCCTGAGCCCGGTCCGGTGCCTGAGCCGGGGCGCGGCGTGGGCGCGGGACGTACCGGCGCCCACGCCGGACCGGATCAGGCCAGGGACGCGTCGAGCGTGATCTTGGTCCCGGCCAGCGCCTTGCTCACCGGGCAGTTGGCCTTCGCCTGCTCGGCGGCGCTCTGGAAGTCCTCGGCGGACAGGCCGGGCACCGACGCGCGCACGGTCAGGTGGATGCCGGTGATGCCCTCACCCGGCTGGAAGGTCACGTCGGCACGGGTGTCCACCGACTCCGGCGGCGTGCCGGCCCCGGCGAGGCCGTGCGACAGCGCCATCGAGAAGCACGTGCTGTGCGCGGCGGCGATCAGCTCCTCCGGGCTCGTCTTGCCCTCGGGCTTCTCGGCCCGGGACGGCCAGTTCACCTCGAACTCCCCGACCTTGGAGGAGTCCAGCGACACCTTGCCCTGCCCGCCCATGAGCGGGCCTTCCCAGTGAGCGTTCGCGGTACGGACGGTGGCCATGTGATGCTCCTTCTGGACGTGCACGGGGTCCGCCGCCGAGCGGCGGCGCGCCCGAAGAGTGGTAATTCACTGGACTCGGCCCAACGGCGCCCCGATCATCGAGGGCATGTCCGAACCCGTCGTCCCGATCATAGGGGCCGAGCCTGAGGCACCCGTCGACTACCGCCTCGACACGACCGACTCGCTCCGCAGCGTGATCGACGTCCTCGCCCTGCAGCCGTTCACGACGGGCCGCCAGCCGTACGCCCGGGTCAAGCACCTGGACCGGATCCGCCCCGACGCGCCGCTGCGCCCGGCGGACGCGGGGGTGCTCCGCGCGGTCCGCGAGGACAACTGCGAGGCGCTCCTGGCCTCCGGCGACGGCTGGACCCTGCGGGCGGCCCGCTGGCGCAGCGGGGCGGGCGTCGTCGAGGTCACGGCCGTGAGCGACGAACTGGCCGCGGCGATCCTCGCGCAGTCGGTCCGCGACGCCGTCGACGAGGCACCGGCGCAGGACCGCGTCGAGATGGGCTTCTGGCACTCCGGCCGGCAAGGGCCACAGCGCCGCGAGCGGTCGATCACGGCGCCGCCGTGGGCGGAGATCAGAGGGAACTACGCGGCGAGGGCCGCGGCGGCCGTCGACCGGCTCGCGGCGGTCCAGGCGGCCGACGTGACCGGCCGGCTCCTCCTCCTGCACGGTCCCCCCGGCACCGGAAAGACCACGGCCCTGCGGGCCCTGGCCCGCGAATGGGCGAAGTGGTGCCAGTTCGACTGTGTGCTCGACCCCGACGAGCTCTTCGGCGACCCCGCCTACCTCATGGAGGTCGCCGTGGGGGACGAGGACGACGACGAGGACCGGCGCTGGCGGCTGCTCGTCCTCGAGGACTGCGACGAGCTGATCCGCGCCGAGGGCGGCGAGAAGACCGGGCAGGCGCTGTCCCGCCTGCTGAACCTCACCGACGGCCTGGTCGGCCAGGGCCGCGACGTGCTCGTCGCGCTCACCACCAACCGGCCGCTGGCCGGTCTGCATCCCGCCGTCGTTCGCCCCGGCCGGTGCATCGCGCAGATCGAGATGGGTCCGCTGTCCAGGGCCGAGGCGGCCACCTGGCTGGGCACCACGGACGGCGTCCCCGACGGCGCGACGCTCGCGGAGCTCTACGCGATCCGCGACGGCCGCGCCCCGGACGCCCCGCCCCCGACCTCGGGCACCGGCTTCTACCTCTGAGCGACGCTCCGTCGTCCTCTTGATGAGGATGACGGCCGTTTTTCGCGTTTCGGCGGCGATGCCGCTCAGCCCTCGTGCTCTGCCGTGCCGACGATCGTGAATGGTGCTCGAACCCCGGTGGAGAAGTGCGCCGCGGCCTCGAGCGCGGCGATGGCACGGGCTTCGAGGGGCATGCCGGCGTCGGCCGTGGCGTGGAGGGCTCCGAGGGCGATCTCCGCTCCGCACCCGACCGCCGTGTATCCGTCCGCCAGCTCGCCCACCTGGTAGTCCGAGCCGATCTCGAAGAGACGGCCACGGAGGCCGACGAGGAACGACCCGCCTTCTTCCTGATCGTTGCTCTTGCTGGCCCATCCACCCTCTTTGAGGCCCTCACGAACGCCGTTGATGAAACCGGTGCACATGAACGCGTGCAGGCCGTCCTCGCCGTCGGGCGGGACCGGGGCCTTGAAGGCGTAGCGGAGGATCTGGCCCATGCGGAATGAGGTGGTGTAGCCGATCACGTAAGGCCCGTTGACGAAGACCTTGGCGTCCAGACGGGGCTGAGTGACGTCTCCGCCTACCCCGGCGGAGTCTCCAGCGATGACGACGGTCTTGCCGTCAGTGATGCCGACGATCGCGGTCATATGGGGGGCTTCCAATGCGTGGGTGGACGAGGTACTGGACAGTCTGCACGGCGGGGAGCCCACCGTCTCCAGCTTTTCTCGGAGCCGTACCCGCCCGGGGGACCGCTCGGGTGGCGGCCGAGGGATGAGCGTCCGGCCGACGCCCAGGGGATGCGCGCAAGGCTCGGCAAAAGCCCACGCGACCGAGCATCGTCGCCCAGGGTCGTACAGGGGGCTGGCGCAAGGGCTCGGTAATGGCCCGCACCACCGGGCGGTTCGCCCTCTTTCGGACCCCGCTCCGAGTGGCTTCACCGAGCATTACGCCCGCCCCGACGCGAGCCGAATCCATCAGAGCGGCGTCGCCTTGAGGAATGACGGCTGGGTGAGTGGAGTCCACTGGTGGACACTGGCGATTTCACCGATGCGGGGGTCGGCTCCGGAGCCGGAGACTCTGCGGCGTATCAACCCTTCCCACCCCGCAGGAGGAGTTCATGCGCCGAACACTCGGCTCGTTGCTGGCGGCCGTACTCGCCGCCGTCGGCGTCGTCTTCGGCACCATCGGGACCGCGCACGCCGCCGGCCACACGCCCGTCGTGTTCGTCCACGGCTACACCGGCAACTCGACCAACTGGGTGACCGCCGAGGCGGTGTTCGAGGCGGCCGGCTACAGCGCCAACGAGCTGTACGCCTTCAACTACGACTCCTACGGCGACAACAAGACCAACGCGGCGTCCCTCGCCTCGTACGTGCAGCAGGTACGGCGGCAGACCGGCGCGGACAAGGTCGACATCGTCAACCACTCGATGGGCGGCCTGGTCAGCCTCTGGTACATCAAGGAGCTCGGCGGCCAGCAGTACGTCCGCCACCTGGCGTCACTGGCGGGCGCGAACCACGGCACCACCGCCGCGCTGGCGTGCGAGGTGTACGTCACCTGCCAGGAGATGACCCCCGGCTCGTCGTTCATCGCCACGCTGTCGTCGGGTGACGAGACGCCGGGCGACACGAAGTACGCGACCTGGTACTCGCCGTGCGACGGGGTCATCAACCCCTACACCAGCACCGAGCTGAACGGCGCCACCAACAACTACGCCGCGCCCGGGCGCAGCAGCCCCTCGATGGCCTCACCGCGCAGGCCGGGATGCGGGGGCGACACCGACCGCCGGGTGAAACCCGACTCCTCGTCC
>NZ_JBFAUT010000067.1:0-44729 GCF_040679475.1 Actinoallomurus sp. NPDC052274
CCGCCTGTGGACGCTGGTCGCATCGATGGGGACCACGTCGGGGATGCCGGGCCGTACGGCGTCGGGCCGGGCCCGCCGTCCCGGCGCGGCTCAGGCCGGCACGGGGGCGAGGTCGCGGTTGTGGTGACGGTGCGCCGCCACCGCCATGACGAACTGCTCGACGAACTCGCCGGTCACGCCGGACGCCGACTGCATGACGACCCCCTGGTCGGCGGTCAGCGCCTCGCCGTGGTTGTTCACCCCGTTCAGCCGGGCGCTCGACAGCAGGCGGATCCCGTCTCCGATGGCCCCGATCGCCTTGCCGTGCTTGAACGTCTCCGCGACGAACTGAACGGCGCTGCCGTCGGCCTCCAGCGCCGTCACCGACTCCTTTCCGCCGGGGACGACGACCGCGTCGTACAGCACCGAGCCGACGGTCGGCAGCGCGCGCGTCACCTCGACCGGCCCCTCGGAGCCCTCGACCGCGCCGTCCCGCGCGGCCAGCACCTCGGGGATCGCGCCGACGGCCGAGAGCGCCTCCAGCAGCGACTGGACGTCGCCGGTGTCCACGCCGTCGGCGGCCAAGATGGCGATCTTGCGGGTCTCGATCGAGTCGCGCGGGGCGTTGGCCTGGCTCAGCGCGGGCGAGCTGCGCCCGTGGTTCGGCTTCGTGGGCTGCGCCGGCGGCTCGACGCCGACGCCCTCCGCGACCGCGACGGCCAGGTCGTGGTCGACGTTGTTCAGGTTGGCCACGACCCCCTCCCTGATCTCCCGGTGGTCCACCTTCCCCAGCTCGAAGCGGAACGCCGAGACGATGTGCTCTTTCTCCCAGTCGGACATGCTGTTCCAGAACAGGGTCGCCTGGGAGTAATGGTCGGCGAAGCTCTCGCTCCGCTTACGGATCTTGTTCCCGTCGACCCGCTCCTGGTAGTGCGTGAACGCGCCCTCCGGGACGACGGCCGGGCAGCCGCCGCTGAGCGAGTTCGGATGGTAGGCGGCCCGGCTCGTGTGGACCATCGACTGGTGGTAGCCGTCGCGCTGGTGGTTGCGCACGTCGGCGACCGCCCGGTTCACCGGCAACTGGGTGAAGTTCGGGCCGCCGAGGCGGATCAGCTGCGTGTCGAGGTAGGAGAACAACCGGGCCTGCAGCAGCGGATCGTTGGTGAAGTCGATGCCGGGAACCACGTTGCCCAGGTGGAAGGCCACCTGCTCGGTCTCGGCGAAGAAGTTGTCCGGATTGCGGTCGAGCACCAGCCGCCCCACCGGGCGCACGGGTACCTCCTCCTCCGGGATGATCTTCGTGGCGTCGAGCAGGTCGAAGTCGAAGGCGTGCTCGCGGTCCGCCGGTACGAGTTGCACGCCGAGCTCCCACTCGGGGAAGTTCCCGGCCTCGATCGCCTCCCACAGGTCACGGCGGTTGAAGTCCGGGTCCTTGCCGGCGATCTTCTGCGTCTCGTCCCACACCAGCGAGTGCGTGCCGAGCTTCGGCTTCCAGTGGAACTTCACGAACGTGCCGACACCCTCCTCGTTCACGAGACGGAAGGTGTGCACTCCGAAGCCCTGCATCATCCGGAAGCTGCGCGGCAGTGCCCGGTCCGACATCAGCCACATCATCATGTGCATCGTCTCGGGCTGGAGCTGCACGAAGTCCCACAGGGTGTCATGGGCCGAGGAGGCCTGCGGGATCTCGTTGTTCGGCTCCGGCTTCACCGCGTGCACGAAGTCGGGGAACTTGATCCCGTCCTGGATGAAGAACACCGGAATGTTGTTGCCGACCAGGTCGAAGTTGCCCTGCCGGGTGTAGAACTTGGTCGCGAACCCGCGGACGTCGCGCACCGTGTCGGCCGACCCCCGTGAACCGGCGACGGTCGAGAAGCGCACGAACACCGGCGTGCGCAGCGACGTGTCCCGGAGGAACTCCGCGGCGGTGTACTCGGTGAGCGGATCGGTCACCTCGAAGTACCCGTACGCGCCCGCGCCCCGGGCGTGCACGACCCGCTCCGGGATCCGCTCATGGTCGAAATGGGTGATCTTCTCACGGAAGTGGAAGTCCTCCATGAGGGTGGGACCACGCTCTCCCGCCTTCAGGGAGTTGTCCGTGTCGTCGACCGGAATCCCCTGGTCGGTCGTCAGTCGTGAGTCGTGGTTCGGGTTGACGCGGACCTGGTCGAGCTGGCGGTCCTTGTCGTCCGGCGTTGTCATGGCGTCCCCCTCCGAGGTCGAAAACGGCCCTATTACAGGGAGCCATGTCCGGTGGGCGGCGTCCTATGCGTGATCCACCGGTCCAATGTGCCCGCTTCCGCCGCGCCGCCCCGTCCCCCGGGGGCGCGGCGGAAGCGGTACGGTCAGGGGCCTTCGTCCTCGACGCGCATGGCCTGCTCCTCGGGCGAGAAGCCGGCCTGATCGGGCCCGACGTCCTCGGCGACGGCGTCCTTCTCCGTGTCGGCGCGGACGCCCTCGTCCGGTTCGACCAGCCGGCCCGCCCGGCGCGGCGTCTCGTTCTCCCGGACGGGATCGAAGTCGCGCTCCTCGGCGTCCGGCCGGTCCTCGCTCCGGCGGCGGCCGCCGAGCGCCGGATCGGGCTGTTCTCGTCTCAGGCGGGCGTCCAGGGACTCGCCCTCCCGCTGCTCCTCGGCGGTGGTCCCGAACTCCTCGACGCCGACAGGCTCGTCCCGGGGGACCGGCGCGCGCTGCGGGTCCTCCGCCCACTGCCGCTCGGGGTAGGAGTCCTCCAGGTCGGGGATCCCCTCCTCCTCCAGCTCCGAGTACGGATCGGGATCCGGATGCGGATGTGTCATCGGTCTCTCCATCGTCCGTCGAATGCGTTCGAACCAGGCCCATGCCCACGAATCGGCCCTCCTCACCTGCGGCGGACGGCCTTTGGACGAGGTTTGAGACGACACTCGGCGGGCACCCGCACATGTCGTCAGCGACGCGATCGATCAGGAGGGCTCCCATGAACAGGCACGAAGGCGGACCGACGGCGCACCGTGCTCCGGAGGCCCTGAACCAGGAGGGCGCGCCGCGCGCCGCCGGGCCGGACCCCGCCCTGGCCGCGCGCGACACCCAGGCACTGACCCAGGAACAGATGGTCGTGTACGAGGCGCTCGCCACCGTACGGCGCCCGATGAGCGTGGGCGACGTCGCCGCGACCACCGGCATGGACGAGACCACCGTACGGGCGTGCCTCCGCACTCTCACGGAGCGGAAGATGCTCGTCGACGGCGACGACGGGATCGTCGTCGGCGACAACGACTGGGACGTGCGCGGCGCCCACCCGGCCGCCCCCGGCCGCGACTGAGCGGCGTTGCGAACCCTCCGGCCGCGCCCGGCCGGTGTCAGGAGGGGGCGATCAGCCGGAACCGGACGCGCTGCCCCGGGCGGAGCTGCGCGGCCCGGCCGAGGTCCGCGCTCGTCACGACGGCCGCGACCGGATAGCCGCCGGTGGTCGGATGGTCGGCGAGGAAGATGATGGGCAGGCCGTTCGGCGGCACCTGCAGCGCGCCGGTGACCATCCCCTCGCTCGGCAGCTCGCCCTCCCGCCGCCGTACGAGCGGCCGCCCCTCCAGGCGCACCCCGACGCGGTTGCTGTGCGAGCTGACCTCATAGCCGCCCCGGGTGAGCGGTTCGAGGCTCTCGAACCAGTCGTCGCGCGGTCCCGGCAGGATCCGCAGGACCGGTTCGTCCTCCGGCTCGTAGCCGGGCGCGTAGTCCACGGTGATCGGCTCGGACGCGCGGCCCACCGCCAGCCGGTCCCCGGCGGTCAGCGGGTCGGGCCCCAGCCCGGACAGCAGGTCCGTCGAGCGGCTGCCGAGGACGGGCGGGACGTCGACCCCGCCCCGGACCGCGACGTACGTGCGGACCCCCGCGGACGGCGTGCCGAACTCCACGGTGGTGCCCGCCGGGACGTGGCAGGGGGCGTTCATCGCGCCGGGGCTCACCCGCACCGGCGCGCCGGTCACGGCGATCCACGCCGGCGCGTCGAACCGCAGCGCCGCCCCGCCGAAGGTCAGCTCCAGGCCGGCGGCGTCCTCGGGGTTGCCGACCAGCCGGTTGGCCAGCCGCAGGCCGGCGGCGTCCGCCGCGCCCGAGCACGGCACCCCCAGGTGCGCGTACCCGGGACGGCCCAGGTCCTGCACCGTGCAGAGCGGGCCGGGACGGAGCACCTCGATCGCCACGACGCGCCCCTCAGCCCGCGCGGACCCGGCCGAGGCCGGTGCCCCGAACCGTGGCCCGCTCGGCGACGAACCGGACGCGGACGCCGGGCCGCAGCAGGGACGGGGGGTCCCGGTCGATGTCCCACAGCGTCATCGTCGTACGCCCCAGCAGCCGCCAGCCTCCCGGCGACGGCGTCGGGTACACCGCGCCGTACGGACCCGCGATGGCGACCGAGCCGGCGGGCACCGCCGTACGCGGGGAGTCCCGGCGGGGCACGTGCAGGGCCTCGTCCAGCCCGGTGAGATATCCGAAGCCCGGTGCGAACCCGAGGTAGGCGACGACGTATTCGGCGCCGGCGTGGCGCGCGACCACCTCGTCGCGGGACAGCCCGGTCAGCCCGGCGACCTCGTCCAGGTCCGCGCCGTCGTAGACGACGGGGAAGCACAGCGGCTCGGCCGAGATCTCGTCGAGCTCCGGGAGCGCCAGGTCGGCGAGCAGCGCCCCGATCCGGCCGACCTCGGCGCCCGGCCGGACCGTGACCAGGACCGTCCGCGCCCCCGGCACGACGTCGACGACCTCGGGCGGCGCGAGCCCGAGCACGGCGGCGTGCACGCGGTGCGGCGCCTCCGTCTCGATCAGCAGCGCCGCGTCACCGACCCGTCGTACCTTCACGCGAACGACCTCAGGGGGACGGCGGCGTTCTCCAGCGCCTTCCGGACCGCCTGCGCGAGCTCCACGGCGCCCGGCGTGTCGCCGTGCACGCAGATGGACCGGGCGTCGACCCGGATCCGCGTGCCGTCCGTGGCCTCGACCACGCCCTCGACGGCCATCCGCAGCGCCCGGTCGGCCACCTGCGCGACGTCCTCGATCACCGCGCCGGGCTCCCGGCGGGACACGAGCGTGCCGGCGGGCGTGTAGGCGCGGTCGGCGAAGCACTCGTTGACGATCGTCAGGTTCGTCACCTCGTGCAGCTTGGACCCGGGGAGCGTGAGCACCGGAAGCGCCGGGTCGTACGCCTCGACCGCGGCGGCCACCGCCTCGGCCTGCACCGGGTCGCGCACGATCCGGTTGTACAGCGCGCCGTGCGGCTTCACGTAGCGGACCCGGCCGCCCTCGGTCCGGGCGATGCCGTCGAGCGCGGCGATCTGGTAGAGCACCTCGGCCGTCAGCTCCTCCGGGGCGACGTCCATCTCCCGGCGGCCGAACCCGGACAGGTCGCGGTAGGACACCTGCGCCCCGATGACGACACCGTGCTCGACCGCGGCCGCGCACGTACGGCGCATGATCACGGGATCGCCGGCGTGGAAGCCGCACGCCACGTTGGCGCTGCTCACGATGGACAGCAGGGCGAGGTCGTCGCCGAGCCGCCAGGGCCCGAGCCCCTCTCCGAGATCGGCGTTGAGGTCGATCATGTAAACAGGCTCTCCTCGGATCTGTCCGTGATCAGCATCCGTCCCGGCGCGTGCGTGATCGCGAACGGCGGAGCGCTCGCCATCACCACCGCCTGCGGGGTCACCCCGCAGGCCCAGAAGACCGGGACGTCGCCGGTCTCGAACTCAACGCTATCGCCGAATTGGGGGAACGCCAGGTCCGCGATGCCGAGTTCCGCGGGGTCGCCGACGTGGACCGGGGCGCCGTGCATCGCCGGGTACCCCGCGGTCACCTCGACCGCGACGTCCACCAGGTCGGCGGGGACCGGCCGCATCGACACGACCAGCGGGCCGGCCAGCCGGCCCGCGGGCCGGCACTCCCGCGACGTGACGTACATCGGGACGTTCCGGCCCTGTTCGATGTGGCGCAGCGGCACGCCCGCCGTCGCGAGCGCCGCCTCGAACGTGAAGCTGCACCCGATGAGGAACGCGACCAGGTCGTCCCGCCAGTACCGCGTGACGTCGGGCACCTCGGCGGCGAGCACGCCGTCCTGGTAGATCCGGTAGGCGGGCAGGTCGGTCCGCAGGTCGGCGGCGGCGATCTCGCGGGCGTACGGGTCGCCGGGGTCGGTGACCTCCAGGATCGGGCAGGCCGCCGGATTGCGCACCGCGAACAGCAGCGCGTCGAAGGCCAGGTCGCGGGGGACGGCGAGGAGGTTCGCCTGGACGTAGCCCCGGCACCAGCCGCTCGTGGTCACCGGCGTCTCGCCGGTCCGGAACACCTCACGAGCCTGGGAGGGGGTGAGGATCGCGGGTTGATCCATGGTCGTCATGGCGGGTTCATGCCCACTGGACGCCGTTTACAGCGCGCTCGGCGCGTCCGTCTCGTCGTACGGGCGCCTCGCGGCCGGAACCGGCCGCGAGGCGGTCCGATCCACCTCGGCCGTGGACTCCGGCCGTCTCGCCGTGGACTGCGATGGCCGTGCCGCGGGCCTCGCCGCCGGCTCCCACGGGCGCGCCGCGGGCTCGGGTGGCCGTGCCGTGGATTCCGATGGCCGTGCGGTGGACTCGGGCGGCCGTGCCGTGGACTCCGATGGCCGTGCGGTGGGCTCCGGTGGCCGCGCAGGGGATCCGCTCGGGGCCGTCGCCCGGAGGGCGCGCAGCAGCCGCGTGACCGTGTCCACCATCGTCTTGATCGTGCCGGGCCGCGCCTCGACGAGGTCCTGGGCGATCATTCCCTCGACCGCGGCGACGAGGATGTCGACGTCCGCCGGCGAGTGCGGGTAGCCGCCTTGCCTCAGCACCTCGGTGACGGCCTCGTGGCGGACGGTGCTCCAGGTCCGCGCGAGCGGCCGGAACGCGGGCTCGCGGCCCACCTGGAAGTACAGCTCGCACAGGGCGAGGTGGCGGCTGCGCTCCGCCTCGTCGAAGGGGGCCAGAGCCCCGACGACGACGTCGGCGACCGCGGCGGGCCCGGCGCCGGCGACCGGCCGCAGGCGCTCCCGTACCGCCGCCACGCCGCGCGCGACGAGCCGGGTGAACGCCTGTGTCAGCAGGTCCTCACGGGACCGGAAGTAGTACGTGGTCGCGGCGAGGGGCAGCGCGGCCCGGTCCGCGACGGCCCGGTGGGTCACCTGCGCGGACCCGCCCCTCTCGAGAAGGTCGACGGCCGCGTCGAGCAGCGCGTCCTTGCGCCGCCGGCCGCGCGCCTGCGCCGGCTCCTGGCGGATCACCCCGGTCACCGCGACCTTCTAGGACAGGTCGGGGGCGTCCCGCAACGCGAGGAGCGCGGCGCGGAGCGCCCGGGGGTCGCCGTCGGTCTCGCGGAGGATGGCCATGAACCGGTGCAGGATGGAGTGGCGGTCGTGCCCGCGGTCGAGCAGGCGCTCCGCCACCGTCCACAGCTGCGGCGGGTCGCCGTCCCAGATGCGGGCGGCGAGCCGGAGGTGGGCCTCGATGTGCGCCGGATCGGCGTCCGGGTGCTCGAACCGCAGCAGCAGCCGCCGGTCCGCGTCGACGGACGGGTTCAGGCGGGTCAGGTCGATGTCGGCGTTGCCGCCGGTCAGGAACGGGAACGCGAAGGCGCGCCGGGCGAGGGCCTCCAGGTCGCCGTCCGGCAGCAGCCGCTGGACCAGCTCCCGGTCGAGCCCGAACGTCGTCGGGTCGCGGTACGCCTCGGCGAACTTGCCGGTGATGTCCCAGACCTTGTCGAGGGTCTGGCGGACGCCCTCCTCGGGCAGCCCCGTCCGCCGGCTCGCCCAGCGCACCCACGCCGCGAGCACGTGCGGCATCGCCTCCTGCTCCTCCGGCGACAGCATCACCTTGCGCGGCAGCCAGTGCAGCAGGAACATCTCGCACTTGACCGGGCTGACCCGCAGCGGCCGGCCGAAGTCGCGGTCGCAGCCGTAGTCGATGATGCGGTCGACGCAGCGGCTCGCCGCGGAGCGGTCCGACAGCTCCTCGGCCTCGTCCGAGGCGAGGAACTGCGCCGCCATCGTGGCCCGGCGGTCGTGGCCGTAGACGGGCGGGACGGGGGAGCGGCCGCCGGGCGGCAGCGCGCGCACCCGCGCCCGTACGAACGCGTGGTAGTTGCCGAAGGTCTCCTTGACCGGCGGGTCCTCGGTGTCGTCCGTCACCGCGAGGGCCCGCTCCAGCCGTGCGCGGGCGGCCGCCGCGGGGATCGGCTCGAACCGCATCAGGGGGTTCTCCTCGGCCTCCTTGCGGCAGTAGCCGAGCAGCTTGTCCACCTGCGAGGACACCCACGCGTCGACCACCATGCCGCGCTCGTTGTGGTCGATCACCACGACGAGCGCGTGGCGCTCCTCGCCGCCGTAGGTGTAGATGCAGACGATCGAGTCCTGGTCCCCGTAGACGTCGCGGGAGACGTGGCACTCCTCGCAGACGACCATCCCGACGCGGTCGGCCCAGCCGGGCCGCGCGACCCCGGCCTCCATCAGCGGCAGCGCGGCGCGCTCGGCCTTGGCGGCCTGCCGCGGCGTGCCCAGGGCGGAGATGCCGGTGAGCAGCGCGAGGGCCGCCGGCGTACGGGCCGTGGCCGCGTGCTCGACCAGCGCCTCCCCGATGACCTTCTCCACGTCGTCGTGCGCGAGCCGCTTGCCCCACCAGGTGCCGAGCATCTCGCTGACGATCAGCTCGGCGTCCAGCGGGCTGCGGACGGCCAGGAGCTCACGCGCGGCGCGGAGCATCTCGGCGAACACGGCGTCCGGCGGCGGAGCGGGGCGCCGTGTCATGCGGCCTCCCCGGTACCCACCTCGCGCAGGTCGCTCACGGTCTACCTTTTCGGAGTACGTCCCGAAGCGCGCCCGTGACGGGTGCGCGAGGGATTAGTGGTCCAGTGTCCGACCACTCACCCTACTCGCCCGGCAGGGGTTCGGGTCGGCGTCCCGAGGGCGGTTCCGACTTGATCATCGACATCAGGTGCTCGCGCGCGACCGCCTCGACCAGCCTCGGCGTCAGATCGACCCCCAGGTGCCGGGCACGCAGCCGGACGTCGCGGACACACCGCTCCACGGCGTCCGCGGGGATCGAGGGGAACTCCCGGCGGAGCCGCCCGATCACCGGGTCTCGTACGTCGGCCTGCCAGACCAGCTGCGTCGAGGTCATGCGGACACCTCTCGCACCAGACGATCTCAGTCCACCTGTGTCCCGCTCAGCGCCCAATCTCGATCCTCCCCCGAAGAAGTGTCAAGACCTCCGGGGGGACAGGTCGCCCTTGCCCTCTTCGGTGTTCCCGGCGGGGGCGGCGACCTCACCAGATCTACCGTAATTTCCCCTCGAACGGGGACGGGGCTGGTCAGGATCGCCCATTCCGGGAGCCTCCGCCGCGCGGTTCTCGTCGAGCCAGGCCGGGTGATGGCGGGCCGCCCACTCCGGCGTGACGCGCCCGGTGAACATTCCGGACAGGGCTCCAGGGTCCCGGAGGGCGTACCAGAGATGGCCGAGGACCACCACGAAGATCGCCAGGGTCAGCCAGTCGTGCACGAACGTCGCGCCGGTGCGGAAGGCCTCCGGCCACGGGTGCGGGAAGGCGAGGATCACCCCGGTGCCCAGCATGACGAGGATCGCGCCGGCGACGAACGCCGCGTTCAGCTTCTGGCCCGCGTTGAACTTGCCGACCGGGTGGATCCCGCGGCCGCCGACCGTCGCGCGCCGGTCCCGGCCCCGGAGCCACCGCCAGTCGTCGGGGGAGAACCGGTCGAGCCGGCGGACGTCGGCCCGGAACGCCCGCGAGGCCCAGCCCAGCAGCGCGGGCACCGGCAGCCCGAACCCGGCGAGCAGGTGGATCATCCGGACGAGGTGGCGGCGGCCGACCGCCTCGGCCAGCGCCGGCACGTACAGCATGGCCGCCGTGACGAGGCAGACGAGCATGAGGAGGGCCGTCACGTGGTGCACGCCCCGTACGGCGCGGGCGAACCGGATCATGAGACCTCCTTCGTCGGAGGAGTGACCGGAGGAGCTGTGCTGTCGATTCCCTCGCTCCGCTCGGTCATGAGACCTCCTTCGTCGGAGGAGTGACCGGAGGAGCTGTGCTGTCGATTCCCTCGCTCCGCTCGGTCATGAGACCTCCTTCGTCGGAGGAGTGACCGGAGGGGCTGCGCCATCGATTCCCTCGCTCCGCTCGGTCATGACGCGTACCCGTTCGACCGGCCGACCCAGGCGTCGACGTCGTAGCCGCGCGTCTCCCAGTACCCCGGCTTGACCGTGGGGACCAGGTCGATCCCGCCGAGCCACTTCGTGGACTTGTAGCCGTACATCGGCGCGACGTACATCCGCACCGGGCCGCCGTGCTCGTGACTCACCGGGCCGCCCAGCATGCTCGTGGCGACGATCACGTCGCGGCGGCGCGCCTGCTCCAGCGTGAGCGTCTCGGTGTACGCGCCGTCGAACGAGGTGAACCGGACGCCCCTCGTCCCCGGCCGTACGCCCACCACGTCCAGGAGGTCGGGCAGGGCCACGCCCGCCCAGGCGACGTCCGGCACCGTCCAGCCGGTGACGCAGTGGAACGTGTCGGTCATCCGGGTCTGCGGCAGCGCCTGCAGGTCGGCGAACCGGAAGGTCCTCGGGTGTTCTACCAGCCCGCCGACGGTGAGGCGGTAGTCCGCCGGGTCGACGCGCCGCACCGAGTCGACCACGGAGTAGAAGCGGAAGCCGCCGGCCGCCGGGATCAGTCCCGAGACCCCGCCGCCGACGGGTCCCACCGCGCGGTTGAGACCGCTCTGCACGCGCGCGCCGATCACGACGCCCACGGCCCCGAGGCCGACCATGCCGAGGACGACGCGTCGGCCGACAGGTGTTCCTTCGCCGGTCATACCCCTATTCGAGCATCGCCGGCGCCGCGCCGGAACGGCGACGGGCGACACGTTCGCGAACCGTCACATCTCCGGCGCCTGGCCCACAGCGACGGCGCCGTGACCCCGGCGACCGGTTCGGGGAGCACGACCGCGATCCCGACGAACTGGCCCGGTACGACCCTGACGCGCTCGTGGCCGTCGTGGCGGGCAGCGTGCAGGCTCTCAGCCGCGCGGTGCTGGAGCGGTACGACGGGGCGGCCGAGCGGGTCTGGACGGAGGCGGCGACCGGCCGGGACCTCCTGGCGCGGGTGGGGGGCCTGCCCGGCTTCGGCGACCAGAAGGCCCGCATCTTCGTCGCGTTGCTCGGCAAGCGGCTCGGCGTACGGCTCAAGGGCTGGCGCGCGGCGGCCGGCCACTACGGCGACGAGGGTGCGTACCGCTCGGTGGCCGACATCGTCGATGAGGAGTCCCTGGGCCGGGTCCGTGCCTACAAGCAGGAGATGAAGGCCGCGGCGAAGGCGCGGGCCTTGAGAGATGTGACCCACTTCCACGGCGGTCCACGATTTACAAAGCTTGTCAAACCAGGAAATGCGCCGCGAAGACGACGGGCCTTCGGAACGGCGCCTGCGTACCGTTCAGCGCCCCGTCCCGGCGACACGGGACTCGCCGAGATCGGGGATGTCGCCCGCCCGATGGCGATCGGCCCCTATCATCATGCTTCCCGCCGGATACGCGGCCTCGTGCCGAGTGCCCGGCGGGTGACCGGAGGGCGCGCCCGCGCGGTCACCGGAATAACGTTGCCGCCGGGGCTTCCGTCGGCGCCGAAGCATCGAGATGATGAAAACCTGACTCCGAGCGGTGTTGTGATGGAGGCGGGAGCGCTAGCCTGCTCCCATTCACCCATAGTGATGCGGAAATGCCTCGCAGTAGGGCCGAGCGCGCGACGGAGGTGTCGACGGTGAGCACCGATACGTCTGTGCCGCACCCCCGGATCTCTGGCCTCGACGCGTCGGATTCGGCGCTGCTCACCACGTTGCTTCGGGAGGCTCCGATCGGCTTCGCGCTGTTCGACACCGACCTGCGCTTCAAGCGGGCCAACGACACGCTGGCGCGCATGCACGGCGTGAGCGTCGCCGACCTGGAGGGCGGCCGGGCCGCCGAGGTCATCCCCGGGGAGCTCGGCGGCGTCATCGAGGCGTCCGCCCGCAAGGCCCTGGAGGAGGACCGCGCGGTCGCGGACGTCGACCTGTCCCTCGGCGACCGGCACTGGGCGCACTCCTGGTTCCCCACGCACACGGCCGAGGGCGAGGTGTCCGGGGTCGTGATGGTCGCGGTCGACGTCACCGACCGCGTCCTGGCCGAGCGGTCGATCCGCCGCAAGGAGGAGCGCTACCGCTCGCTCGTCGAGGCCAGCTCCCAGGTCGTCTGGGTGACCACGCCCGCGGGCGAGGTCGTCGACGACGCGCCCGAGTGGCGCGCCATCACCGGCCAGACGCACGAGGAGTACGCCACCGAGGGGTGGCTGGGCGCCGTGCACACGGAGGACCGGCCGCGCATCGAGGAGAGCTGGCGCGCCTGCGTGGCGAACGACCGGATCTTCGAGGCCACCTACCGCATCCGCACCCGCGCGGGCGGTTACCGCAACTACGACGTACGGGCCGTGCCGATCCGCCGTGACGGTGAGATCGTCGAGTGGGTCGGCGCGAACACCGACGTCACCGGCAAGCGCGAGGCCGAGGAGATGCGCGGCCGGCTCACCGAGCAGCTGTCGGCCGCCGCGCTGCGCACCGCGCGGCTCCAGCAGGCGACGTCCATGCTGGCCGAGGCGCTGACCGTCAACCAGGTCGTCTCGGTGATCACCGAGGTCGGCCGCTCGGCGATCGGCGCCGACCGGTCCGCCGTCGCCCTCCTCGAAGAGGACAAGCTCCGCCTGCGCATGATCACGCCGGGCGGCATTCCGGAGCTTCCCGGCCCCGCCCGGGAGGAGATCGGCATCGAGGGCGCCAGCGTGATGTCGATCGCGGTCCGCGAGCGGCGTCCGTTCCTCGCCGAGAACCCGGTCAGCCTGCGGCTGCAGCTCCGCGGCGACGAGATCGCCGACTTCGTCCGGCGCACCGACGAGCGCGCGTGGGTCGGCCTGCCGCTGCTGGCCGCCGGCCGTGCCCTCGGCGCGTTGCGGTTCTCCTTCACCCGGCCGCGGGAGATCACCGAGGAGGAGCGCGTCTTCCTCGAGGCCCTGGCCGGTCAGTGCGCGCTCGCCGTCGAGCGGGCGACCCTGTTCGAGCGGGAGCACAAGACGGCGGAGGCGCTGCAGCGCAGCCTCCTGCCGGACCGTCTCCCGCAGTTGCCGCCGATCCGCCTGGCGGCCCGCTACCACCCCGCCACGCGGCACGTTCAGGTCGGCGGCGACTGGTACGACGCCTTCCCGATCGGGGACGGCCGGGTGGCGATCGCGATCGGCGACGTCATGGGCAAGGGCGTCAAGGCCGCCGCGGGAATGGGTCGGGTGCGCAACGCGCTGCGCGCCCTCGCGCTGAACGACCCGCGTCCGTCCGCGGTGATCACCGGCCTGGACCGGCTGTTCGCCGCCACCGAGGGATGGGAGCAGATCACCACCCTGGCGTACGCCGTCATCGACCCCGCGACCGGCGAGGGCTCGATCAGCAACGCGGGCCATCTGCCGCCGCTGCGGATCCTGCCGGACGGCCCGCCGCGGGTCAGTACCGCCGAGGCGGGCACCCCGCTCGGCTGGCCCTCCGAGCGAGAAGAGACAAGTTTTTCCGTTCCACCCGGCAACACTGTGGTCTTCTACTCCGATGGACTGGTGGAGAACCGTAGACGGGGGCTCGACGCCGGTCTCGACGAGATCGTGTCGATCGCCGCCGCTGCCCCATCGGAGGTGCTTGCCGATCCTGAGATACTCGTTGACTTCTTGGTCGACCGGATGCTGGCCGGGTACGACCATGATGATGACGTGACAGTACTTGCCCTACATGTTCCGCCGAAGACGGCGTAGCACGTACGAAGGACCGCTCAGTGCCCTCTAAGGTGGGTGTCACCGGGCAGGACTCCACCGCGCGGAATACGCGGGCGTGCCAGACTGCTAAACCGACAGTGAAGCAGGGGTACGCTGCTCAGCGCATAGGGCCTGCAGGGCCGGCGCCCGACAGAGCACTGGGTAAACATAGCCACACGTTTCGTTCGAGAGGTGTTTGTGTCGCCTGCGAGTTCGACCTCCAAGCCGTCCGAGCTGCACGAGCACGTTGTCAGGCAATTGATCGAGCGTGGGCGTTCCCAGGGCTACCTCGAGGCCGATGACGTGCGCCGTGCGTTCGAGGAGGCCGACATTCCCGTGTCGAAGGCCTCGAGCATCTTGCGGAGTCTTAGCAAGGAGGGTGTGACCGTCATGGTGAGCGCTGCCGACTCCGCGGCGCCTAAGCGCGCGCGCAACAGCAGCAAGCGCGCGACGCCCGCGACCAAGAAGCCCAAGACGACCACCGCCGCCGCCAAGGAGCAGGACACCGTCACCGCCGTCGTCGAGGACGACGCCGACGTGCCCGCGCGGCCCGCACGTGCCAAGAAGACCACGGCCAAGCCCAAGAAGGCAACGCCCAAGAAGAAGGCCGAGCCCGCGGTCGCCAAGAAGGCGGCCAAGGAGCCGGAGGACTCCGACGAGGTCACCGAAGACGCCGACCTCGAGGTCACCGACCTCGACGACGCGGACCTCGCCGACCTCGAGGACGTCGCCGACGACGCCGAGCTGGACACGGGAGACGACGCCGACGTCGCCCCCGAGGCCGAGGCGGAGACCGAGGAGGCCCCTGCGGCGGCCGCCGACAAGAAGCCCACGTCGGAGGACGACTCCTTCGTCATCGGAGACGACGACGAGGACGCTCCGGCACAGCAGATCGCCGCGGCCGGCGCCACCGCCGACCCGGTGAAGGACTACCTCAAGCAGATCGGCAAGGTCCCGCTGCTCAACGCCGAGCAGGAGGTCGAGCTCGCCAAGCGCATCGAGGCCGGCCTGTTCGCGGAGGAGAAGCTCGCCCTCGAGCGGCACAACCTGGAGTTCCAGGTCCTCGAGGACCTCGAGTGGATCGCCGAGGACGGCCGCCGGGCCAAGAACCACCTGCTCGAGGCCAACCTGCGGCTCGTCGTCTCGCTCGCCAAGCGCTACACCGGGCGCGGGATGCTGTTCCTGGACCTCATCCAGGAGGGCAACCTCGGCCTGATCCGCGCGGTCGAGAAGTTCGACTACACCAAGGGTTACAAGTTCTCGACCTACGCCACGTGGTGGATCCGGCAGGCGATCACCCGCGCCATGGCCGACCAGGCGCGCACGATCCGCATCCCGGTCCACATGGTGGAGGTCATCAACAAGCTGGCCCGCGTCCAGCGCCAGATGCTCCAGGACCTCGGCCGCGAGCCGACCCCGGAGGAGCTGGCCAAGGAGCTGGACATGACGCCGGAGAAGGTCGTCGAGGTCCAGAAGTACGGCCGGGAGCCGATCTCGCTGCACACCCCGCTCGGCGAGGACGGCGACAGCGAGTTCGGTGACCTCATCGAGGACTCCGAGGCCATCGTGCCCGCCGACGCGGTCAGCTTCACGCTGCTGCAGGAGCAGCTGCACTCGGTGCTCGACACGCTGAGCGAGCGGGAGGCCGGCGTGGTCTCGATGCGGTTCGGCCTGACCGACGGCCAGCCGAAGACGCTGGACGAGATCGGCAAGGTCTACGGCGTGACCCGCGAGCGGATCCGTCAGATCGAGTCGAAGACGATGTCGAAGCTGCGTCACCCGTCCCGGTCGCAGGTGCTGCGCGACTACCTCGACTGAGGCGGTTGAGCCACTCCTCGCCTAACGATCGGATAACGAAAGGGTCCGGACGAGAGTTCCCGTCCGGACCCTTTCGCATGCCGCGCGCGTGCCCGATTTCGCGCGTACGAGGCCGTCTTCGCGCGTACGAGGCCGTCTTCGCGCGTACGGGGTCGTCTTCGCGCACGCGTACGACGGCGGCGCGGTGCCGCCCCGCGCGGGTCGGTGGGGTCAGCGGGCGATCACGTCGAGGTCGGTGCCGTTGAGCTCGGCGGTGTACCCGACGTCCCGTACCGTCTTCAGGAGCTCCTCCGGCGTCGCCGGGTCGGCGCCGTTCGCCAGCAGGTCGCGGGCCAGCGCCCCACGCGTCGCCTTCGCCATGTGACTGACCACCGTGCGCCGGCCCTCGTGCTCCCGGAACACCCGGACCCGGACCGCCGGAGCCTTCCACGCGGCCGCGTACGGCGCCGAGCGCATGTCCACCAGGAGGCCGTCCGCCGGGAGGGCCGCGGTCAGCGCCGGGCGCCATACGGCCGCCAGAGGGCCGAGAGGCGGCAGTCTCACGCCCATGGACAGCCGGTACGGCGGGACGCGGTCCGCGGGCCGCAGCGCGCCCCACAGCGCCGAGAAGATCAGGACGGAGCGGGCGGTCCGCTCCGGGTCGAGGGTGGGCAGGCCCAGGTTGTCGTACAGGACGCCGGTGTAGAGCCGCGACGCGGGCAGCGTGCGCGCGGTGCGCAGCGCGCGGTCCTGGTCGATCTCCCCGGCCTGCCCGGCGGACAGCCCGAGGACCTGCCGTGCGTCCTCCGCCGAGCCGTCGCACAGGGCCTCCAGCGCGCCGAGCACCCGCTCACGGGTGGCGGTCAGGCGGGGAAGGCTCAGCGCCGACAGGTCCAGCGGCGGCCCGTCGCCGTCGGCGGCCTTGCCCTCGGACGGGGGCAGCAGGATCAGCATCGTCCTCCTTCGCCGGCGTCGTCTTCGTCGGCTCGTCGGTGGCGTGTCACCGCGGGTGCCCTTGAGCGCGGTTCCTCGGCAGGATGTCACACCGGGTGACGGTGCGGTCGCAGGGGTCGTGCCGCGGAAACGTGAGACGGCGGCCACCCTGGCTGGGTGGCCGCCGTCTCATGGATTATCGGGTCGGCTGGCCTGGCCTACCGCTCGTCCTCCGTGGGGGGTGCAGGGGTCTCAAGCAGCCGGTCGGTTTCGTCGTGAATCTCAGCGCCCTTCGCACGAAGCGTTTCGCCGTACTTACGGCCATGGTGCGCACAGAACAGCAACTCTCCGCCGCCCGCGAGGACCGCGCGGACGTAGGCCTGAGCACCGCAGCGGTCGCAGCGGTCCACGGCCGTCAGCGGCTTGGTTGGGGCAAGAGCTCCAGTCACGTCGCCTTCCTCGTCTCGGGGTCGGTCGCTTAGGACAACATCTAACCTGACGCGGACGTTCCCATGCGGGTTCTGTGTACGCCCAGAGCGGAATACCCCCTCAGGTGACAAAAGTCACGGTCACGCCGATTGTCAGATTTGTTCCCAGCGGAACACCCGAACGGCGATCAGTGTGGCCACGACGGCGAATCCCAGCAGGACGCCCATTTGCGGCAGGACGGACGCCGGCCCCTCCCCCCGTACGAGGACCTTGAGCATCCCACTGTTCAGATGCCGCAACGGGAAGATCTCCGAGACGATCCGCAGCCACCGCGGCGCGTCGTCGATGTTGAAGAACGACCCGCCCAGGAAGGCCATCGGCAGCACGACGATCTGCGTGACCCCCTGCGCCGCCTCCTGCGTCTTCGCCCAGGCCCCGATCAGCATTCCGAGGGCGAGGAAGGCCAGCACCCCGCACAGCACCATGGGGATCGCCATCCACCAGTAGTGCGCGAGCTTCAGCCCGAAGAACGGCATGGTCGCCACGCCGATGAACAGCACCGTCTGCACCAGGGCCACGCCCAGGCTGACCACGACCCGCGCGGCGAACACGCTCCGGATCGGCACCGGCGACAGACGCAACCGGCGAAGGAGGCCCTTCGTCCGCCATGTCACGAGTGTGGTGGACGCGCCGAACATGCCGGCCGAGGCGAGGGCCCACCCGAGCAGGCCCGGGGTGATGTACTGGATCGGCTTGAGCGACTTGTCCTCGACCTGCTCGCTCTCCAGCCGGTACTTCGGCGGCCTGCCGGACGCCGCCTGGTTCGCGGCCTGCACCAGGCCCTCGAGCTGCCCCTGGGTGGTGCCCGCCTTGACCTGGTCGGCGGCCGAGTAGTGGATCACCACTTGGTCCCCGCTCTGCTCGATCGCCGCCGAGTAGTCGCCCTTGCGCACCTTCTCCAGAGCGGCGTTCCGGTCGGAGACCGTGGTGAACTTCAGCGACTTGCCGATCCCCGCCCGCATCTCCGCCGGCATCTGGTCCACGATCGACACCGACCCGATCTCCAGGACCTTCGACTTCGGCGTCGACTGCCGGGCGAAGATCCCGCCGATGACCAGCAGGAACAGCAGGGGCAGGGCGATCGTGAAGAACAGCGCGCCCCGGTCCCGGCGGAACCCGAGGAACATCGCCCGCGCCAGGCTCTTGAAACCGCTCACGCCCGATACTCCCGCCCGGTCAGGTTGAGGAAGACGTCTTCGAGAGTGGCGCCCTTGATCTGGACGCCGTCCAGCGCGCCGCGGCCGGCCAGCGCCGATACGACGGAGGAGGGGTCACGGGTCGCGATGACGAGCGAGACGCCGTCGTCGGTGACGTCGTCCACGCCCGGCAGCGCACGGGCCTCCGCCTCGCTCAGCACGCCGCTGGCCACGCCGATCCGCGTCGCGGCCTCCAGGCCGCGGACCAGCGCGGCGGGCGGGCCGCTCTGCAGGATCCGGCCCCGATCGATGATCGCCACCCGGTCGCACAGCGTCTCGGCCTCGTCCATGTAGTGCGTCGTGAGGACGACCGTGCGGCCTTCCGTGTTGATCGCCCGCAGGACGTCCCACAGGTTGCGGCGCGCCTGAGGGTCCAGCGCCGCCGTCGGCTCGTCGAGGAACACCAGTTCCGGCTCGTGCACCAGCGCGCAGGCGATGGACAGCCGCTGCGCCTGGCCGCCGGACAGTTTCTCCACCGGCGTGTCCGCCTTCTCCGTCAGGCCGACCGTCTCCAGCATCGCGTCGGCCTTGCGGTCCGGCACCCCGTACAGCGAGCCGAAGGTCCGCAGCTGCTCGCGCGCGGTCAGCCGTTCGAAGAAGGAGGAGGCCTGCAACTGCACCCCGATCCTCGGCAGCAGCTCGGGATCGCGCGGCCACGGCGACCGGCCGAGCACCGACACCTCACCGCCGTCCGCCTGGCGCAATCCCTCGATGATCTCGAGAGTCGTCGTCTTCCCCGCGCCGTTGGGCCCGAGGATGCCGAAGAACTCTCCCTCCTCGACGGACAGGGTCACTCCGTCGACCGCTTTCACATCGCCGTACCGCTTTCGCAGGTCTTTGGCGACAATCGTGTTGGGCATGGCTGAAGATTAGAAAGGCATTGATCACCGAACACCCCCCCTGTCGGTGGATTCCACCGTCTGGACCGTCCTGCGGCCGTCTCCGCCTGAGGGTGGAGGACGTACCGGACCGGCGCGCCGATCCGCGTAGTGTCGGTCCCGGCGGGTAGCCTGCTGCCCGCACGTCCTACCCCCGAGGAGCACAGCCGTTGACCGCCGCCACCATCACCGCTGAGGACCCGCACGGATACACCGCGCGGCACCTGTCGGTGCTCGAAGGTCTCGAGGCCGTCCGCAAGCGGCCCGGGATGTACATCGGGTCGACCGACAGCCGCGGCCTCATGCACTGCCTATGGGAGATCATCGACAACTCCGTCGATGAGGCGCTCGGCGGTCACTGTTCGCGCATCGACGTCTTCCTGCACGCCGACGGCTCGATGGAGGTCCGCGACGACGGCCGCGGCATTCCGGTCGACGTCGAGCCCAAGACCGGGCTCACCGGCGTCGAGCTGGTCATGACCCGGCTGCACGCGGGCGGCAAGTTCGGCGGCATCTCCTACACCGCCTCCGGCGGCCTGCACGGCGTCGGCGCGTCCGTGGTCAACGCCCTGTCGGCCCGGCTCGACGTCGAGGTCGACCGCGACGGCCACACCCACGCGATGAGCTTCAAGCGCGGCCTGCCCGGCGACTTCGCCGCCGAGGGGCCCGACGCCAAGTTCACCAAGAAGCCGGCGAAGCAGCGGGGGCTGCACCAGAC
Organism: Actinoallomurus sp. NPDC052274; assembly: GCF_040679475.1. NCBI lineage: Bacteria > Bacillati > Actinomycetota > Actinomycetes > Streptosporangiales > Thermomonosporaceae > Actinoallomurus > Actinoallomurus sp. NPDC052274. Next base: position 19,847 of record NZ_JBFAUT010000067.1, read on the forward strand.
CAAGCGGGTCGCCAAGCGCATCGTCGGCACCCGCGTGCGCTTCTGGCCCGACCGTCAGATCTTCCTCAAGGACGCCGCGATCGCCGGCGACACCGTCGTCGACCGCATGCGCCAGACGGCCTTCCTCGTGCCCGGGCTGACCATCACCGTCCGCGACGAGCGGGGCGAGGAGCCCGTCGAGCACGAGTTCCGGTTCGACGGCGGCATCAGCGAGTTCTGCGACCATCTCGCGAGCGACCCGCCGGTCTGCGACGTGCTGCGCATCCAGGGCCGCGGCCACTTCACCGAGACGGTTCCGGTCCTCGACGAACAGGGCCACCTCACCCCGACCGACGTCGAGCGTGACATCGACGTCGACGTCGCGCTGCGGTGGGGCGGCGGCTACGACACGATCACCCGGTCGTTCGTCAACGTGATCGCCACGCCCAAGCACGGCACGCACGTCACCGGCTTCGACCGCGCCCTCGTCAAGGTCATCAACGACCAGTTGCGCGCCACCAAGCTGCTGAAGAACAGCGACGAGCCGGTCATCAAGGACGACATCCTCGAGGGCCTCACCGCCGTCGTCACCGTGCGCCTGCCGGAGCCGCAGTTCGAGGGCCAGACCAAGGAGGTCCTCGGCACCTCGGCCGCCACCCGCATCGTCACCCAGGTCGTCTCCCGGGAGCTCAAGGAGGCATTCGACAGCCCGAAGCGCGGTCAGAAGCAGCAGATGCGCGCCGTCCTGGAAAAGATCGTCGCGGCGTCCAAGGCGCGCATCGCCGCCCGCCAGCAGCGGGAGAACCAGCGCCGCAAGAGCGCCCTGGAGAACTCCGCGCTCCCCGCCAAGCTGGTCGACTGCCGCACCGCCGACGACCGCAGCGAGCTGTTCATCGTCGAGGGCGACTCGGCGCTCGGCACCGCCAAACTCGCGCGCAACTCCGAGTTCCAGGCGCTGCTGCCGATCCGCGGCAAGATCCTCAACGTGCAGAAGGCGTCCGTCGCCGACATGCTCAAGAACGCCGAGTGCGCCTCCATCATCCAGGTCATCGGTGCCGGCTCCGGCCGCACCTTCGACCTCGACTCCGCGCGCTACGGCCGCATCATCCTGATGGCCGACGCGGACGTGGACGGCGCGCACATCCGGTGCCTCCTCCTCACGCTGCTCCACCGCTATATGCGGCCGATGCTCGAGGCCGGACGCGTCTTCGCCGCCGTTCCGCCGCTGCACCGGATCGAGCTCGTCAAGCCCAAGAAGGGCCAGGACAAGCACATCTACACCTACTCCGACGCCGAGTTGCGCAAGAAGCTCGTCGAGTTCGAGCGCCGCAACGTCCGGTGGAAGGAGCCGATCCAGCGCTACAAGGGCCTCGGTGAGATGGACGCCGACCAGCTCGCCGAGACGACCATGGATCCGCGCCACCGGATGCTTCGCCGCGTCCGCATCGAGGACGCCCAGGAGGCGGAGAACATCTTCAACCTGCTGATGGGGTCCGAGGTCGCACCGCGCCGCCAGTTCATCGCCGCCGGCGCCGCCGAACTCGACGACTCCCGCATCGACATCTGACACCGCGCCGCGCCCGCCGGCCACCATGCCCGGCGGGCGCAACGTACCTTTCGTGGTCGGCACCGACGCCTGGTCTCCGTTCCGCCCGAAGCCGACGCTCGCTCCGGGACACGAGCGCCTCGCCCACCCCTGCAGCGAAGCCGCTCGCCATCGCCTGCCCGAGCGGGCGAGCCGGAATGCTCGGTGAAGGTGGTCGTGGGGCTGTCGTCTCGCGTCGTCTGTGTTGTTTCACGGTCGTGGTCGCCGAGCCTTTGGTGCGCTCGGCGACCGCCGGTTAGCCCGCTCGGCGGCGCCCGCTTCGTGTCCGGCATTGGTGCCCGTTTCGGGCCCGGCGTCGGTGTCTGGTCGCGGGTTCGGTCTGGGGTTGACATTCGCTTCGGGGGGTGAGCGGCTCGCCCATGCCTTTGCGGCGAGGTCGTTCGGCGTCGTGTGCTCGAGCGGGCGAGTCTGATTGCTCGGTGAAGGTGGTCGTGGGGCTGTCGTCTCGCGTCGTATGTGTCGTTTTCCGGCCGCGGTCGCCGAGCCCTTCGTACGCTCGGCGGCCGCCTAAGGCGGACTGCCGGGCGGGCGAACGCGCGGCTCTGGGGGCGCGATCGGGCGACTATCGGGGTGGCGTGGGCAGACTGCGTCTGCTGGGTGGTTGTTCGACGTCGTGGCCTTCCTGTTGGCCTCGGTAGGTGAACCGAATGCTCGGCGAAGGTTCTCGGAGGCCGGTCGTTTCTGGTGATTGATGCCGCTTCGCGGTCGTGGTCGCCGAGCGTTTCGTGCGCTCGGCAACCGCTGGTCAGCACGCTAGGCGGGAACGGCGTCCGTTTCGCGCTCGGTGGGAGCGACGTGCGCTTCGGGTCAGGCGGGAGCGGCATGCGTTTCCCGTCAGGCGGGAGCGGCGTGCGCTTCGCGTTCGGCGTCGGTGTCCGTTTCGCGTTCGGCGTCGGTGTCTGGTCGCGGGCTGGCCTGGGGTTGATGTTTGCTTCGGGGTGGGCGGCTCGCCGATGCCTGTGGCGGGGTTGTTCGGTGTCGTGTGCGTGGTCGGTGAGCTGATTGCTCGGTGAGGGTGGTGGTGGGGCTGTTGTTCTGCGTCGTCTGTGGTGTTTTCGCCATCGCGGTCGCCGAGCCTTTGGAGCGCTCGGCCGCCGCTGAACACGCGACCCTGGGTCCGCCGGCGGCCGAGGGCGTGGGCCGGAGTCGGCTGTGTGTGCAGGGTGTGGTTCGGGGTCCGCAAGGCCGTCGAGCGAGGGACCCGGGGTGGCGTGGTCTGGGGTCCGCGCGGCCGTTGAACGAGGGACGCCGGGTCGTCTGGTCTGGGGTCCGCAGGGTCGTCGAGCGAGGGACCCGGGGTGGCGTGGTGTGGGGTCTGCGGGGCTGTTGGACGCGGGGTGCCGGGGCGCGTGGTGGGTCTCCACCCGGGGGTGGAGGGCGTCGGGATCCAACCCGGCTCCGATCCGTCTCGGTCGGCGGATCCCTACCGTCGAGGCCATGCACGAGCTACTCAACGGGCTGATCGTCGTCGCCGTCGTCGTCTTCGTGATCGTCCGCCGGTTCACGGCGCGGCGCGTCGACGAGTCGCGGTTCCTCGTCCTGCCGCTGATTCTCGCCGTCATCGGCCTGACCCGCGGGAACCCCCTCGACACCCACCACCAGATGCTCAGCGCCGGGCTGCTGGCCGGGGAGATCCTCGCCGCTCTGCTGCTCGGCCTCGGGCTCGGCGCGACCATGCGCGTCTGGCGCGCGTCCGACGGCTCGCTGTGGAGCCGGGGCACGTGGGCGACGTTCGGCGTCTTCCTCGCGTCCGTCGCCGTGCGGGGCGGCATGGGGGCGGTCGGCTATGTGGCGGGGGTCAAGACCGGCAGCGGAGCCATCCTCCTGTCGGTCGCCGCCTGGATGCTCACCCAGAACGCCGTACTGATGTGGCGGACGCGCACGCTGCCGGTGCGGGTTAGCGTAAATCTGTGATCGGAGAGCGGTTCGGCCGTGACCTGCGCGCCTCGGCGGGTTCGGTGTACGCGGCGATCGGCGGGAGGGAGGGCGGGGAACGCCCGCTGCTCCGGGTCGTCGCGCTCGTGGCGGGGCTCGTCTGGTTCTGCTACGCGATGCTGCACGGACCCCGGCGGCCCGGTCTGGGCTCGCAGCCCGCGGACCTCGTACTCACGGTCGGGGTCTTCGCCGGGGTGCTCTGTCTCGTCCTGGGCATCGTCGCGTACCGGCGCGGCTGGCCGTACGGCCATCTCTTCTACATGGCGAGCGCGGGCGCGGGCGTCCTGCTGTACCTGCTCGCGCCGAACAGGCCGGGCAGCACGCTGCTCTTCGTGGCGTGCGGGTTCGTGTCGTCGCAGTACTCGACCCGACGGGCGTGGCCGACGGTCATCGTGGCGGGGTTCGGAGTCGGTTTCGGCATCGAACTGCAGCACCGGTCGCTCGGTGATCTTTGGACGATCGTCGGCCTGGTCGGCATGTTCGCGGCGCTTCGCGCGGCCAGAGCGCAGGAGGCGGCGAAGCGGACCGAGCAGCAGAATCTCGTGCTGGCCGAACGCGCCCACATCGCCCGGGAGATCCACGACATCCTCGCGCACTCTCTGTCCGCGCAGCTCGTCCACCTGGAGGGCGCCCGGTTGCTGATCGCCAACGGTCGGAGCGAGGAGGCCCTCGACCGGGTGGAACGCGCGCGCGGCCTGGCGCGCAGCGGCCTGGAGGAGACCCGCCGGGCGCTGGCCACCCTGCGCGGGGACATCCCCCCGACCGACGAGGTGCTGCGAGAGCTCGCCGACGAGCATCGGTCGATCGCCGACGCCCGCTGCGAGGTGACGATCACGGGGCAGCCGCGCGAACTGGAGCCCAAGGCGGGCCTGGCGATCATCCGTACGGCCCAGGAGGCGCTGACGAACGCCCGTAAGCACGCCCCGGGGGCGGACGTCGCCGTCGACCTTCGCTATCTCGAGCGCTGGTGCGAGCTGGAGGTACGGGACACGGGCGGGCAGGGGCCCGGTCCGCTCGCGGCCACCGGGAGCGGCTACGGTCTGGTCGGGATGCGCGAGCGCGCGGAGCTGATCGGTGGCGCGCTGGAGGCGGGTCCGGAGGAGAAGGGATTCAGAGTGTTGCTCAGGGTGCCGCTGTGACGCGCGCGGGTTTCGGAGCGCCGTACGGGGTGTCGCTCGGAGCGCGGCCGTGACGCGCGTGCTGGTGGTCGACGACCAGACGGTGGTGCGTGACGGCCTCGTGCTGCTGCTCGGGCTGTTGCCGGGCATCGAGGTGGTCGGGTCGGCGGCCGACGGCGAGGAGGCGGTACGCCTGGTCGACGAGCACGAACCGGAGGTCGTGCTGATGGACCTGCGGATGCCGCGCGTGGACGGGGTGGAGGCCACGCGGCGGATCAAGGCGGCCCACCCGGCGGTGCAGGTCGTCGTGCTGACGACGTACAGCGACGACGAGTCGGTGTTCGCCGCCCTGCAGGCGGGTGCGCGCGGGTACCTGACGAAGGACGCCGGTGCGGAGGAGATCGCACGGGCCATCGCGACCGTCCGGGACGGGGCGGCGCAGCTGGACCCGTCCGTGCAGCGGCGGCTCGTCGACGCGCTCACCGCCGGGGGACAACCACAGCGCCGCCGGAAGGGCGACCTGCCGGACGGCCTGACCCAGCGCGAGGCGGAGGTCCTGGCGCTGATCGCCGAGGGGAAGTCGAACGCGGAGATCGCCCGCGAGCTGTTCATCAGCGAGGCGACCGTCAAGACCCACATCAACAACCTGTTCGCCAAGGCGGGGCTACGCGACCGGGCGCAGGCGGTGACGTACGCCTACAGGAACGGACTTGCCTCGCCGAAGTGATCCGCCCGGCCGGGGGCGCAGCGGCAACAGGGGCTCATTGAAAGGCAAGGGGTCGGTGTGTTTCCGGCCGTCGGCTGACATTGGCGGTGACAGTGGGTCCTTTGTCGACTACTGTGCGCGATTGGTCGGACTGAATGCCTTTCCAAGGAGGCCGCATGCGGAATTCCCGCATGATCGCTGAATGCCTGCGTCGTCACGCCTGGTGGCGACTCAATCGAGCCGACGCACGCGATGACGGGCGGAACGCGCGAAGCGCGGTCGCCCTTCTCGACGCCGCGGCGTACGCCGCGGACCTTCCGGACGACGCGGCGGTCATCACCCGTCTCGCCGCGGCCGGGTGTTTCTCGGGTGACGAGTTCCGGCTGAACGAGGTGGCCGAGCGCATCGTGCGCTTCTGGCACTACGAGGAGGTGATGGGCGGGCCGGCCGACCTGCTGACGGCCATCGCGGAGACCGTGCAACCTCCCAAGATCCCCGCGCAGCGGGACGGCGGCCGCTCGCTGCGCCGCTGAGACCGCGGGCTCGCCCGCCAGGCCTCCGTGCCGGGCGGATGATCGGATGCCCGTCCCCATCGGGGGCGGCCGTGATGGCGGGATGTCCGTCTCGATCGGAGCGGCCGTGATGGTGGGGTGCCCGTCTCGATCGGAGCGGCCGTGATGGTGGGATGCCAGTCTCCGCCGCGGGGGCCATGATGGCGGGATGCGCATTCGTTTGGCCCGTGTCGACGAGCTTCCGATCCTCCAGGACATCGAGGTGGCCGCCGGGCGGTGTTTCCGCGACGTCGGCATGCCGGAGGTCGCGGGGGACGAGCCGCTCCCGCTCGCCGAGCTCGCCCGGTATCAGGAGGCGGGGACGGCCTGGGTCGCGGTGGACCCGGCGGATCGGCCGGTGGCGTACCTCGTCGCCGTCCGCATCGACGCCGGAGTGCACGTCGAGCAGGTGTCGGTGCATCCCGACAGCGCGCGGCGGGGGGTGGGCCGATCACTCCTGGACCATGTGGCGGCCTGGGCCGAGGCGGAAGGGGCGCCCGCGCTCACCCTGACGACCTTCGAGGACGTTCCGTGGAACGCCCCGTACTACGTGCGGTGCGGATTCCGGCGGCTGGCCGAGGCCGAGCTCAGCCCCGCGCTGCGGGCGATCCGCCGGCGGGAGGCCGCGCACGGCCTCGACCGGTGGCCTCGCGTCTGCATGACGCGTTCCCTCGGCGACCGCCCCGCGGCGCGGGACGCCGGCCGGTGAAAGAGAGGGGCGGCCCGTGACGGGGCCGCCCCTTCAGTGATCCGCGTGACCTCACTCCGACGGAGGCTGCTCCGCCTCGTCCGTGGACGTCTCCTCCGTAAACGAGGCGCCCGCCTGGGCGGTCGCGTCCGCGGCGCCGAGGGTGACGGGGCCGCCGACCGCGGCGATCGAGGTGGGCAGCTTCTCGCCGGAACCGTCCCGGCGGCCGAGCTCGGTGGGCAGGTCGATCGACTTGCCGGTCATCCCCGCGGCCTTCGCGGGGACCGGGCCGGCCCAGGCGAACAGCAGCGTGTCCTCGCCCTTCAGGAACCGGTGCGCCCGGACGCCGCCGGTCGCCCGGCCCTTCGCCGGGAAGTCGGCGTAGTCGGCCACCTTGATCGCGCCGGTCTGGGTGCCGGGCAGTGCGGTGGAGCTGCCCGCGATCGTGACCACCACCGACTCACGGGCGCCGTCGAAGGCGCCGAACCAGATCACCTTGGCGTCGGCGCCGAGGCGGATGCCGGCCATGCCGCCGGCGGCGCGGCCCTGCGGGCGTACGGACGAGGCGGGGAACCGCAGCAGTTGCGCGTCGCTGGTGATGAACACCAGGTCGTCGTCCTCCGATTCCAGGTGAACGGCGCGGACGACGCGGTCGCCGTCCTTGAGACCGATCACCTCGAACTCGTCGGCGTTCTTCGGATAGTCGGGCGCGACGCGCTTCACGACGCCCTGCTCGGTGCCGAGGGTGAGGCCGCCGGAGTCGAGCGAGGCCAGGCCGACGATCGTCTCATCCTTCTCCAGGGCGACGAACTCGCTGATCGGCGCGCCCCCGGCCAGCGACGGCGCCGTCGCGGTCGGCGGGACGGCCGGGATGTCGATGACGTCCACCCGGATCAGGCGGCCGGTGTTGGTCACCGCGCCGACCTGGCCGCGCGCGGTCGCGGGCACGGCGGAGGTGATCACATCGTGCGCCGCGCGGGACCCGTCGGCGGGCAGCGGCTCGGCGGACATCGTACGGGCGAGCAGGCCGGTGGAGGACAGCAGCACGAAGCACGGGTCGTCGGCGACCTCCAGCGGCACCGCGGCGGTCTTCGTCTCCCCGGAGGACTCGAGCAGGACGGTGCGGCGCGGCGTGCCGTACGTCTTGGCGATCTCGGCGAGCTCGTCGGAGACCACCTTGCGCAGCTTCTTCTCCGACTCGAGGATCGCGGTGAGCTGGGCGATCTCCTTGGTGAGCTGCTTCTTCTCCTTCTCCAGCTCCAGCCGGTCGTACTTGGTGAGGCGGCGCAGCGGCGTGTCGAGGATGTACTGCGCCTGGATCTCCGACAGCTCGAAGACCTCCATCAGCCGCGACCTGGCGGCGGCGGAGTCGTCGCTGCCGCGGATGACCTGGATGACCTCGTCGATGTTGAGCAGCGCGATGACGAGGCCGTCGACCAGGTGCAGCCGGTCCTGGCGCTTCGTGCGGCGGAACATGCTGCGGCGGCGCACGACCTCGATGCGGTGGGCGACGTACACCTGGAGCAGGTCCCGCAGGCCCAGCGTGCGCGGCTGGCCGTCGACCAGCGCGACGTTGTTGATGCCGAACGTCTCCTCCATCGGGGTGAGGCGGTACAGCTCCTCCAGCACCGCCTCGGGGTGGAAGCCGTTCTTGATCTCGATGACGATGCGCAGGCCCTGCTGCCGGTCGGTGAGGTCCTTCAGGTCCGCGATGCCGGCCAGCTTCTTCGCGTTGACGAGGTCCTTGATCTTGGCGACGACGCGCTCCGGGCCGACGGCGTACGGCAGCTCGGTGACGATGATGCCCTTGCGGCGCGGCGTGACCTGCTCGATGTGCGCCGTGGCGCGGGTGCGGAACGTGCCGCGCCCGCTCTCGTACGCGTCGCGGATGCCCTCCAGGCCGACGATCTTGCCGCCGGTGGGCAGGTCGGGGCCGGGCACGAAGCGCATGAGCTCGTCGAGCGACGCCTCGGGGTTGTCGATCAGATGGCGGGCGGCGGAGATCACCTCGGTGAGGTTGTGCGGCGCCATGTTGGTCGCCATCCCGACCGCGATGCCGGAGGCGCCGTTGACCAGGAGGTTCGGGAACGCGGCGGGAAGGACCTCGGGCTCGGTCTCCTGGCCGTCGTAGTTGGGCCGGAACTCGACCGTCTCCTCGTCGATGCTGTCCACCATGAGCATGGCCTCGCGGGCCATGCGGGCCTCGGTGTACCGCATCGCGGCGGGGGAGTCGTCGCCGCCGAGCGAGCCGAAGTTGCCGTGCCCGTCGACGAGGCGCATCCGCATCGCCCACGGCTGGGCGAGGCGGACGAGCGCGTCGTAGATCGCGCTGTCGCCGTGGGGGTGCAGCTTGCCCATCACCTCGCCGACGACGCGGGCGCACTTGACGTGCCCGCGGTCGGGGCGCAGGCCCATCTCGTTCATCGAGTAGAGGATGCGGCGCTGCACGGGCTTGAGCCCGTCGCGCGCGTCCGGAAGCGCCCGCTGGTAGATGACCGAGTAGGCGTACTCGAGATAACTGCCCCGCATCTCCTCGGAGACGTCGACGTCGACGATGTTCTCCTCGAAGTCCGGCGGGGGAGGGGTCTGCGTACCGCGTCGTGCCATGAGGACATTCTTGCCGGTCCCGACGACATCTTTGGCCGCTGTCCCTTTCTTTCGGCATGTCCGTCGCCGGATGCTTGACCAGAGCAAGTCTTGCCATATGCAATACTTTGCCGGTGACAGACCCCTCGCGCGCGCCGCTGGACGCGGAGATCGACGTGTTCCAGACCGCCACGAAGGACCTGGTCGGCGTGACCGTCCGCAGCCTGGAACTGCTGGAAGGGCGGGTGTCCCTCGCCCAGTTCCGGATGCTCGTCGTGCTCGCCGACCTGGGCGCGTCGCCTTCGTCGAAGGTCGCACGAGAACTCGGTCTGGGCGCCTCGTCGGTGACCCGGCTCGCCGATCGTCTCCAGGCGAGCGGCCACGTGGCCCGGGGCCACGATCCGGGCAACCGCAGCATCGTGACGCTGGCGCTCACGCCCTCGGGCCGGCGACTGGTCGATCAGGTCATGCGGTGGCGGCGCGCGGAACTGGCGCGGATCCTCGCTCGGCTCACTCCGTCCGACCGCGCGGTTCTGACCGCCGCGCTGCACCGCTTCCACGAGGCGGTGGGCCGGGACGACGCCGAGGGGCCGCACGGGCCCGTAACGCTGTAAGCCGACCCGGCGAGCGCTGCACGACCTCACCGAGGAGCGGCATCGGGGACGCCACCTGCGCGTCCTCCGGTGGTGGGGCGACGCCTCACGCGCCCGGGACCAGGACGGTCGGTCGGCTCCGCGCGACGGGGGACCGCAGCCGGCATGACGATCGGCGCGGAGCCCCGGCGACGCGCCGGCACTCCTGCGTCCGGCACTCCTGCGTCCGGCACTCCTGCGTCCGGGGCCCCCGCGTCCGCCGCGCCCCGGCGACGTTCCGCTGCCGTCCAAGCGGAGCCTTCCTCCGTACGGAGCCCGATAACGTGATCTCACGTCGTCAGGAGGAGCGCCGCATGTACGCCGACTTCCAGTTCGAGATCTACCTCAACGGCCTGAACGACGTCAGGCCACCGCTGCCGACCGATCTGACCCGTCTCGAGGCGCTGGCCCGCGAGAAACTGCCTCGTGAGGCGTACGACTACGTCGCCGGGTCGGCGGGCACCGGGGACACCGCGGTCGCCAACCGGGAGGCGTTCCGGCGCCGGCGGATCGTCCCGCGCATGCTCCGCGGCGCGGCGGGCGGCGACCTGACCACCCGGGTGCTCGGCACGGACCTGCCCGCCCCGGTCCTGCTCGGCCCGGTCGGGGTGCTGAACATCGTCCACCCGGAGGGGGAGCTGGCGGCGGCGCGGGCCGCGCGGGCCCTCGGGGTGCCGGTCGTCCTGAGCACGGCCGCGTCGCACACCCTGGAGGAGGTGGCCGAGGTCGCGGGTCCCCGCTGGTACCAGCTGTACTGGCCGGGCGACCGCGACCTGGCGGTCAGCCTCCTGCGGCGGGCGCGGGCCGCGGGCTACACCGCCCTCGTCGTCACGCTGGACACCTTCACGCTGGCCTGGCGGCCGTACGACCTCGACAACGCCTACCTGCCGTTCCTGCGCCGCATCGGGATCCAGAACTACCTCGCCGACCCGGTGTTCACCGCCAAGGCCGGCGACGACCCGGTCCTCCACTGGGCCGGCGTCTTCGGGAACCCCGGTCTGACCTGGGACGACCTGGAGTTCCTGCGCGAGCACTGGGACGGCCCGATCGCGCTGAAGGGCATCCAGGCGACCGACGACGCCCGCCGCGCGGTGGACGCGGGCATGGACGGCATCGTCGTGTCCAACCACGGCGGGCGCCAGGTCGACGGCGCCGTCGCCGCCCTCGACACGCTGCCGATCATCGCGCACGCGGTCGGCGACCAGATCGAGGTGCTGTTCGACAGCGGCGTACGGACCGGCGCGGACGTGTTCAAGGCCCTGGCGCTGGGCGCGAAGGCGGTCCTGCTGGGCCGCCCGTACGTGTACGGCCTGGCGCTCGACGGCGAGGACGGCGTCCGGCACGTGCTGCGCTGCCTGCTCGCCGAGCTCGAGCTCACGCTGCGGCTGTCCGGCCACGACCACGTCGCCGCCCTGTCCTCGGACGATCTGCACGAGGTCGGCTGATCCTCCGGGTCCGCACCGCCGATCCGGCCCAGGCCGTCGGCGGGACCTGGTATGCAGGAGCGCATGGCCGACGAAGCACACCCCGACCCTTCCGAAGACGCCCTGCGCGAGGACGCCGAGGCGTGCCTGCGATCGCTCGCCGGCGACCGCGCCCGGCTGCGCGAGGACCAGTGGGCGGCGATCCGCGCCCTGATCGTCGAGCGGCGGCGCGCACTGGTCGTGCAGCGCACCGGGTGGGGCAAGTCGGCGGTCTACTTCGTCGCGACCGCTCTGCTGCGGCGGCGCGGCGCGGGCCCGACCGTGATCGTCAGTCCGCTGCTCGCGCTGATGCGCAACCAGATCGCCGCCGCCGAGCGCGCCGGCATCCACGCCGCGACGATCAACTCGGCCAACCTCGAGGACTGGGAGCGGGTCTACGCCGACGTCCGCGCCGGGGCCGTCGACGTTCTGCTGGTCAGCCCGGAGCGGCTGAACAACCCCGACTTCCGCGACCAGGTCCTGCCCGACCTGGCGGCCGGAGCCGGCCTGGTCGTCGTCGACGAGGCGCACTGCATCTCCGACTGGGGGCACGACTTCCGGCCCGACTACCGGCGGCTGCGCACGCTGCTGGCCGACCTGCCGGCCGGAATCCCGGTCCTGGCCACCACCGCGACCGCCAACGCACGGGTCACGCGGGACGTCGCCGACCAGCTCACCGGCGGATCCGACGCGGAGGCGGCAGAGGCACTCGTCCTGCGCGGCCCGCTGGAGCGCGAGAGCCTGAGCCTGGCGGTCGTCCAGTTGCGGGGCGCAGAGCAACGGCTGGCCTGGCTCGCCGGGCGACTCGACGCGCTGCCCGGCTCGGGGATCATCTACACGCTCACCGTGGCGGCGGCGCACGAGGTCGCCGGGTTCCTGCGCGACCGCGGGTACGCCGTCGCCGCCTACACCGGGCAGACGGAGCAGGCCGAGCGCCTGCAGGCCGAGCAGGACCTGCTCGACAACAAGGTGAAGGCGCTCGTCGCGACCAGCGCGCTCGGCATGGGCTTCGACAAGCCCGACCTCGGGTTCATCGTGCATCTGGGCGCCCCGCAGTCGCCGGTCGCGTACTACCAGCAGATCGGCCGCGCCGGGCGCGGCGTCCAGCGGGCCGAGGTGATCCTGCTGCCGGGCAGGGAGGATCGCGACATCTGGGCGTACTTCGCCGGCCTGGCCTTCCCGCCCGAACCCGTCGTGCGCCAGGCGCTGGGCGCGCTGGAGGAGGCGGGGGGCACGCTGTCCACCGCCGCCCTGGAGACCCGCGTCGACCTGGGGCGCAGCCGCCTGGAGATGATGCTCAAGGTGCTCGACGTCGACGGTGCCGTACGCCGCGTCAAGGGCGGCTGGACCGCGACCGGCACGCCCTGGGCGTACGACCGGGAGCGCTACGAGCGGGTCGCGGCCGAGCGGTCCCGCGAGCAGCGGGCCATGCTCGACTACCTGACCACCGAGTCCTGCCGCATGGAGTTCCTGCGCCGTCAACTCGACGATCCGCAGGCCGCGCCGTGCGGGCGGTGCGACAACTGCACCGGCCGGCACCTGCCCGCGGAGGTCCCCGAAGAGGAGACCGTACGCGCCCGGGAGCGGCTGAGCCGTCCCGGCGTGGAGCTGACACCACGGCGGATGTGGCCCACCGGCATGAAGGCCGAGGGCATCTCCGGGCGCATCCCCGCCGAACTGCAGGCCGAGCCCGGCCGGGCGCTCGGGCGGCTGACGGACATCGGCTGGGGCAACCGGCTGCGCGACCTGCTGGCCGAGGGCGCCCCCGACGCCCCGGTGCCCGACGAGGTCTTCGGCGCGGTGGTCAAGGTGCTCTCGGCCTGGGAGTGGGCGGACCGGCCCGCGGGCGTGCTGGCCATGGCGTCGGCCACCCGGCCGGGGATGATCGCCGACCTGGCCCGCCGCATCGCCGGGATCGGGCGGCTGCCCTATCTCGGTGAGGTCGCGTACGCCGACGGCGGACCCGGTCCGCGCCGCCACAACAGCGCCCAGCGGGTCCGCGCGCTGTGGAACGCCTTCGCCGTCCCCGACTCCGTGCGCTCCCTGACCGGCCCGGTGCTGCTGGTCGACGATCAGGTCGACACCGGCTGGACCATGACGGTCGTGACCCGGCTCCTTCGCGAGACCGGCGCTCCCGCCGTGCTCCCCCTGGTCCTCGCCACCGTCGCCTGACCGTGGCCCCGGCCCCGCGCCGGACGGCGCGGTGCGTCGCCGGCGCGCACACCCGCCGGGCGAACCGGCGGATCGCTGGGCCTGGAGACGTGGTCGGCCGTATCCGGCTCTGCCTGGCGTGGCGGGGGCGGGGAACGGACGTCCCGACGTGGTCGGCCGTACGGCTGCCGGGGCGTCGCCGGCGCGTACGGCCGCCGGGCGCGTCGGCGGATCGCCGGGCGTCGAGGCGCGGTCGGTCGTACCCGGCTCTGCCTGGCGTGGCGTGGCGGGGAACAGGCGTCGGGGCGTGGTCGGCCCCGTACGGCGGTCCGCCGGGGCGTCAGAGGATGGGGCGAGCGCCGAGGTGGCTGATGGCCCGCGCGGCGAGGCGGCAGCCGTTCGCGAGGGCCTCGGCGGGCGGCTTGCCGTCCAGCCAGCCCGGCAGGAACCCGGCGATGAAGGCGTCACCCGCACCGGTGCCGTCGACGATCTCGTCGACCGGCTCGGCGGGCACCCGGACCGGCTCGGCGCCGCGGCCGTTGCTGAACCACAGCGCGCCCTCGGCCTCCATCTTGACGACGACCTGGGCGTACCAGGCGGTCAGGACCTTGGCCGCCTGCTCCGGGTTGTCGCGGCCGGTGAGCACCTCGGCCTGGGAGGCGTTGACGAACAGCAGCCCGGCGCCCTGGGTCCACTCGAGGAACGGCTCGGCGCCGGCCCGCTTGAGGTGGGAGTTGGCGCCGCCGTCCACGGTGATGGACATCTGGGCCTTCTGCGCCAGGTTCATGGCGTGCAGGGCGGCCTGCCGGGACCCCTCGTTGAGCAGGGAGTAACCGGAGATGTGCAGATGCGCGCCGGGACCGAAGAGATCCTGCGGGATGTCGTCGGGGAGCAGTGCGGCGTTCGCGCCGGGGTCGGACAGCATCGTCCGGTCGCCCTTGTGGGTGACCATGACCACACATGTGCCGGTGGGGCGCTCCGGGTCCATGACGAGCCGGGCGTCGACGCCGTAGCCCATCAGCTCCATGTCGCGGTTACGGCCGGCGATGTCGGCCCCGCGCCGCCCGATGAACCCGGACTCGACGCCCTCGACCGCCAGCCAGGCCGCGACGTTGGCACCCGAGCCGCCGCCGTGCATCGACACGTTGGCCGGCGTGTCGCCGCCTTTCGCCAGCGGGAAGGCGGCTCGCGCGACGGCATCGGTCATCAGATCGCCGACCACGACCACGCGCGTCATGACGTCACCCACCTTGTTCCCTGCGGCTGCCGCGCCCCGAACGACGGCCTGCCTGCGTGACCCGGAGAAAAACCTAACAGCTCCCGCTACCCGGGTGGGTCCCGAACCGGCGCGAAATCGGGATCTCCCATACTCTCGACGTGTGCCGTACCCCGATCACTGGGAGGCCGACGTCGTCCTCGCCGACGGCGGGACGGCGCACCTGCGCCCGATCAGGGCCGGTGACGCCGAGCTGCTGCGCGAGTTCTACGCCCGGCTCTCGCCCGAATCGATCTACTACCGTTTCTTCTCACCGCGGCCGCAACTCTCGGACCGTGAGATCGAGCACTTCACGACCGTCGACTACGTCGACCGGGTGGCGCTGATCGCGACCATCGGAGACGCGATGATCGCGGTGGTGCGCTACGACCGCCTCGGCCGCCGGCCGGACGCGCCCGGTGGCGCCGGCGACGGTTCGGCGGGGCCCGACGGGCCCGGCGGGGACATCTGGCGCGCGGCCGTCACGGGGTACACCGCCGCGACGGCCGAATCCGCCGGCACCGCCGAGGTCGCCTTCCTGGTCGAGGACGCCCAGCAGGGCCGCGGCCTGGGCGCCGTGCTGCTGGAGCACATCGCGGCCGCGGCCCGCGAACGCGGCATCCGGCGGTTCATCGCGGACGTCCTGCCGGAGAACCGCCGGATGACCACCGTGTTCCGGGCGGCCGGCTACGAGGCCCAGCAGCGCTTCGAGGACGGCGTGATCCGGTTGACCCTCGACCTGGAGCCGACCGAGACGTCCCGTGAGGTCATGGCCGCCCGCGAGCACCGCGCGGAGTCCCGGTCGATCGAGCGGCTCCTGTTCCCCCGCTCGGTCGCGGTGATCGGCGCCAGCCGGGAGGCGCGCAGCGTCGGCCAGACGGTCCTGCGCAACCTGCTCGGCGGCGACTTCACCGGGCCGGTGTTCCCGGTGAACCCGACGGCGCCGGCGGTGGCGGGCGTCCGCGCCCATCCGACGGTCGCGGCGATCCCCGACCCGGTCGACCTGGCCGTCGTCGCGGTGCCCGGCGAGCACGTCAACGAGGTCGTGGCGCAGTGCGCGGCCAAGGGCGTGCACGGGCTGGTCGTCGTCTCCTCCGGGTTCGGCGAGGCCGGGCCCGAGGGCCGCGCCCGCCAGGACGACCTCGTACGCCTCGCGCGGGCGAACGGCATGCGCGTCGTCGGGCCGAACTGCCTCGGCATCGCCAACAGCGACCCGGCCGTGCGGCTGAACGCCACGCTCGCCCCGACCCTGCCGGGGCGCGGACCGGTCGGCTTCTTCTCCCAGTCCGGCGCGCTGGGGATCACGATCCTGCGCTGGGCCGCCGAGCGCGGACTGGGCCTGTCGACGTTCGTCTCGGCGGGCAACCGCGCCGACGTGTCCGGCAACGACCTGATGCAGTACTGGGAGGAGGACCCGGCCACCGAGGTGATCCTCCTTTACCTGGAGTCGATCGGGAACCCGCGCAAGTTCACCCGCCTGGCGCGGCGCATCAGCCGGGCGAAACCGATCGTCGCCGTCAAGAGCGGGCGTACGACCCAGGGCGTGCCGCTCGGCCACGCGGCGCGGGCGCTGAGCCTGCCCGACCACGCCGTCAGCGCACTGTTCGCGCAGGCCGGCGTCGTACGGGTCGACACGCTCGGCGACCTGTTCGACGTCGCGCAGATCCTGGCCTACCAGCCTCTGCCGACCGGCCGCCGCGTCGCCATCGTCGGCAACTCCAACTCCATCGGCCTGCTCGCCCAGGACGCCGCCACCGCGGCCGACCTCGACCCGCTGCCGCCGGTGGAGCTCGGCCCCGCGGCCGGCCCGGCGGAGTTCGAGGCCGCGCTGGCCGAGATCCTGGCCGACGAGGCGGCCGACGCGGTGGTCACGGTGTTCGCGCCACCGGTACGCGGCGGTCTGGACCCGGAGGTGGCGGCCGCGATCGTCCGGCAGGCGGAGGGCGCCGCCAAGCCGGTCATCGCCACCTATCTCGGCGAGCGCGGCCTGCTGCACGGCAGCGTGCCGTCCTATCCGGCGCCCGAGGACGCCGTCCGGGCCCTGGCGTACGCCGTCCGGTACGCCGAGCGGCGCCGTCGCCCGCCGGGCCGGGTGCCCGACCTGCCCGGCGTCGACCGGGACCGCGCCCGAACGCTGATCGAGGAACTCCTCGCCGCCCCACCCGGCAGCGCCGCGGATCCCGCACCGGTGGAGCGGCGGGAACTCGACCCGGAGCGGACCGCCGAACTGCTCGCCTGCTACGGCATCGAGCCCGCCGACGGTGCCGAGGCGGGGGGCGCAGGGGTCGTCACCCAGATCAGGACGGCCGAGGACCCGTCGTTCGGGGCGATCGTGTCGTTCGGGCTCGCCGATCCGACCGCCGAGCTGCTCGAGGACCGCGCGTACCGGCTGGCGCCGCTGACCGACGTCGAGGCGGCCGGGCTGGTCCGCGCGATCCGCGCCGCGCCGCTGCTCCTGGGACACCGGGGC
Source organism: Actinoallomurus sp. NPDC052274 (assembly GCF_040679475.1). NCBI lineage: Bacteria > Bacillati > Actinomycetota > Actinomycetes > Streptosporangiales > Thermomonosporaceae > Actinoallomurus > Actinoallomurus sp. NPDC052274. The sequence continues at coordinate 36,987 of NZ_JBFAUT010000067.1, forward strand.
GCCGAACCCGTCGACGTGGCGGCCCTGGAGCACCTGCTGCTCCGGGCCTCCCGGCTGTCCGACGACCTGCCGGAGGTCGCGCGGCTGGAGCTCGAGGTGGCCGCCCGGACGTCCGGCGCCGTCGTACGCTCCGCGCGCCTGTGGCTGGCCAGACCCCCGGGCCCGCGCATCGACCACGTCCGCCGCCTCAGACCCTCCTGACCGGGACCCCGCCGGGACCCGGGCTCCTCCACGGCTGACCGGGAGCTCGGTTACCGCGCCGCCGAAGAGGACGGATGCCAACGATTCGCCGCTGGCGTGGGCTCTTCTCCGAGCAATCGGTACGGCCTCTCCGGGCGGGCGGTCTCGCGGTCAGGCGGGCTCGGTGGGTTGGGGCGGGGGGATCGGGTCCGGCATCGGCGGGATCGGGCTGGGGTCGGGTTCGGGGATCGGCCGTGGGGTGGGCCGTCCCGGCGGTGGCTCCGGCGGCGGGACCGGCGGCTCGGGAGCCGGTATCGGCGGCTGTGGCGTGGGCGGTTCCGGCTGGGGCGGAGGGGTCGGCGGTCGGGTCATGGTTCCTCCTTCGTCGGAGAAGTGACCAGAGGCGCTGCGCTTCCGATCCGCTCGCTCATGGTTCCTCCTCCATCGGGGAAGCACCTCCACGATTCCCTCGCTCCGCCCGGTCATGCACAGATCGCGACCCGTGGGTGTGCGTGTGACGCCCGGGCAGTGCAGGATGGGAGCCATGAGGGAAACCCGAGCGATGGCTCAGGGGCTGCGCACCGCGATCGAGCGGAGCGGCTACTACCCGGCGCTCGTCGCAGACGCGGTCGAGTCGCTTCTGGGCACTGAGACCGTCATCTCCTACGTCGTCCATCATGAGGCGACGTTCGACCCGGCGATGGAGGTCCGGCGGCACGTCACCGTGCTGGTGCTGTCGCCGACGCGTCTGCTGGTCTGTCACACCGACGAGCACCCGCCGACCGAGTCGGTGCCGCACCCGCACGCCTCCACGACGACGGAGGCGGTGCGCCTGGGCCGGGTCCAGTCGGTCGCGGTGACGCGTGTCGTGCCGGAGCCCGCGTCGTACGTCCCCGGTGTGCCGCCGACCGAGGTGATGCTGACCATCGGCTGGGGCGTGATCGCCCACATCGATCTCGAGCCGGCGTCCTGCGGTGACGAGTCCTGTGAGGCCGACCACGGCTACACCGGCACGCTCACGGCCGACGACCTGTCGCTGCGGGTGAGCGAGGCCGCGGACGGCGCCGACGCCGTCGAGCAGGTTCTCGCGTTCGCGCAGGCGCTGTCGGAGGTCACGTCCGCGCAGGGCCGATGAGACTGCCCGTTCCGGCGTACGGCCGGGAGTCGCTGGCCGATCTGGGGTCCTCCGTGCTGGCCGCACTGGGCGTGCCGGGCGAGGCGAACGTCCTGGGCCTGCCCGACCTGCCGCGCGCCTGTGTGCTCCTGATCGACGGCCTCGGCTGGGAGCTGCTGCGCGCGCACACCGGCGCCGCGCCGTACCTCTCCGCGCTGCCGGGCCGGCCGCTGACCGCCGGCTTCCCGTCGACGACCGCGACCAGCGTCACCTCGCTGGGCACCGGCCGGCCGCCGGGCGGGCACGGCATGTTCGGCTACCAGGTCGCCGTCCCGGGGGAGGGGCGGCTGCACAACTGCCTGCGCTGGAGCGCCGGGATCGACCCGCTGACCTGGCAGCCCGCGCCCACGATCTACGAGCGGGCCGCCGCCGCGGGCGTGGCGACGGGGCACGTCTCGGCGAGCGCCTTCCGGAACAGCGGGCTGACCCGCTCGGCCTACCGCGGGGCGCGGTATCTCCCCGCGGACCTGCTCGGCCTGCTCGTCGCCCGCACCGAGCAGGCCGTCCGCGAGGGCGAGCGCGCCCTGGTCACCGTCTACCACGGTGACCTCGACGCCATCGGGCACATCAACGGGTCACGGTCGGCGGCCTGGCGCCACCACCTGGGCTTCGTCGACCTGCTGGCGCGGCGGCTGGCCGAGGTGATGCCGCCGGACGCCGCCCTGTACGTCACCGCGGACCACGGCATGACCGACCCCGCGGACCGGGTCGACGTCGACGCCGAGGCCGGGTTGCGGCAGGGCGTGGCCCTGCTGGGCGGTGAGGCGCGGGCCCGGCACGTGTACGCCGAGCCCGGGGCCGCCGCCGACGTGCTCGCCGCCTGGCGGGAGCGCCTCGCGGGTCAGGCGTGGGTGCTGTCCCGGGAGGAGGCGATCGACGAGGGCCTGTTCGGGCCGGTCGAGGCGGCCCTGGCCCCGCGCATCGGCGACGTCCTCGCCATCCCGTACGCCGACGTGGCCATCGTCGCGACCGAGGCGGAACCGCTGGAGTCCAGCATCGTCGGCATGCACGGCTCGCTGGTCGCCGCCGAGCAACTTGTTCCGTTGCTGTCCCACGAGGATCCGGGTTGACTTCCTCCCCCTCGTGAACGAGGGGGATTCCTGCGGATCACACCGCAGGGCTTCCTGCTTCAAGGCCGACAGCCCCGACCGGGAAGAGTCCCGGCCGAGGTCTTACCGCAGCTCCACAGGCCGATACCGCCAGCCCGGCGGCCAGAAGATTCTTCGCTGCGTTCACGTCCCGGTCATGGGTCGTGCCGCAGCCACACGTCCAAGTGCGGACGTCCAGCGGCATCGTGTCGGCCACGGTGCCGCAGGCCGAGCACAGTTTGGAGGAGGGGAACCAGCGGTCGACCACGATCACCTGCCGGCCGTACCATTTGGCGTTGTATTCCAGCATGCTGCGGAACTCACTCCATGCGGCGTCGGAGATGGCGCGGGCCAGTGCATGGTTCTTCAGCATGTTCTTGACGGTCAGGTCCTCGATCACGACCACTTGGTTCTCGCGGACGAGTCGAGTGGTGAGCTTGTGCAGACCGTCGCGGCGCCGATCGGTGATCCGGGCGTGGATCCGGGCGACCTTACGCCGGGCCTTGGCCCGGTTGGCCCCATCCCCTTTGGCCTTGCGGGACAGTTCCCGCTGCGCCCGGGCCAAGGCCCGGTCACGGTGTTCGTGCCGGGGGTTGGTGATCTTCTCCCCGGTGGACAGGGTCAGCAGACGCTCCAGCCCGGCATCTGCCCCGACCGCGTCACCGTTCGCAGGCAGCGGCTGGATGCCGGGGTCTTCGCACAGCAGGGAGACGAACCAGCGACCGGCCGCACCCTGGGACACCGTCACCGTCGACGGCCTCGCCCCTTCCGGCAGCGGCCGGGACCAGACGATGTTCAGCGGTTCGGTCATCTTGGCGAGGGTGAGTGCCCCCTCCCGGAACCGGAATCCGCTGGTCGTGTATTCGGCGGACTTGCGAGACTTCTTCTTCGCCTTGAACCGCGGATACCTCGCCCGCTTGGCGAAGAAATTCGCGAACGCCGTCTGCAGATGCCGCAGCGCCTGCTGCAACGGAACGCTGGACACCTCGTTCAAGAATCCCAGGTCCTCGGTCTTCTTCCACGCCGTCAGCATCGCCGAGGTGTCGTTGTAACCGACGCGTTCCCGCCGCGACCGCCACGCCTCGCTGCGGGCCTCCAGCGCAAGGTTGTAGACCTTCCGCACACACCCGAACGTGCGCGACAGCTCCGCTGCCTGCGCATCGGTGGGATGGAAGCGGTACTTGAACGCACGCTTCACACGGGGGATGGTCACAATCAGTGGACTATAGCGTCAGTGCGTAACCACATACGGGTTTTTCGCGACTGGACGCCGGATCGCCGCGACGGCGACCCGACTGATCCTCACCCTGCTCCGCAGGGGCCCGATTCCTGCCCGCCCTGAAGGGTGGGGTCTCCTCGAAGATTCAGATGAACGCCGGGCGGCCTCTCGCAGACGGCGGGATTAACGGTCAGACTGGCGGCGTGCAACCTCTCATCGACGTCCAGTCACTCGTCCGCGAACTCCGTGGTGACGTCGTCCTGCTCGACGTCCGCTGGCGACTCGGCGGTCCGCCCGGCATCGAGGCGTACCGGCGGGGCCACCTGCCGGGAGCGGTCTTCGTCGACCTCGATGCCGACCTCGCGGGGCCGCCCGGCCCGGCGGGTCGGCACCCCCTCCCGGAGCGGCAGGCATTTCAGGACGCGATGCGGCGGGCGGGAGTGCGCGACGACGGCCTCGTCGTGGTCTACGACGACGCGGACTCCACCGCTGCGGCTCGCGCCTGGTGGACCCTCCGCTACTTCGGGCACCAGCGCGTCCGTGTCCTCGACGGCGGCTACCACGCCTGGGTCGAGGCCGGCCGGCCCGTCACCACCGAATCACCGAGGGTGGCGCCGGGGGACTTCACGGCCCGGCCGGGCGGTCTGCCGGCGCTCGACGCGGACGGCGCCGCCGCCCTGGCCAAGGGCGGTGTCCTGCTGGACGCCCGGGCACCGGAGCGGTACCGCGGTGAGGTCGAGCCCGTCGACCCGGTCGCCGGGCACATCCCGGGCGCCGTCAGCGCCCCGACCACGGGGAACGTCGGGGTCGACGGCCGCTTCCTGCCCGCCGGCCTGCTCCGTGAGCGGTTCGCCGAGCTGGGCGCCACGGACGCCGCCGAGATCGGCGCCTACTGCGGCTCCGGGGTGACGGCCGCCCACGAGATCCTCGCGCTGACGGTGGCCGGCGTGCCCGCCGCCCTCTACGTCGGCTCGTGGTCCAACTGGGTCGCCGACGGCACCCGTTCCGTCGAGACCGGCGACCAGCCCGGGTCGTAGCCCTTCCGGCCGGGGTTCCGCGCCCGCGCGGGACCCCGGACCGCGGCCCGGCGCGCCCCGGCTACGTCAGGGGACGCCGCCCGGCGAAGCCGAGGTCGGCACGGTGGTACCAGGTGAGCGCGGACTCGGTCTCCAGCAGGCACAGCCGGATCGACTCCCCGCGCAGGAAGGCGGGGAAGTCCACGAGGACCGGCGTGACGCCCTTCACCTCGATGCCCTGGATGGTGAACCACCCGATCGCCTCGTCGATGCGCGCCTCGTACGCCTTCAGCTCCGGCGTGCCGCCCAGCGGCGACGGCCGGCCCGATCGCAGGTCGAAGGCCAGCTCGGCGAGGTCGGCGCGGGCGGCGACGATCACGTCGATGTGCGCGCGCACCTCGGGAAGCAGCGCTCGAGCCTCCCCGAGCGTGAAGACACGTTCGGTCACGGACCGTACGCTACCGCCGCGAAGCGGCCCTCGCTCGGATCCGCCGCACTGACGGGCGAGCCATCGCCCCGATTTCGGCCCGTCCGCCTCCGACGACGACGGCGAGGCGTGCCGCTTCGCTCGGTGAAAGCCCGGGCTGAGGTCGCGAGATGGGCGATTTGTACCGGAAGGGGAGGCCGGTCGCCGAGCATTCGGTCCGTGGCCGGGGGAGGGCGGAGACGTCCTCAGGGTGCCCGCGGTGGGATGCCGAAGGGCGCGAGTGCGGCGTCGACGTACGCGTGGGTGTCCTCCGGGGAGATGGCGACGCGCCGCAGCGCGGCGGCGCCCAGGAACGCGGAGTAACTCACCATCGCGTAGTGGCGCGCGAGGTCGGGCGGATGTCCCAGCTCGGCGAACGCCGCCTCGATCACGTCGAGCCGCCGGCGGGTGACCCGCGCGGCGACGGCTCGTACGGCGGGCTCGTCGGAGGCGGTCAGCAGCCGCAGCGCGAGATCGCCCGCGCCCGTCGCCGCGAACGCCCCATGGACCAGGCGGCGCAGGCGTTCCGCGGGATCGGGGATCTCGGCCAGCCCGGCCACGACCGCCTCGGTCTGCAGCCGTTCCCAGCGTTCGAGGGCTGCCTCCAGCAGCGCCTGCCGGTTCTCGAACAGCCAGTAGAAGCTCGACTTCGACGCGCCCAGGCGTGCGGCCACCGGTTCGACGGCCACCGCGCTCGGCCCGCCTTCGGCGAGGGCGTCGAGCGCTGCGGCGGCCCAGTCGTCGCGGGTCAGGCGGGCGGTACGCGGCATCGGGTCACCTTGGGAGAGGGCAGTTCTGTACGGCGGCGTACAGAACGACTCCCCTCTCGCAAGGAGCGACCGGATGGACGATCCTGGATCGGCTGGTCCCGAGGTACGACTTCCGCAGCCGGTACACCCGCCGGATCGCGGCGTCCCCGGAGGCCGTCTGGGCGGCGCTCCACGCCGTCACCGCGGCCGAGCTCCCCGTCACCCGGCTGCTGATGGGCGTCCGCTCGGCCGGCCGCAGCCGCATGTCCGGGCCCATGGCAGAGGTCCTGTCCGCGAACGAGCTGGGCCGCCAGGAGGGGCGCGAGGCCGTGGGCGGAATCGTCGCGAAGTTCTGGCGGCTCCGCCCCGCGTACGGCCCGAAGGAGACGACCGATCCCGCCGGGTTCGTCTCCTTCGCCGAGCCCGGTTGGGCCAAGGCCGCGATGGCGTTCCAGCTCAGCCCGGCGGGGGAGGGCACCCTGCTGGCGACCGAGACCCGCATCCGGGCCACGGACGGGACCAGCCGGCGCGCCTTCGGCCGGTACTGGCTGCTCATCCGCGCCGGAAGCGGCCTCATCCGCTTCGAGTTCCTCAACGCGATCGCTCGTCGCGCCGAGAGCACCCGCTGATCCCTTACCGCCGGGACTTCTGGTCGTCCTGACGACCGAAAGTTTCGGCGGCAACGGGAAGCCCCGCTCGGGTGTGGCCCGCGCCGAAGCAGACGAAGCCGAGTGCGGACGAGGGCCGCGGCGCCGCGGCGAGGGCCTCGGCGGGGGACAGGCCCGCGGTGAGGCGCGCGTGAAAGCCGGTCATCAGGTCGCGGGCGGCGGCGTCGCCGACCGGGGACACGGCGGCGACGACCGTCTCCGTGCCGAAGCCGAGGGCGGCGGTGACCATGCCGATGACCGCCTCGCCCGCGTAGATCTCCGCGCGGCCCGCGTCGCAGGCGGACAGCACCAGCAGGCGCGGTGCCCGCTCCAGGTGCTCCAGGTCGTAGGTGAACAACGGCCCGTCGGCCAGGCGAAGGCCGGAGAACAGGGCGTTCCCCGAACGGAAGACTCCGTGCGCGGCGACGTGGGCGACGGAGGCGCCGTCGAGGACCGACCGGGCAGCCTCGGCGGTCGCCGCCGCTCCGGCGCGGACCCGCGCCTCCGGATACCGCGCGCGTACGGCCCCGATCTCCTCGTCCGCGTGCGCGAGGCCCGGACCGGCGATCAACGCCACATGCCCGCCGGGCGAAGACATCCGCATCGCGCGCAACCAGCCCGCGGCGGACGGCACGACGGTGCACGGCCGGCCCCGCAGAGACGGCAACGCGGGCCACGGCAGGCCGTGCAGCGCCCCGACAGGGGCGAGGACCACCGGCCGCTCTCCGACGGACGGCGGTCCGAGCAGCAGGGCGTCGAGGCGGCCGGCGGTGGCCTCGAGCGAGGCGCGCGCCGCCGCGTTCTCCGGATCACGGGCCAGCCGGGAGACGGCGAAGCGCAGCAGCCGCACGTCGTCCCGGACCCGGTCGTACGGGCCCAGCGGCCGGCGGCGGCAGCGCCCGTTCGCCAGGGTCACCGCGACGAGGTCCGCGCCCACGCGGACGTACTCGACGAGCATCCGGTCGCCCAGCGTCTCGGCGAGGGCGGGGACGAGCCAGCCCCACCCGGCGACCGCGTCACGGCTGGACGGCAGGCGGCGGCATCGGGCGCGGACGGCGTCCTCCAGCCGGGCCTGGGCGGTGAGCAGCTCCGGGCGGTCGGGCACCTCGGCGCTCACGCGGCGGAGCTCGGCCAGCAGCCCGGCGAGCCGCCGGTCACGGGGTGGGCGGATGGCCGGCGGCCGGTCGGCGATCGCCCGCGCCCG
>NZ_JBFAUT010000068.1:0-44475 GCF_040679475.1 Actinoallomurus sp. NPDC052274
ATCGTCCGGCGCGCCCATCAAGCCGAAGCACGCAGGCACCACGTCAAGCGACGACTGCGCCTCCAGGTCATCCAGATCTAGCTATGTAGTACTAGCCGATGGGCTGGAACGGGGGCTCGCGGACTAGCCGATGGGCAACCAGACGCGCATGCTGCCGGTGGCGCGGTTGGCCCACGCGTAGTAGGGCACGGCGGTCAGCTCCAGTGGGCTGCCGGTCGCGGGGGAGGCGGGAGCGTCCTGCGGCTGGTACGGCCACCAGCCGAGGTCGGGGATGCCGCGCCGGTAGCCGGCGCCGACCACGGTGACGACGCCGCCCAGCAGATCGGGACGGTCCTTCGACACGAGCGGGACGCTCGTGTCGAGCACCACGTCGTCCAGGCCGCCGCCGGGATGGTCGACCTGCTCCAGGCAGTACACGAGGGGGCCGCGCTCGATCGCGACGCAGCCGCGGACCGCGTCCACCCGGGGATCGGCCCGTACGAGCCGCGCGGGCAGGTCCAGGGTGAGGACGATCCTGTCGCCGACGGCCCACTCCCGCCCGACGCGCAGCCAGCCGTCGCCGGAGGCGACGTCGGCCACCGCGGTCCCGTCGGCGAGGACCAGGGAGTACTCGGTGCACCACTGCGGCAGGCGCAGGGAGAGAGTCCAGGGGACGTCCGGGGTCTCTTCGACGGTGACCGCGACGCGTCCCTTCCACGGGTACTCGGTGTCAACGCTGACAACGACCGGAGAATCGTGGGCTGTGCCCTGGAACCGTCCCGTCGCGTACTGGTGGAGCTGGATGCCGCTGCCATCGGTGGAGGCCAGGTAGTGCTCCAGGCCGGCCAGCAGACGCATCACGTTCGGTGGGCAGCAGGCGCAGCGGAACCAGCGGGTGCGCCGCGAGGACTGGTCCCCGCCGCCGTCCACGTGGCCGTCGCGTACGGCGAGTGGGTTGACGTAGAGCCAGCTCTCACCATCCAGGGACACTCCGGCCAGGAAGCCGTTGAACAGGGTCCGTTCGACCAGATCGCTGTAGCGTGCCTGACCGGTGAGCAGCGCCATCCGCCAGCTGAACTGGATCGATGCGATGGCGGCGCAGGTCTCGCAGTAGGCGCGCTCGCTGGGCAACTCGTACGGGTCGCCGAAGTCCTCCTCATCGTGGTGGGCGCCGACGCCACCGGTCAGATGCGTCTTGGTGGCGGCCATCGCGTGCCAGATCCGGGCTCCTGCCTCCGCGAGTGCCCGCTCCCCGGTCTCGGTGGCCAGGTCGGCGACGGCGGCCAGGAGGTAGAGCTGGCGCACCGCGTGGCCTTCGGCGTTCTGGGCCTCGCGGACGGGCACGCGGTCCTGGCAGTAGGTCTCGTAGCCATGAAGACCGTGTCCGTGGCGGTCCACGAAGTATCCGGCGAGGTCGAGGTAGCGGGCCTCGCCCGTCTCCCGGTAGAGCTCGACCAGGGCGGTCTCCACCTCGGGATGCGCGTCGAAGCCGTCAATCGGCCGGCCGCTGTCCTCCGGGCCGAAGACAGTTCCTATGTGGTCGGCGAACTTCACCGCCACGTCCAACAGCTCGGTGCGTCCGGTAGAGCGGTGGTGGGCGACGGCGGCCTGAATCAGGTGACCCGCGCTGTACAGCTCGTGGCCCCACCGCAGGTCGCGCCAGCGGCCCTCGCCCTTGCCCGACTGGAACCAGGTGTTGAGGTAGCCGTCCTCCTCCTGGGCGGCGGCCACCAGAGCGATGATCCGGTCGACCTCGGCGGCGAGTGCGGCGGTGTGCCGTCCCGCCGCGGCATCCTGGCCCAGTTGCCAGGAGGCGGCCTCCAGCCACTTGTAGACATCGGTGTCCTGGAAGGGGTAGTCACCGCGGAACGTGCCCGATTCCGCGCCGGCGGCCAGGCGGAAGTTGCGCAGATTGCCCTCGGATTCCAGCATCTGGGGCCCCTGCGGGATGCTCACCTCCGCGTTCACCGTACGGCGGTCGTGCCAGAAACCCGCCGTCACGATGGACGCGGTCGCGGGACGCAGTACGGCCTGCGCCCCCGGACCGGGCCGGATGGGACCGGCCGCGGGGTGGGGGGAAGACGTGCGGGACATGGAACTCCCCGGATCAGTGCCTCATGGGGCCGACGACGCAGCTCCCATCGGTGAGCAAACTGCGCAAAGGTTTTTCTTGCCGGAAACATAGGGTTAACCACGGGGCGCGTCAAGGCGTTCTCCCGCTTATTTCCTGTTTGCCGTCAGTTGGCCTATGTGGGCAAACGGTGGCACTATGACCCCAAGGGTGAGCGGAAGCAAAGGATTGTGCGTGTCAGAGCGGGGTCGGGCGGCCACGAGGACCAGGGTCACACTCACTGATGTCGCCGCACTGGCGGAGGTCAGTGTGGGAACGGCGTCGAGGGCGCTCAGCGGTTCGGGCCGCATGCGCCCCGAGACCCGGCAACGGGTCCTCGACGCGGCACAGACTCTCGGCTTCCGTCCCAACCCGCAGGCGCAGAGCCTGCATACCGGACGCAGCTGGACCGTGGGCCTCATGACCACCGACGGGATCGGCCGGTTCAGCACCCCGGTGCTGCTCGGCGCCGAGGACGCGCTGGGGGCGGGCAAGATCTCCGTGCTGCTCTGCGATACGCGCGGCGACCTGATTCGCGAACAGCACCACCTGCACAACCTGATGGACCGCCGGGTCGACGGCATCATCGTCACCGGCCGTCGCACCGATCCCCGGCCCCCGCTCACCGGTGTCCACGACGATGTCCCCGTCGTCTACGCGCTGTCGCCCTCGACCGATCCCGGCGACATCTCCGTCATCTCCGACGACCACCAAGGCTGCGGACTGGCCATCGACCACCTGATCTCCACCGGCCGCACCCGGATCGCTCACGTCACCGGCCCCGCCCACCACGCAGCGGCAGCCGACCGGGCCCGCTTCACCCAGCAGTTCCTGGCCGAAGCAGGCCTCGATCTCGTCATGGGCAAACCGCACTTCGGCGACTGGAGCGAGGCGTGGGGCCGACGCTCCGCCCACGCGGTTCTGCGCGCCGCACCGGACACCGACGCCTTCTTCTGCGGCAATGACCAGATCGCCCGCGGCGTCACCGACACCCTGCGTGAACGCGGCGTCGCAGTTCCCGACGACGTCGCCGTCGTCGGCTACGACAACTGGGACACGATGGCGCTCGCCGCGCGCCCCCCATTGACGACGATCGAGGTCGACCTGACCGAGATCGGCCGCATCGCGGCCCTCCGGCTGCTCGACGCCATCGACGACAGACCTTCTCCCGGCGTACACGAAGTCCCCTGCCGATTGATCGTCCGCGAGTCCGCCTAGGGCCGGTGAGTTGGCCGAAGCGGCCGACGGCCGTGCGTCGCTAGCCCACGGTCCATCGCTGGTTGGAGCCCTCGTTGCAGGGCCATAGCTCGACCGGCGTTCCGTTGGCGGTGCCGGCGCCGGTCACGTCGAGGCACAGCCCGGACTGGACGCCGGTGATGGTGCCGTTGGAGTTGACCTGCCATTGCTGGTTGGCTCCGCCGTTGCAGTCCCAGATCTCGACCTTGGTGCCGGCCGTCGTCTGGTTGTCATAGGCGTCGAGGCACTTGGCGCCGTTGTAGACGGTGAGGCGGCCGCCCGAGGAGGCCCAGATCTGGCCCGTGCCGCCGGCGCAGTCGAAGATCTGTAGCTGGGTGCCGTTGGTCCGCGTCGCGTTGGGCACGTCGAGGCACTTGCCCGCGCCGACGGCGTGGATCTCGCTGGCCGGCCCGCCGCCGGTGGTGCCGCCGGCGACCCGGTACATGACGGCGCCGTGCGCGGGGACGGAGGCGCTGATGGTGCCGCTGGTCGTGGACGTGGCACCGGTCCACAGGTCGGTGAGGGTGTAGCCGGAGGATCCGCTCTTGCCGATGGCGGATGCGGTGGTGGAGATGGTGGCGGTCGATCCGGTCTCGTTGAACAGGACGACGGAAACGTCACCGTTTGCGAGGGGCTTGGCCAGCACGTCGTGGCCGCTGGCAGAGGACACCTGGGTGCCCTGCTTGCCGAGCGAGTCCTGGTCGACGGCGATCACTGCCTTGTTGGTCAGGACGGACAGGGTGGAGGAGCCGGGGTTGACGAGGTTGCCTCCCTCGATCAGAGGTGCCGCCATCTCAGCCCACAGGCTGAACTCCGCCTGGTTCTCGGTCGCGGTCATGCCGTTGCCGATCTCGAGCATGTCCGGGTCGTTCCACGCGCCGGGGCCGGCGTGGTCGGCGAGCCCGACGTTGACGTGGAAGTTGTTCAGCATGCTGGTGAAGTTCGGTTGGATGTCGACCGTGGTGCGCCACAGGTTCGCCACCGGGCCTGCCCAGTTCCACGGCTGCACGCTGGAGTCCCAGCCATTGCACATGCTGAAGGCGATGGGGCGGCCGGTCGAGGAGAGCGCGTCGCGCATTCGCGTGTAGAGGGTCTGGGCGACCTGCTGGTGCGACTGGCCGGAGAAGTCGCCGAACGGGATGTTGCACCAGTCCTCCTTGAGGTAGTCGACTCCCCAGGAGGCGAAAAGCCTGGCGTCCTGCTGCTCGTGTCCGTAGCTGCCGGGGTATCCGGCGCAGGTCGCCGTGCCGGTGTCCTCGTAGATGCCGAGCTTCAGACCGAGAGAGTGGACGTAGTTCGCGACCGCGGCGATCCCGTCGGGGAACTTGCCAGAGTTCGCGACCAGGTTCCCGGATCCGTCACGACTGGAGGCCATCCAGCAGTCGTCGATGTTGACGTACTGGTAGCCGGCGGCCTGCATGCCGTTGTTGTGCATCGCCTGCGCCGTCTGCTCGACGAGCTGTTCGCTGACGTTACAGCCGTAGGCGTTCCAGTCGTTCCAGCCCATCGGCGGCGTCAGCGCCAGCCCGTTGCCGAGCGCCGGTGCCGGCGGCGCGGACGCGAGCGCGATCACCGGTGTGACGATCAGCGCGAGCGCGGCGGTCAGGCCGAGCCTGGCCAGGCGGGTCGCCCGGCGGGCCGCCGAGCGCCACCCGGCGCCGGATCTGCGATCAATGGGACGTGTCACGTGTCACCTCATAACGCGTGGGGGGAGTGTGGACCGGTCAGCCGGCGGTACAGGTGAGCGCGGGCACCTCGCCGCCGGATCCGGATCCGATGAACCCGAAGTCGGTGCTCGCGCCGGCGCCGAGGGCGCCGTTGTAGCCCACGTTGTGGGCGGTGATCGTCGATCCGGAGCCGCCGACGGTCGCGTTCCAGGCCTGGGTGACGCTCTGTCCGCCGGAGTAGTGCCAGGTGACGGTCCATCCGGTGATCGCGCTGCTCCCCGCGGTCACCGTGACCGAGGCCTGGAACCCGCCGGACCACTGGCCGACCACGGTGTACTTGGCGGCGCAGCCGCCGGGCGGGGGAGTGGTGCCTCCGCCGTTTCCGCCACCCGGGTCGCCGATGCTGCCGGATACCGACTTGAGCGCGCTGTACCAGGCGGCGGCCATCTTGTCGTACCCGGTGGCGTTCGGGTGGACGCCGTCGGCCAGGTCCGCGGTGGTCAGCGCGGCGTGCATGTCCACCAGATGCAGGTGCTCGCCGGCGTTGACCTTGCTCTGCACGACGCCGGGGATCGCGGCGTTGAACGTACGGGCGTTCGCCTCCAGACCCGAGTCGGCGAGCGGGATGATGGTGGCGACGAAGACCTCGGCGGTGGGCACGGTCGCGGTGATGTGGTCGAGCAGCGCTGACAGCCTGGCGGGCGCGCCCGCCAGGTCGTGGTTCTGAATGACGTCGTTGGTTCCGATGTGCAGCAGGACGGTGTGCGGCGTGTAGGTGCGCAGCCAGGTGCCGATGTTCGCGTCGATCTGGTCGATGCGCCAGCCGGAGTGCCCCTCGTGGTCGTGGTCCCCGAGAGCGGCCGGCCCGTTGGACAGCGACCCGACGAAGTCGACCTTGTATCCGTCGTTCGCGAAGCGCTGCCACAACCCGATCCGGTACCCGCCCGGCACCGTGATCCCATCGGTGATCGAGTCGCCGAGCGGCATGACCCGCACACCGCCGTTCGACTCGGCGTAGGCGGAACCGACACCGACAGCGGATAAAGCAACGGCCACCAGGATCAGCATGGCGACCGCGCCGGCCCACCACAGGAAGACTCTGCGCATCATCCACCTCTCAGTGAAGGAGCGGGGCACCTGCGCGCGGCCCCGGTGCCGCGTCGAGGCGATTGCGTCCGGCCCCGCCCAGCATGTCGAAATATCGAACTAGGTACGGAATGCTGAACACCGGCTCAGGCAGGAGTGTGCGCCGATGCAGTCATATGTCAAGCGAGTCGGCGGTCGCGTGTGACAGGGGATCGTGCTGGCGCACGTCGGGACGATGGACGGCCGACGGGACGTCCGCTGGGCTTTCATCCGCTTTCATCGACCCTTCGCGGCAGCGGCCCTCGCCGTCTGAAGGCATGCTGAAGCAATACGAGGCGCCTGAGTGGTGTGTTGCATGGCGCCGTCGTCGGCGGTCGACGCTGATGCGAAGCGGCCCGGCTGAGGGTACGGCTGTCTGTGCGAATCTGATTCCTGATGGGGGATGTCCGATCTTTGAGAGCGGGAAAGCGGCGCTGCCCGGAATCAGCTGAGCTCCGGATCTGCCTTGGGGGGCGCGTGTGACTGACGGTCACCGTTGATCGGTTCCTTCGCTAACGAAGGTCGCAGGGGGCGTCATCGGCGATCTGGAAAGGCGCGCGAAGGGGTCGTCGCTCTGAAGCGGGGAAATCGCCGGTCGGATTGACCTGTGTTCGCAGGTATCGGTTGTTCGCAGGTATCGGTTACGTCGCTGGTGAGGGTAGCCGCCTGAAAACGGAACCGTCATGCCAGTGCTGCCTGGCGCGTTACTCTGCTCGTGCACCGTGTGCGCGTAGGGTCGCGCTTTAGAGCACGATCGGTGATCTTTAATAGTGATCCGGAAGCAGCCCACGGTGCTACATTGGCTACAATCGTTAACGCGCATCCATCGAGGAAGGAATGAATATGGCCGAGCAGGTCATCAAACGACTTATCGACGATCTGGACGGCAGCGAAGCGGAAGAGACGGTTTCGTTCGCCATCGACGGCGTCGCTTATGAAATCGACCTCAGTGCCGAGAATGCGGGAATACTGCGTGATCGTCTGTCGCCGTTCGTGGAGCGCGGGCGGCGGGCCGGCGGTGTCCGGCGCCCGCGAGGGCGTGCCGTGTCCAGCCGCCGGCGCAGTGCGGACATCCGCGCGTGGGCGAAGGCGCGTGGGATCGAGGTCAGTGAACGGGGTCGTATCCCGGCGACGGTCATCGAACAGTACGAGCAAGCGCACTGACAGCGCGGCTCTTGCGCGGCCGTGTGCTCTCACGGAGGCGCGGGTGGCCCGCTTCCCGGCCGTGAGCGTGTCACGGCGGCGGTCGCGGGATGGGCCTACCTCGCCGATGAACCGGTCGACCACGCCGTATCACGGGCCGCGCTGGGTGCTCCATGGCAGCACGGAGACCGGGCTGATCACTGCCCGATGGCGGCGGGTTCGTCACCTCCATCGGCCGGGCCGGCAACCGGGACGGCTCCGGTCCGCCGCCCACGGCGTACCGAATGCTCGGCGACCGCAGCCCAGGACGCGGGCGAAAGCCTCCATATCGGCACCACGGGCGAGGCTTTCCCGAGCATCCGGCCGCCGCGGACGAGGATACGGTCCGGGATGTGATCCACGCGTTCAACGAGCGCGGGCTGGCCTGCCTGGACCCTAAGTGGGCGGGAGGTCGTCCCCGCCTGATCAGCGACGATGACATCGCCTTCATCGTTGAGACGGCCACCACGCGTCCGGTCAAGCTGGGGCGTCCGTTCACGCACTGGAGCATCCGCAAGCTCGCCGGTTATCTTGCCGCCGACGCCACCCGAGCCATCGATGTCGGACGGGAACGGCTCAGGCAGATCCTGCACTCACGCGGGATCTGCTTCCAGCGCACCCGGACCTGGAAGGAGTCCGGTGACCCGGACAAGGAAGCCAAGCTGGATCGGATCGAGTACGTCACCAGCCGTTTTCCCGAGCGGTGTTTCGCCTTCGACCAGTTCGGGCCACTGTCGATTCGCCCGTGTCACGGGTCGGCGTGGGCGCGGCGGTCCCGGCCGGACCGGCTGCCGGCGACCTACCGCCGCACCCACGGCATCCGCTACTTCCACGGTTGTTACTCCTTGGGCGATGACCAGTTGTGGGGCGTGATCCGCAGACGCAAGGGCGGTGATCACTCGCTGGCCGCGCTCAAGTCGATCCGGGCCGCCCGCCCGGACGGCGCCAAGATCTATGTGATCATGGACAACCTGTCGGCGAACAAGACCCCGGCCATCGTGAAGTGGGCGAAGAAGAACAAGGTCGAGTTGTGCCTGACCCCGACCTACGCCTCGTGGGCGAACCCGATCGAGGCCCAGTTCGGGCCCTTGCGGACCTTCGTGATGGGCGATTCAAACCATCCCGACCACACCGTGCTCGCCCGCAGGCTGCACGCCTACCTGCGGTGGCGTAACGCCAACGCCCGCCACCCCGACATCCTGACCGCCCAACGCCGCGAACGCGCCCGCATCCGCAGCCAACGACAACAACGCTGGGGCCGCCCACGCCCCAAGGCAGCGCGATCAAACCGGCGAACGTTCGTGGTCACCGCACTAGGTGGTCGTTCGCAACCGGGCCTCGGCGGCCCAGCGGGGTGCGTTCCATTGGTCGGCGATGGTGGCGGCCTGGGCGAAGTGGGCGGCGGCCTCGTGGTCGCGGCCGAGGAGGACGGCCAGCTCGCCGAGGGTGTGGGCGACCGGGCGCAGCGCCACCGACAGGCTCGTGGCGCCCGCCGGAGGGCCGTCGCGGTGCGGAAGCAGCGTCGCGTAGATCTCCTCGGCGGCGTCGCGGTCGTTCAAGGCGACGATGGCCATCGCGCGCAACGTTGTGAGGAAGGTGAAGAAGAAGTCGGGGCGGATCGGGCTGGGTGACGCGCGGACCTCGCGGGCTTCGGCGTCCAGGCCGTTGGCGTGGAGGGCGAGCGCGAGCAGGTCGGAGGTCATGGGGCCGAGTGCGACGTGGAGGGCGCGAACGTCGTCCAGGTGCGCGCCGAGCGTGCCGTCGTTCAGCCAGACCGTGGCCATGGCGAGTTGGAGAAAGCCCGTGGCGTGCACCGATCCGGCGCGCCGCATGCCCTCGTCGGCCTTGATGTAGAGGAGTTCGGCGTCGGCGGTTCGGCCTTCGATGAGCGCCAGGGTCGCCAGCGTGATCTCGGCGACGGCGATCGCCTCGCGCATTCGGTAGGTGCGCGCGAGTTCCAAAGCCTCGGTGGTCACCTGGCGCATGGCCACCGGGTCGTTGGCGTCGGCGGCGCCGGTGGCATGGTTGAGCAGCCCGGTGACGCGGTAGACCGGCAGGTCGTGCTCGGTGCCGATCTCCACGAGTTCCCGGCAGAACTCGGCGTCGCCGTGGACTGTGGCCAGGATCTCGAGTGCCGCGGCCCGCAGCCGGGGTCCGGTGGCGAGGTCGAGTGCCTCCTGCGCCGCCTCCAGAACGGTCGGGTCGTCCTCGCCGACCAGCTCGTTCGCGTACGCCGTCAGGAGCCGGGACCGCACCGAAGGGGGCAGTTCGCGCTTCAGCAGGCGGCTCAGGCGGTCGACGATGGGCTGGTCCACCGTGCCGTACGTACGGGCCTGCCAGGGGGTCGGCTCTGTCCACGCGGTGAATGCGGCGATCATCAAGTCGTCGCGGCCCAGGGACTCCGCGTACTCCACGGCTTCACGGCGTGTCTCGCGGGCGGCTCCGACGGCTCCCGCCCGGATTTGCGCGCGCAGGAGCCTGCCGAGCAATTCGACGCGTTCGTCCGGTCCGGTCGAGTTGGTGACGGCATCGGTGAGGAGGTCGGCCGCCACGTCGTAGGCGTAGCGGGCCTCGGCAAGCTCGGCGGCCTGGACGCAGTAGCCGACGGCCTTCGGTGAGCCGGCGCGCGCGTAGTGGTGGGCCAGCGCCGCGATGTCGTCGGTGCCTTCAAGCGCGTCGGCGATCCGGGCGTGCATGCGGGCTGTGCGGAGGCGGCTGAGGTCGGCGATGAGCGTGTCCCTGACGAGGGCGTGGACGAAGCGGATGTGGCCCGGGCCGGGCTCGTCGAGGAGCCCGGCGATGACGCCCGCGTCCAGCGCGTCCATCACGCCGTCCTCGTCGGTGTCGGCGGCCTTCACGAGGACGTCCACTGAGCTTTCCCGGCCTGCGACCGCGGCGAGCCGGAGGATGGACACGCCGCCTTCGGGCAGCCGTGCGAGCCGGCGCCGCAGCACGTCCCGTACGCCTTCGGGGACCTCGGAGAGGGCGACCAGCGCGCCTTCGCCGTTCAGCAGCCGGGCGCTTTCGCGCACGTAGAACGGGTTGCCACCGGTGCGCTCGGCGATCCCCGCGATGGTCTCCTCGTCGGCCTCGCATTCGGTCCGTACGAGCTCCGCGACGGCCTCGTCGTTCAGCCCCGGCAGCGCCAGGCGGAGGGGCGTGGCACGCGCGAGGGAGGCCAGCGTTTCGGTGAGGTGCCCGCTCTCGTCCACGCGGTAGGCGGCGACGACCAGGATCGGGGCCCGCGTGCCGAGGCCGCCGCCGAGCAGCTCCAGCGTGGCGGCGTCCGCCCAGTGCAGGTCGTCCAGCACAACGGCGACCGGGCGTTCCGCGGCGACCGCCGCGAGCCACTTCCACACGGCTTGGCGCATCCGGAACCGTCCGGCGGTGGCGTCGGCGTCCGCCGGTCCGGTGTCGGTGAGCAGCGGCGCGAGGTCGTCCGCGAACTCGCCCGGGGACGTGGTCGCGGCGACGGCTCTCAGCGCCTCGGTCCAGGCCCATGCGGGCGGCGCGCTGTCGACCTCGGGGCAGCGGCCGACGGCGACCAGCCACCCGTCACGTTCAAGGCGCCTGCCGAGGTGTTCCAGCAGCGTCGACTTGCCGAGCCCGGCCTCGCCGGTGACAAGGGCGATGCGGGCTCCGTCGGTGGCGGCCTCGGCGGCGGCCGTGACCAGTGCCGACAGCTGTGCCTCGCGTCCGACGAAGGGCGCCTCGATGATCGGAGCCGGCCGCCGCAGCGGTGCGGTCGGCGGTGGCGGGGGCACGGTCTCGCGCATGACATCTGTGCGCTGGGTGAGGATCGCCTCCTCCAACGCCGTCAGGTCCGGGCCGGGGTCGAGCCCGAGCTCCTCGGCGAAGATGCCGCGGGCGCGGCGGAGCGTCGCCAGCGCGTCGGCTTGGCGGCCACTGTTCCACAGTGCCAGAGCGTGCAGCCGCCAGCCCTCCTCGCGGAGGGGCTCGTCGCGGGTGAGCCGCTCGGCCTCGGGAACCACCGCGGCGGGGTCGCCGATTCGCAGACCCGCGGCGACGCGCAGCTCGGTGGCGACCAGGCGCAGTTCGTTCAGCCGGATCGTCTCGGCGGCGGCCCACGGCTCGTCGGCGACCTCGGCGAACGCCGGTCCCTGCCACAGCCCCAACGCCTCGGCGAGCCGAGCCTGGGCGACGCGCGGGTCGGTCTCCGTACGGGCCTGGTCGAGCAGGTCCTCGAACCGCCACGCGTCCACCGACTCCGGCGGCAGCCGCAGCGCGTAACCGGGCGACGCGCTCACCAGCAGCCGGGCCGGCGTGCGCGGCGGGCGTCCGGGCTCCAGCAGCCGGCGCAGGTTGGACACGTACGCCTGCAAGGACATCAGCGCCCGCGCGGGCGGCTCACCGCGCCACAGATCCTCGATCATCCGGTCGACGGGCACGACCTGCCCGCGCGCCGCCACCAGCAACGCCAGCACGCCCCGCTGCCGAGGCCCGCCGAGGTGAACGGCCGCACCGTTCACCTCGGCCGCGAACGAGCCCAGCACCCGGACGAAGACCATGATCCGCACATCGTACGTGGACTGGTCCAAGTCAGCTCCAAGCACCCTCCAAACACCTGGGAGCAGCCTGAACACGTCGCAACCGACCAAGGGCAGGAACAAATGAGCGTCAACACCCAGGACATGGAGATCGTCCACCGGGTCTTCCGCCGTGAGTCACGGCTGCTGGTGGAACTCGTCGCGGACGTCACCCCGGGTGACACCGCTCGCGCCACGGTGATCGCCGACCACTTCCGCGACTACCGGCTGGGTCTGCACAACCATCACGAGGGCGAGGACGAGCTGCTGTGGCCGCCGCTCCTTTCCCGGGTGGACCTGGAGGCCGACATCGTCCTGCGCATGGAGATCCAGCACGAACGCATCGCGGCCACCCTGACCAGGCTGGACGCCGCGGTCCCCGCCTGGGAGGCCACCGCGGGCGCCGACGAACGCGACACCCTCGTGGCCGCCCTCGCCGAGCACCGCGCGGTCCTGCTGGAACACCTCGACGACGAGGAGGCCACCCTCCTCCCGCTCGCGGCCGAGCACATCACCGAACAGGAGTGGGCCTCCCTGGGCGACCACCTGGTGCACAACACTCCCAAGCTCACCCTGCTCACGCTCTTCGGCGCCGTCCTGGAAGACGCGAACCCGGCCGAGCGCGCCATCGTCCTGCGCGGCCTCCCCACGCCGGTCCGCGTCATCTGGCACGTCATCGGCCGCCCCCGCTACGCCCGCCACATCCGCCGTGTCCGCGGCTGAACCCCGCCCAGTCTGAACATCAGAGGAGAAGAACCATGTCGCTGAAGAACCTCAACACCATCCTGGCCACCGCCGGCGTCCTGTTCGTCCTCTACCTCGGGGCGTCCTTCATCCTGACCCCCGCGACGTCCGCTCCAGGCTTCGGCCTGCCGAACTGGCCCTCTGGCGACGGCGGCGGCTTCCTCGTCGTGAAGGGCAGCCGCGAAATCGCGATGGGCCTGGTCATCGGCGTCCTGCTGGTGACGGGCCACCGCCGCGCCCTGGGCTGGGTCCTGCTGATGGAGGCCGTCGCCCCGTTCGGCGACATGATCAATGTCCTGGCCCACCACGGCTCCATGGCCGCCGCGTTCGGCATCCACGGCCTGACCTCGGCACTGATCGTGGCCACCGGCCTGCTGATCCTCCGCGAGACCGGCAAGGCCCACAAGGCCCACAAGGCCCAGGAGGCCGCCGCCCCGGCGCCCGCCGCGCAGCCCGCCTGACTTCTGCACGCCCCGAAGGGGTGCACGGTGTTCCTTCGCATTCTCTGAGAACTCGAAAAAGGGAGACGACGATGACGATCAACGATCTGCGCGGTGTCCTCAAGGGGCGCGTGCTCCTGGCCGATGATGACGGCTTTGAACAGGCGGCCACCGCGTGGAATCTGACCGTCAGGCAGCCGGTGGCGGCCGTGGTGGAGGCCGCGGATGCCGATGACGTGGCGGCGCTCGTGCGTTACGCGCGGCGGGCGGGGATGACGGTGACCGCGCAGCCGAGCGGGCATGGCGCCTCCGGTGATGTGGAAGGCCTGATCCTGTTGCGTACCGGCCTGCTGAACGAGGTGGAGGTACGCGCGAAGGAGCGCGTGGTCCGGGTGGGCGCGGGCGTCAAGTGGGGGCAGGTGCTGGCCGCGGCCGGTCCGCTGGGTCTGACCGGCCTGTCCGGCAGCGCGCCGGGGGTCAGCGTGACCGGCTACACCCTGGGCGGCGGGGTCGGCTGGTTCAGCCGTAAGTACGGCTTCGCCTCCGACAGCGTGCGGGCCATCGACATCGTGGACGCCGATGGCGAGCCGGGCCGAGTGACCGCCGAGTCCGATCCCGAGCTGTTCTGGGCGCTGCGCGGCGGTGGCGGGGACTTCGCGGTGGTGACCGCCCTCGAACTCGAGCTGTATCCCGTGCCGGTCCTGTACGGCGGGCGCGTGATCTGGCCGGAGCACCGGGCCAGGGAGGTGTACGACGCGTTCCTGGAGATCACCGCCGAGGCGCCGCGTGAACTCAGTGTCTGGATCAACCGGCTCCAGCCCCCCGGCGCGCCGCCGATGGTGACGCTGGATCTGGCCTACCTGGGTGAGGCGGCTCAGGGGGAGGACCTGCTGGTGCGCATCGACAAGATCGATGGCGCGATCTCCGACAGCCGCGGCGTCGTCCCGGTCGCCGACCTGGGTGACATCACCGCCGAGCCCACCGATCCGGCCCCATTCATCGCTCGTGCGGAGCTGCTCACCGGCCTGGACGCGGACGCGGTGGAGCTCCTGCTGGCCAAGCCGGTAGAACCGCTCATCAACGTGCAGATCAGGCACCTGGGCGGGGCGCTCGCCGAGCCGGGCGGCGGGGCCGGTGCGAGCGGCGCGGTGGCTGAGCCGTACCTGTTCGGCCTGCTGGGACTTGGCCTGCCGCACGCGGCCGATGCGACGCGCGCCAGGCAGGCCGAGGTCGTGGCCGACCTGGAGGCCTACATCAGCGGCCGCAAGCCGTACACCCTGCTGTCCCCCGGTGACACGGCGGCGAAGTCCTTCTCCGACAGCGCGCTCGCGCGGCTGCGGGAGATCAAGCGGGCCCGTGACCCGCACAACGTGTTCCGCGCGAACTACCCGGTGCTCGGATAGGCGGGTTCCCGGCAGGTCACGGCCCCTCCACCCACCGGGGCGGCGGGGCCGCACCGAACCCGCGTCAAGGGGTCTGCGGGCACCTCTCCAGACGATCTTCAATGAACGACGATCTGCGCGCGGTTCCCACTCTGCGAGGACCGATCAGAGCCCGAGTTCTTCGGCGACCCGGCGCAGGTGGTCGATCATGGCCGTCGCCGACGGCAGCCGGTACGGGCCCGCGGGCGTGGCCGCCGAGACCGTACGAGTCAGCGCGGGGTCGCTCAGTGGACGTATGGCGAGGTCCGACGGGATCGCCGGCAGAGTGAGAGACGGTGCCAGGGCGACTCCGAGGCCGGCGGCGACGAGTCCCCGTACGGTCATCTGGTCGTCGGTGCGGAACGCGATCCGCGGTTCGAACCCGGCCTTCCGGCAGGCACGCGGCAGGACGTCGATCGTCGAACCGTGGTGCACACCCTGGATCCACCGGTCCTCCGCCAGATCGGTGAGACGGAGGTGTTCTCGGCCCGTCAGCCGATGGTCGGGTGGAAGGGCGATGTGCAGGGGATCCACGAGCAGCGGACTGACCTCGACGCTCGGCGGGATCCGCAAGGGCACCACCGGGAACTCGTACACGAGGGCGAGATCCAGTTCGTGCGCGGCGACCGCCGCCGTCGCCTCGTCGGTATCGATCTCGACCAGCTCGAGCTCCACCTGCGGGTACTGCCGCTGGAACGCGCGCACGGCGCGAGGCATCAGCGTCGCGTTGGCCGTCGTGAAGGACCCGAGCCGCAACCGGCCTCCGACACCGTGCGCGATCGCGGCCAGCGATGTCTCGGCCGCCCGCAGCTCGGCGAGGATCACGTCCGTGTGACGGATCAGGGCCCACCCGGCCTCGGTGAGCCGTACGCCGCGAGCATGCCTTTCGAGGAGCCGGGTGCCCGCCTCCCGCTCCAGCACGGTGATCTGCTGGGAGACCGCGGAGACGGTGAACGACATGGCCGCCGCGGCACCGGTCAGCGAGCCGTGCCGGGCCACCTCGCGAAGCACCCGGAGTCGCGCGAGATCGAGCATACGGCAATGCTAAAGCCTGTCTTAAGGAACCTTCGATTGTGCTGAACCCTTGGTCGACCTAGATTCCGGACGTATGAGTCAACAGGTGGTGAAACCGGAGGACATGGCGTTCGGCACGCCGTACCCCTGGGTCTTCATCGACGGCGCGTTAGTGCCGGCGGAGAAGGCCCGGCTCAGCGTGCTCGCGAACGTGGTCTCCTACGGCACCGGAATTTTCGACGGGATCCGCGCCTACTGGAACGCGGCGCACCGGGAGCTGTACCTGCTGGAGGCCACGGCGCACTACGAGCGGATGCGGCGATCCGCCCGCATCCTGGGCCTGGACCTGGCCGTCGCCGACCCGGTGTCGGCCACGGTGGAACTGCTGCGCCGCAACGGCGTGCGAGGCGACGCGTACGTGCGGCCGCTGCTGTTCCTCGCCGGTGAGCAGCTCGCGGTCCGGATGCACGACTCCGGGACGCGATTCTGCGTCGCGGCGACCCCCGTGCCCGGGGACTACATCGATCCGTGCGGGGTCCGCTGCATGGTCAGCAGCTGGCGGCGCGCTTCGGACGTCGCCCTGCCGAACCGCGCCAAGGTGATCGGCGGCTATGTCGGCCCGGCTCTCGCGAAGTCCGAGGCGATCAGGAACGGCTTCGACGAGGCGATCCTGCTGACCGGTGACGGGTACGTCGCCGAGGCGACGACCTCGAACATCCTCATCCGCACCGGAACCGAGTGGGCCACCCCGCCGGTCACCGACGACATCCTCGAGGGCATCACCCGCCGTCAGGCCATGGACCTGCTCGGCGAGCGGTTCGGGATCGTGGTCACCGAACGCCGGATCCAACGCTCGGAGCTGTACGCCTGCGACGAGGCGCTGCTCTGCGGCACCGCGGCCGCGGTCGTCCCGGTCGTCGAGGTGGACGGCCGTCCGGTCGGCACCGGCGGTCCCGGTGAGACGACGGTGACGCTGCGGCGCGACCTTCAGGCGATCGCCCGCCGCGAGGACCACCGCCACCACGAATGGACGACACCCGTCTACGAGGAGCCGACATGAGCGAGCGAATCGATAACACGGCGTCTGGTCACTCCGCCGACGAAGGAGGGCGCATGAGCGCGCTGAAAGACCTTGGCTCGATCCCGCCGTTGCCCATCTGGCCGGGCGTGATCGCCCGGGTGGTCCAGGGCGCCCGCATCACCCTGTCCGTGGTCGAGTTGCCCCCCGGAGGCGTCGTGCCCGAGCACCGGCACGAGAACGAGCAGATCGGAGTGTGCGTCACCGGATCGCTGACGTTCCGGGTCGGCGAGGAGAAACGCGACATCGGCCCCGGAGGGACCTGGCGCATCCTCGCCGACGTCCCGCATGAGGTCGAGACCGGACCCGACGGCGCGGTCGTCATCGAGGTCTTCTCCCCGGTCCGGGACGACTGGAACGCCATCGAGCCCGCGCCGGAGGCGTCGCCACGATGGCCGGCCGACGCATGAGAGCGCTCGTCGCGACCGGCGACGCCGACCTCGTCGGCTTCGCCCAGGTCCCCATGCCCGCCGCGGGCCAGGACGAGGTGCTGGTCGACGTGCGGGCCGTCTCGGTCAATCGCGGCGAACTGCATCGGATCCTGGACGCCGTTCCCGGATGGCGGCCGGGCTGGGACTTCGCCGGCGTGATCGCGGGAGAGGCGGCCTCGGGTGCCGGACCGCCCACCGGCACGCGCGTGTTCGGCATCGCGCACGGGCAGAGCTGGGCCGAACACCTCGCTGTTCCGCTGCGGCAGCTCGCGGTCATCCCGAACGGCGTCTCCTGGGAACAGGCGGCGGCCCTGCCGACCGCGGCGCTGACGGCGCTGCGGATGCTCCGGCTCGCCGGCGACCTTTACGGTCGCACCGTACTGGTGACGGGCGCGGCCGGTGGAGTGGGGCGGTTCGCCGTTCAGCTGGCACGGGCGGCCGGTGCGAAGGTCACCGGCATCGTCGGGCGGCCCGACCGCGCGTACGGGCTCGACGCGCTGGGCGCCGACGACGTCCACGTCGGAATGGGCGGCGTCACGCCCGGATTCGACCTGATCCTCGAGTCGGCCGGAGGTGACTCGCTCGCCCAGGCGTTCACGCTCGTCGCCCCCGGCGGAATGATCGTGTGCTTCGGTAACTCCGCACGGGCGACAACGCGGTTCTCGGTCAGCGACTTCTACCCCAAACAGGCGATTCTCCGCGGATATTACGTGCTCGATGCCCTCGACGACGATCCTCCCTCGGACGATCTCAGCGACCTGGTCGCCCAATACGCACTCGGTACGCTGCGGGCCGGGATCGCCACCGTCGTGGACTGGCGAGAGGCGGGGGCGGCGCTGAAAGGCCTGTGCGCACGCCGGCTGCCGGGCAAGACCGTGCTACGGGTATCGGCATGACGTTCGACCCGGTGACCGAAGCCCTCGCCGGCGCGTGGCCGGCGAGGGCGACGGCCGGGTGATCGCCTTGACGGCGTTATGGCTAACCGTTATCTATTATCCGGTGCGGGCGATCACGATCCAGGGACTCACCAAGCGGTACGGCGACCGGCTCGTCGTCGACGGACTGGAATTCACCGTCGAGCAGGGCTCGTTGGTCGGCTTCCTGGGTCCGAACGGAGCGGGCAAGACGACCACGCTTCGCATGCTGCTCGGCCTGGTCAGGCCGACGTCCGGCCGGGCCCTGGCGTACGGCCGCCCGTACCGCGACCTGCCCGAACCGGCGCGCGTGATCGGCGCGGTGGTCGAGACGATGACCGCTCATCCCCGCCGCACCGCGCGCCATCACCTGCGGATGCTGGGCCTGCGCATTGGCGTCGGCGCCCGTCGGGTCGACACGGTCCTCGAACTCGTCGGCCTCGCCGACGCGGCCGACCGGCGCGCCGGCGGCTTCTCGCTCGGCATGCGGCAGCGGCTCGCGCTGGCCGCGGCGCTGCTCGGTGATCCGGGGGTGCTCGTGCTGGACGAGCCGGCCAACGGACTCGACCCGGAGGGCATCCACTGGCTGCGAGGGTTCCTGCGGGCGCAGGCCGCGGAGGGGCGCACGGTGCTGGTGTCCAGCCACCAACTGGCGGAGGTGGAGCACACCGTCGATCAGGTGGTCATCGTCGCCCGGGGACGCCTGGTCGCGGCCGGTCCGCTCGACGCGTTGCGGGCGCGGGCGTCCGGGCGGCTCCACGTACGCTCGCCCCAGGCCGAACGGCTCGCCGCGCTGATGACCGCCGCCGGGGCGGCCGTGCGGATGACCGAGCGCGACCGTCTGGAGGGCCCGCCGGGGTGGTCGGAGTACGTCGGCCTGCTGTCCGCCGAGCACCGGATCCCGCTGTTCGAGCTACGTGAGGACGCCCCCGGCCTGGAAGAGGTCTTCTTCCGGCTCACCGGTGCGGGCGGCATCGAGGAGGCACCGTGATCCGGATGGTGCGGGCCGAGCTGTACTCGCTGCGGACGACGCCGGGCCCCTGGCTGACGTTGCTCGCGGTCGGCCTCGCTCAGCTCTTCGCCGTGTTCGTCATCGGGATGCAGGGTGATCCCGCGGCGACCTGGGACGGCCTCGGCCCGTCCGCCGGAGCGCTGACCGGCTATCCGATGCTGTTGCTGGGCGTGATGGCGGCCACCCATGAGCACCGGTTCCGGACGATCGTCCCGGTCCTTCTGACGACGCCCGGACGGTACCGGGTCCTGACGGCCAAGGCGGCGTCCCTGGCCGTGGTGGCCGCGCTCGCCGCGGCCGTGTCGCAGACCTTCTGGCTGGGCGCCGCGGTCGCGCGGCACGGCGGACCCGCCATGCGCACCGGGCACCCGGCCGACCTCGCGCGCTTGTACGCGATCACGGTCGGCGGGGTGGTGCTTCTGGCGCTGTTCGGGGTCGCGCTCGGCGCCATCCTGCGGAACGCCGCGACGGCGTTCGTGATCCTGCCGGTCGGCGCCATCATCGAGGCGATCGTCCCGCTGACGCGGTACCACGGTCCGTTCACCGGCGGGCTCGCGGCCTTCGGCCCGAACGGCGGACCCGGGACGCCGTTCCTGCTCGGCTGGACGGTCGTCGCCCTCGCGCTCGCCGCCATCGCCGTGGCGCGGGACATCACGGACTGACCGGGCACCGGGTGGGCCGGGCGCGATGCGTCCGGCCCACGTCGGAGAAGGTCGGCTCGGCGTGCCGTAGCCGTCGTTGCCGAGGCCGGTCGCGGTCTGGGCCTGGCGCCGGGGGTCGTCTGGTCCCGGCCCGTTGGCCAGTACAGGACAGGCATCTCGGTACACATAGTTAAAAACAACTTATTAAGTTAGCGTTAGCAACTATGTCGGAGATCGACGCGTCGGCTGCGGACGCGGACGCGGACGAGGTGGACGCGAGCGAGATCGCGGCGGCGCTGCGCCTGAGCGTGGGGCGGATCGCCCGGAAGATGCGGCAGGCCAAGGGATCCGTGGGCGGCCTGGCGCTCTCCGAGATATCGCCGCTGGCCAGGCTCGACCGGGAAGGTCCGAGTTCACCGAGCGCGCTCGCCGCCGCCGAGGGCGTACGGCCCCAGGCCATGGCGGCCACCCTGGCCGCCTTGGAGGAACGCGGCCTCGTCGACCGGAGCCCGGACGAGAGCGACGGCCGCCGGGCGGTGATGACGATCACCGAGGCGGGCCGTGGACTGGTCGCCGATCGGCGCTCGGAATCCATACGACACCTGGCCGCCGTCATCGACGCGGAGTTCACGCCGGCCGAGCGGCGGGCGCTCCTTCCGGTGCTTCCTCTGCTCGACCGACTGGCGGAACGGCTGTGACGGACGGAGACGAGAGACGGATGGGTTCTGTGGACGACCGCGAGCGCGCCCACGAGGAGAACGGGCGCTATAAGTGGGTGGCGCTGTCCAACACGACGATGGGCGTGCTCATCGCGACCATCGACTCCTCGATCGTGATCATCTCCCTGCCCGCGATCTTCCGCGGCATCGGACTGGACCCGCTCGCACCCGGCAACATCGGCTACCTGCTGTGGATGATCCTCGGCTATCTGCTGGTCTCGGCCGTGCTGGTGGTCGCGCTGGGCCGACTGGGCGACATGTTCGGCCGCGTCCGGATGTACAACGCCGGTTTCGCGATCTTCGCCGCGGCCTCGATCGCCCTCTCCCTCGATCCGTTCAGGGGCGGCGGCGGCGCCCTGTGGCTCATCGGCTTCCGGATCGTGCAGGCCGTCGGCGGCTCGATGCTCACCGCGAACTCCGCCGCCATCCTCACGGACGCCTTCCCTGCCCGACAGCGCGGCATGGCGCTCGGCATCAACCAGATCACCGCGCTCGCGGGCCAGTTCATCGGGCTCCTCGCCGGAGGCCTGCTGGCGGCCATCGACTGGCGGGCGGTGTTCTGGGTGAGCGTGCCGATCGGCGTGGCCGGCACGGCATGGTCGTACCGCAGCCTGCGTGAGATCGGCTCTCGCCGGCCCGGCCGCATCGACTGGGTCGGGAACCTGACCTTCACCTCCGGCGCGGGTGCCCTCCTCGTCGGCATCACCTACGGCATCCAGCCGTACGGCGGCCACTCGACCGGGTGGACGAACCCGTACGTGCTCGGCGCGCTGGGCGGGGGCCTGGCGCTGCTCGTCATCTTCTGCGTCACGGAGACCCGGATCAGGGAACCGATGTTCGAGCTCGGGCTGTTCCGCATCCGTGCGTTCGCCGCGGGCAACCTGGCGGCGCTGCTCATCGCGATCGCCCGCGGCGGCCTGCAGTTCACGCTGATCATGTGGCTGCAGGGCATGTGGTTGCCCCTGCGCGGTTACGACTTCGAACGCACTCCGCTGTGGGCCGGCATCTTCATGCTCCCGCTGACGATCGGGTTCCTCCTGGGCGGGCCGATCTCCGGCTGGCTGTCCGACCGTTTCGGCGCGCGGCTGTTCGCCACGACCGGGCTGCTCGTGGTGGCCGCGGCCTTCGTCGGCCTTCTCCTTCTGCCGGTCGACTTCCCGTATCCCGCGTTCGCGGCCATGTTGTTGCTCAGCGGCCTCGGACAGGGAATGTTCGCGGCGCCCAACACCTCCGCGATCATGGGCAGTGTCCCGCCGGACCAGCGCGGAGTCGCCTCCGGCATGCGTTCGACGTTCCAGAACTCCGGCACCGCCCTGTCGATCGGCCTGTCCTTCTCGCTCATGATCACCGGTCTCGCCGGCTCGCTCCCCGGCGCGCTCGACAGCGGCCTGCGGGCGCACGGCGTGCCGGCGGGCACGGCGGCCCAGGCGGCGAACCTGCCGCCGGTCAGCAGCCTGTTCGCCACCTTCCTCGGCAACAACCCGATCGGCCATCTGCTCGCGCCGAGCGGAGTCCTGCGCACCCTGCCCGCCGGCGACGTCCACACCCTCACCGGCACCCGGTTCTTCCCGACCCTGGTGACCGGTCCGTTCCACCACGGCCTCGTCACCGTCTTCACCGTGGCCACGGCCCTGGCCCTGGTCGGCGCGCTGGCCTCCGCACTGCGCGGCCGGCACCGGCGCACCGCCCCGAGCGCGGGACCCGACGCGCGGAAGGGGGAGCAGACCAGGTCCGGAGCGCGCTCCTCCTGAGCGACGTCCAGGCACGGTCTGAGGGTCACACCACGCGCTGATCCCGTCGTGGCATCCCCCTGGTACGAGGCGTGCGCGGCCGCGCCGCCGAGCACCTACCGGCCCGCCCCCAGGAGAGATGGGAGTCCCGGTGAGGGACCCGCAGCAGCTGCCGTACGGTCCGGCGTTAGATCCGAACGCGGGCGATGACGGGCAGACGGATCCGAGCCGGCCGAATCCGCCTGGCGGGACAGCACCGACAGCACCAACCAGGAGGGGGAGAAGGTCTACTGCGCCGCGGTCGCCCTGGTCGCCCTCGCCGGGTGCGCTAGCATCGTTAAGATCTCATCAAATACGTCGGACATATCATATCGGGCTAGGAGGATGTCGACCATGGCGTCCACCACTGGCGAGGACGCCGGCTCGGCGCGAGATCGACGGCGAACGACCAGCGCGATCAAAGAGTCTCTGCGCGAGTTGAGCATTCAGCTGTCACTGCTCAACCATCAGATCTGCGACCACGTCGATATCAAGGACGTCGACCTCTTCTGTCTCGACCTGCTCAACCGGCACGGGCCGATGAGCCCCAGCGTCCTCGCCCGCCGTGCCGGCCTGCACCCCGCCACGATGACCGGCATCCTGGACCGGCTTCAACGAGGTGGCTGGGCCGTCCGCCGGCGCGACCCGGACGCGGTCGACCGCCGCGCCGTGACCGTGTACCCCCTGCGCGACCGCGTCCCGGAGCTGTTCGAGCTCTATTCCGGGATGAGCACCTCGATGGACCGGATCTGCGCGGAGTACACCGACGGCGAACTCCAGACGCTTGCCGACTTCCTGCGTCGTGCCACCGACGCCGGCCAACAGGCGACCGAGCAACTGGCCGCCGACTGAGTCACCGGAAGATCGCACACCGGCGGTCTTCGAACACTACGAGTACGGCGAGCGGCAACGGGGCGCGAGCGCGTCGCACGTCGAGCCGGGAAATGGGAGGGCCATGTCATCCGCGGATGTCGTCGGAGAAGTCAGCACCGTGAAGTCGTTCGACTTCGGTGCTCGGGAAACGCCGGAGAACATCGTCGTGCTGAAGGACGGCACCATCTGCACGACCCTGTTGGCGGCCGGAACCGTCTGGCGTTCGACGGCCGGTGCGGAGCGGGTCGTCCAACAGTCCGACGACGTCATGGCGGTCGGGCTCGCGTCGGACGCGGACGATCGGCTCTATGTCGCCGTGCGCAGCGGTGAGGAGGCCGTGGCGGGAATCTGGAGAAGCGACGCCGCCGGGCGCTGGGCTCGGTTCGCCGCCGCCAGAGCCGGCGCGGGGCTCAACGGCATCACGTTCGACGATGAGGGCACTCTGTTCGCCGCGGATTCCGTGAACGGAGAGATCCTTTACCTGCCTCGCGGCCACGATGATCTGCGGCTTTGGCTGGCCGATGACCGCCTGAAGCCGACGTCGTTCGACGACCCCGTCTCGGGAACAGGGGTGAACGGCATCAAGTTCGTTGATGGAAGTCTCTATGCCACGAATACGGCGCAGGCCACCGTACTCCGCATCGAAGTGCAGGCCGGTCGGCCGTCCAAGATCACCGAGGTGCATTCAGGTGTGCCCGCGGACGACTTCGCCTTCGACGCTCTTGGGAACATCTATCTCGCGGTGCATCCGGAGAACACCGTCCAGCGGATCGCCCCCGATGGGGCGGTGACCGTTCTCGCGACGGCCGACGATGGCCTCGACGGGCCGACGGCCATCGCCATCGTCGAAGGGGGCATTCTCGTGACGAACCTCGGCATGCTGGGGACCAGGCACGCACCCAGTCTTCTCCGGCTCTCCATGGAAGTGGGCGCGCCCGTACTGCCCAGGCCGAAGCTCTCTTCCTGAGGACCGCCGCCGAGACCCTGCTCCGGGGTGCGCGGCACGGGGTCGTGGTGTTCTCCTCGGCCCCGGCCGGGGCGTCATCAGCCCTGGAAGGCGGCGGCATGGTCGGCGGCCCATTCGGCGTACGTGCGGGCGGGGCGGCCGAGGATCCTCGCCACCTCGTCGGTGACGGTCTCGGCCGGTCCGGCGCCCCGGGCGTACCTCGCCATCAGGGCCTCGGCGAAGGGGCGCGGGAGGCCCCGCTCGACCAGGCCTCGCGCGAACGCCTCCGGAGGGATCTCCGCATAGCGCAGCGGCCGTCCGATCACCTCGCCGATTACGGTGACGAGCGCGGCGTGGGAGAGGGACCGTGGGCCGGTGAGACGAAGCCGGCGGCCCGCCAGGCCGGCGCCGAGCAGCGCGCAGGCGCCGACCTCCGCGACGTCCCGCTCGTCGATCAAAGGCTCGGCGAAGGCCGCGTACGGGCCTCGCACCACGTCACCGGCCCGGACCTGGGGCGCCCACGTACGGAGGGTGTTGACGGCGAAGGAGGCGGCCCGCAGGCTCACCCACTCCAGGCCGCTCGCGACGGCGGCGTCCTCGGCCTCCTTGTTCCGGTCGCCCTGGAAGCGGGAGGGCTGCCGCGCGGGATCGTCGTCCACGTTGATGGCCGAGAGCACCACGACCCGCTCGACGCCCCGCTCCCGGGCGAACGCCAGCAGATCGGCGGCGGCCTCCCCGGCGGCCCGGGGGTGCAGGAACACGGAGGTGGCCCCCTCGAGGTGCGGGACGACCGTGCCGGGCCGTGAGGGGTCGCCCGCGACGGCCTCGACGCCCGCCGGCAGGCCGGCGGTCCGCGGGGCGCGAGTGACGGCGCGGACCTTGGCGCCCTCCCGAACGAGCAGGTCGATCAGTGGGCGTCCGATGGTGCCGGTCGCTCCGGTCACAAGAATCATGATCAGTTCTTTCCGTGTGAGATGCCGTGGTCCGGGCCGTCGCACGCGATCCGCCGGGTTTCGGATATCGCTCGACGACCTCCCGCTCGCCGAAGTTACATCAGTTTCATATCATATGAAAGTCATACTCGCTGGACGTGTCGCGTCTCCGATGTGCGGTGATCGCCCGGACGGTGGAAGCTGTGGCCATGGGATTCGCGGCTGATGAGGCACCGAAGGCGGGGTATCGGCGGTCGGCGGGGTCGCCGCGTGGCGAGGCCAGGCGCCGGGAACTGCTCGAGCGTGTCACCGAGGACGTCGCCGCGAACGGGCTCGTGGACTTCTCGCTGCGACGCGCGGCGCGGGCGGCCGGTACGACGCACAAGGTGCTGCTCTACCACTTCGACGGCGTCGAGGACCTGCTCCGCCAGGTCGTCTTCAAGCTTCGCGCGAGGCGGATCGACAACGCGATGGCCGCCGCGCGCGAGGCGGCGGGTCACGAGACCCTGGCGGCGCGGATCCGCGCCGTGTGGCCCACCCTCCTGAACGAGGAATCGCGGCTGAGCCGGGTGCTCGACCAGGCCATCGGCCTGGCCATGTACGACCCCGAGCGCCATTCCGACCTCGCCCGGGAGGCGTCCCGGCAGTACCTGCCCGTCCTGGAGTCCCTCTGCCCGGAGCGGTGGTCCGATCGGCGGCGGCGTGAGGTCGCCGAGATGGTCCTCGCCACGTTGCGCGGCTTCCTGCTGGAGCGGCTGACCACCGGTGACGCCCCCGGTGTCGCCGCGGGATTCGAGGCGCTGATCCGCATGCTGGAGCTCGAAGAGGCCGCCGGCGAATAGCCGCCGCCCGCCCGGGCCTCGGAGGCGGACCCGCCGTGGACAGTATGTGAACCGCGTGGTTCACTTGGCCCCGTTGATCCAGTCCATCCGACGGGGGGTCGGGATGCGGGTTTCCGCGAAGCGGGAGAAGGTTCGTTTCATCAGCGGCGGCACCGAGTGCGTCGCATGGCACTATCCGGGCCGCAACGGCGCCTGCGTGATCATGGCGGCCGGCGGTGCCGTGACCAAAGAGCCGGGCACCGATCCGTTCGCCGGGCCCTTCCACGAGGCGGGGTTCAGTGTGCTGGCCTTCGACTACCGCCGGCTCGGGGAGAGCGGAGGGCGGCCGCGCCAGGTCCTGCGGATGGGGGAGCAACTCGCCGACTGGCGGGCCGCGATCCGCTTCGCCGCCACACTGCCCGAGGTCGTTCCGGACAGAATCGCCATCTGGGGGTTCTCGCTGTCGGGCGGTCACATCTTCCGGGCCGCGGCCGGCGAGCCGCGGGTGGCGGCGGCGATCGCGCAGATGCCGCTCGCCGACGGCCTGGACGCCACGCCCAAGGCGGGACGCCACCAGAGGCCGCCGGCGATGCTGCGGTTCACCGGCCGGAGCCTCCTCGATGCCGTGGGCGGTCTCTTCGGCCGGCCCCCGCTGCTGGTGCCGCTCGCCGGCGAGCCGGGGACCATCGCGATGCTCACCACTCCGGACGGTCAGGACGGAGACCGGGCGCTCAATCCGGGCAACCGCCATCCGGACTGGCCGCAGGTGATCGCCGCCCGCTCGGCGCTTCGCATCACGCTGTACCGGCCCGGCCGGCACGCCTCCCGGGTGCGCTGCCCGCTGCTGGTCGTGGTGTGCGAGCAGGACCAGACCGCTCCACCCGGCCCCGCGATCCGCGCGGCGCGGCGAGCGCCCAGGGGCGAGCTGGTCCGTCTGCCCGGCGGGCACTATGCCCCGTTCCTGGACGCGCACGAGCAGGCCGTCGACGCCGAGCTCTCCTTCCTTCGCCGGCACCTGCTCGACCGCGCGGAGCCGGAACGCCGCACCTCGGAGTCCGCGCCGCCCCGAACGGGGCGGGCATGAGGACCGTCGAGCTGTCCGCCGGAACGATCGAGTACGAGGACACCGGCGGCGACGGTCCGACCGTCGTGCTGCTGCACGGGCTGCTGATGGACGCCTCGCTGTGGGACGGGCCGGTCGCGGAGCTGTCCCCGGACCACCGCTGTGTGGCGCCGACGCTGCCGCTCGGGGCGCACCGTCACGCGATGCGCCCCGACGCCGACCTCTCACCGCACGGGCTGGCCCGGCTGGTCGGGGAGTTCCTCGACCGTCTCGACCTGCGCGACGTCACCCTGGTCGGCAACGACACCGGCGGCGCGCTCGTCCAGCTCCTCCTGGCCGAGGGCGCCGGACGCGTCGGACGGGTCGTCCTGGCCTCATGCGACGCGTTCGACAACTTCCCGCCGGGTCTGACGGGCCGGACGCTGCTGCTCGCCGGGCGGCTCCCGCCTCGCCTGTTCGGGCTGTTCATGCAGCAGATGCGGCTTCGCCCGGTCCGGCGGCTCCCGCTCGCGTTCGGGTGGCTCACCAAACGAGGAGACGCCGCGACCGCCCGCTGGATGAGACCCCTCCTGACTCGGCCGGACATCCGCCGCGACACCGTACGGATCCTGCGCGCGGCGGCGGCGGACACCGGATTCCTGCTCACCGCGGCCGAACGCCTGCCGGACTTCGACCGTCCCGCCCTGGTGGTCTGGGCGAGCGCGGACCGGGTGATGCCGCCCGAGCACGGCCGCCGCCTCGCCGGCCTGCTCCGCGGACGGCTGGCCGAGGTGGAGGACACCTACACCCTCATCCCCCTCGACCAGCCGACGAGACTGGCCCGGCTCATCCGGGAGTTCACGCACGCGCCGCGTACCGGATGAGCGGTCCGCGGACGGCGAGCCTCAGAGTCGCCGGGGGAGGGGGTTCCCCGACTCCCGTACGCCGCGGGGCACGTCCACGGTGACCAGCAGCGCGAAGCCGACCACGAAGAAGATCACCAGCGAGACCAGGGCGGTGCGGTAGCTGTCGGTCCACTGCAAGGCCGCGGCGAACACCAGCGGCCCCAGCCAGCTGGTCCCCTTGTCGCTGATCACGTAGAAGCCGAAGTACTCCGCCGCGCGGTCGCGCGGCAGCAGGTGGGAGAACAGCGACCGCGACAGCGCCTGCGTGCCGCCCAGGACGACACCGATGGCGGCGGCCAGCGCGAGGAACTCCGCCGCCGACCCGCGCCGCAGCCCGTACGCGGCCAGCACGACGGCCGTCCACAGGACCAGGGAGGTCAGCACGACCCGCTTGGCGCCGTACCGCCGGGCGAGCCGGCCCAGCAGCAGCGACCCGCCGCAGGCGACGAACTGCACCAGCAGCACCGCCGCGATCACGTCCGTCTGGCCGAGCTTCAGCTCCTCGGTCGCGAACGTCGCCGACATCGTGATCACCGTCTGCACGCCGTCGTTGTAGACCAGGAACGCCAGGAGGAACAGCAGCGCGACCGGCCGGCCGCGCATGTCCCGCAGCGTGCCGGCCAGCCGGCCGAACGCGGAGCGCACGGCCGCGGGCAGCGGTTCGGCGGCGGGCGTGCGGCGCCGGTCGCGCAGCGCGCGCAGGGGGATGAGGGTGAACGCCGCCCACCAGACCCCGGCCGAGGCCAGGCTGATGCGCACCGCCTCGCCCTTGGTCACCCCGAAGGCGTCGTGCGCCAGGAACAGCACGAGGTCGAGCACGAGCAGCAGCCCGCCGCCGAGATAGCCCAGGCCCCAGCCGCGCGAGGACACCGCGTCGCGTTCGTCCGGAGCGGCGATGTCGGGCAGGAACGCGTTGTAGACGACGGTGGAGGCGCCCAGCGCCAGGTTGCCGACCACGAACAGCGCTACGCCGAGCAGGTACCGCCCGCCGCCGACGAAGTACAGGCCCATGGTGGCGAACGCCCCGACGTAGGCGAACGCTCCGAGCAGCGCCCGCTTGCGTCCGGTGTGGTCGGCCAGCGCGCCCGCCAGAGGCAGGACGAGCACCTGCAGGACCACCGACAGCGTGACGGCGAGGGGGTAGACCGCCTTGGCCCGGAGGTCGGCGCCCAGCGGGTGTACGAACCCGTCGGCGTCGGCCGCGGCCTTGGCGATGTCGCTGAGGTAGGGCCCCAGGAACACCGCCACGACGGTGGTGTCGAAGGCGGAGTTGGCCCAGTCGTAGAAGTACCAGCCGCGCTGTTCGCGCCGGCGGTCGCCGGGGGTCGTCTCGACGGGGGTGCCGACGGGCGCCAGGCCCACGCGTCCTCCTCGGCCGCCCGGGGGATGTCCGGCGTCAGGCCGACGCGGCGGCCCACTGCGCGCGGGCGGTCATGACGTCGCGCAGCGCCTCGATCTCATCGGTGATGATGCCATCGACGCCGAGGTCGAGGAGGCGTTCCATCTCCACCGGGTCGTTGACCGTCCAGACGTGCACCTGCAGGCCGAGCCGGTGCGCGGTCCGCAGGAACGCCTCGGTGACCAGCGGGGTCCGGCCGACGCGCCGGGGGACCTGGGCGCACGGCACGCCGAGTTCGGCCAGGCGCACCAGGCAGCCGAGCGGGCCGCCGACGGATCGGGCGCGCAGCGTGGCGACGCCCAGCGGGCTCAGCGCGGTGCACACGTCCCGGCCGGACAGCAGGCGCATGCGGGCGCGTACGTGCCGGAGGCGGCGGTGGGAGAAGGAGGTGACGCACACCCGGTCCCAGGCGCGGGCCCGGTGCAGGACCTCGGTGAGCGGGCCGATGGCGTTCTCGGCCTTGACGTCGATGTTGAGGCGCGCGCCGGGCCAGGCGTCGAGGATCTCCTCCAGCCGGGGGATGGGCTCCCGGCCGGCGATGCGCGCCTTGGCGACCTCGGCGTGGCCGAGCCGGGCGATCGGGCCGGTGCGGTCGGTGACCCGGTCGAGGGTCGCGTCGTGGAAGGCGACCAGGACGCCGTCGGCGGTGGCGCGCACGTCGGTCTCCAAATAGCGGTAGCCCAGCTCGATGGCGCGTTCGAAGGCGGCCATGGAGTTCTCACGGCCGTCGAGGGATCCGCCGCGGTGTGCGAAGGGGATCGGGCCGGGATGGTCGAGATATGCGTACACGGATGCACCTGTCGTACTAGGGGCGGCTGGAGCTGCTCCTGCTCTCCACAGTAGTGACCTTACTACGTAAAGGCGGTCGCCTGATCAACCAGCGATCTATCCCGTGCGACGGAGCCCGAACCCACCGACACGACGCCCGTCAACCGCCAATCCACCCCAAGCCGGGCGTTCCTTCCACTAGGTTGTCTCGCGTCGTGGCTCGGGAGAGCCGTCGTAACCCTCACGTGGGAAGGCCGGGGATCATGCCGGACACCAGCACCTATGCGGCGACGTTCGAGATCGTCGATGTCAACAAGGACGGGCGTGTCTCGGCGTCCGAGCTCAAGCAGCTCATGAAGGCCCTCGGGGAGGACATCACCGACGAGGCGGCGGCCGAGGTCGTCCGCCGGATGGACTCCGACGGCGACGGCGAGATCTCGCTGGAGGAGTTCGCCGCCTACATGTCCAACGGCTGACCGGTCTCCGGGCCCGCGGGCCCGGCCGCGACGTCCGCGGAAGCCCGCGGGAGGCCGGCGCGTCGAAGGCACGGGGGCGTCGGCTCGTGCGCGGGGGCGGCCGCCGAGCCCGGCGGATTTGATACGATAGGATATCGTGAACAAGCAGGAGCGGGCGTACCAGATCATCGGCGAACGGATCCTCAACGGCACGTACGGTCCGGGCTACCGCCTGGTCATCGACGCGCTCGCCGAGGAGCTGGGCGTCAGTCCCCTCCCCGTCCGGGAGGCCATCCGGCGCCTCGAAGCCGAAGGCCTGGTCATCTACCAGCCGAACGCCGGCGCCCGCGTGGCCCCGGCCGACCCGGACCAGTACGAGAACGCGCTGACCGTCCTGGCGGTGCTGGAGGGGTACGCCACCGCCCTGGCCGCCCCGCACATCCGGTCGGCCGACCTCAAGCGCCTCGGTGAGATCGATGACCGGATGGTGGCCTGCATGGACACCCTCGACTCGCTGAACTTCGGCCGGTTGAACCATGAGTTCCACCAGGTCATCTACAACCGCTGCCCGAACGCCGCGCTGGTCGAGGCGCTGCGCGACACCACGCGCAAACTCGACGTGATCCGGCGGACCGTCTTCACCCAGATCCCGTACCGAGGCTGGAAGTCGATCGAGGAGCACCGGGCGCTCGCCCGCCTGATCGAGAGCGGGGCTCCGGCCGCCGAGATCGAGGCCGCCGCCCGGCAGCACAAGCTGAAGACGGTCGAGGCCTTCCGCGCCTGGGACAACGACTCCGGCACCAGCGCGTCCGCCGGAGCCTCGGGCGAGACCCCGGCGGAGCGCTGAGCGCCGCTCAGCCCACGCCGAACCGCCCGGCCCGCCTGGCTCGGCGGCCAGGCCGACGTCGCCCTCCAGTGGCGCCTCGGCTCGCCGGTTCTGCCAGGGCTGCATCGGCCGCTGGATGGCCACCATGGCGAAGCGTCTGGGCAGGCAGGCGTCCGGCGATGACGCCCGAGCAGGTCCGGCACGCCCGCGCCCTACTGGCTCAACCGGACGCGACGATCGCCTCGATCGCCCGGCTGCCTGGCGTGAGGCGGGCGACATCTACAAGTACGTCCCCGAGCTCAAGACCGACCACCGCCCCCAACTCGAGCCCGGTGTCGAAGTCGGACGCGCCGGGTTGCCCGCCGGCCGACCGCGCCGATCTCTACCTTGCCTTTCACCGGAGCTTCGGAGGTTGAAGACCAGGTAGGTGCCGCTCGCCTGCGGTCACCTTGCCCTGTGCTACGGCTTTGGTTGCCTGCGGTCGCGTGAGACTCGACCTTCGTGCCAGATCGGGATGGGGTTCTCCTGGACGTGGCCGTCGGCACGGAAGACCAGATAGCGATCGAAGTCGGCGGCGAACCAGCGGTCGTGGGTAACGGCCAGTACCGTGCCGGCGTATTCCTCCAGGGCGTCTTGCAGTGCTTGGGCGCTGGCCAGATCGAGGTTGTCGGTTGGCTCGTCCAGGAGCAGCAGCGTGCAGCCGGACAGTTCCAAGAGCAGGATCTGCAGCCGGGCCTGTTGCCCGCCGGACAGGGTCTCGAACCGCTGGCGTCCGGCGGGTGCGAGTTCATAGCGCGCCAGCGCACGCATCGCGTCGTTCAGGGCGCACGCGTGCTCGGTCATGATGATCTCTGCGGGGGTTCGCCCGTGCAGGTCAGGGCGGGCGTGGGTCTGGACGAAGTGTCCGGGAGCAACGCGAGCGCCGAGCCGGGCCAGGCCGTGATGCGGCACATCGGGGGATGGTAGGCCAGCGAGAAGGCGCAGGAACTGCGACTTGCCGGAGCCGTTGGAGCCGAGCACCGCGATGCGTTCGCCGTACCAGACTTCCAGGTCGAACGGTTTCATCAGGCCGGTCAGCTCGAGGCCTTCGCAGATGATCGCTCGTTTGCCGGTCCGGCCACCGCGCAGCCGCATCCGGATCCGTTGCTCCCGCGGGGGGCTTTGCGGGGGGCCGGCTTCTTCGAACCGGGCCAGCCGGGTTCGTGCCGCCTGGTACGCCGACGCCACCGCGTCGTTGTTCGCCGACCGTTGCCGGAGCGTGTGCACGAGGTGTCGCAGGCGGGCGTGTTCTTCGTCCCAGCGGCGCCGGCGTTCGTCGAGCCGGGCGGTCCGGTCACGTCGTGCGTCGGCGTAGGTTGCGAACCCTCCGCCGTGAACCCAGACGGTGCGGGCTTCCACGGTGATGATGCGGTCGGCCACCTGAGCTAGCAGCCACCGGTCGTGGGAGACCAGCAGCACGGTTTTGGTGGTGGTCCGCAGTCGTTCTTCCAGCCATTCCTTGCCCGGCACGTCCAGGTAGTTGTCAGGTTCGTCCAGGAGCAGGACCTGGTCCGGGCCGCGCAGCAGCGCTTCCAGCATCAGCCGTTTCTGTTCCCCGCCCGAGAGGGTGTCGGCCCTGCGGTCGCGCACCTGGTCGTAGGGAAGACCGAGTGCGGCGGTGGTGCAGGCGGCCCAGACGACCTCGATGTCGTATCCGCCGGCGTCGGTGTAGTCGTTGATCGCCTCGGCGTAGGCGAGTTGGCTGGTCTCGTCCTGTCCCAGGGCTGCCTCGGCCACCTTCACGGCCGCAGCGGCCGTGCGTATCCGGTCGGGGGCCACCGACAGCAGGAGCTGGGTGATCGTGTTGTCGCCTGCCATGAACTGCCGCATCACCCCCAGTCCACCCGAGTGGGTGACGGTGCCGGCGAACGACGGTAGCTCTCCCGCGATCAGCCGTAGCAGGGTCGTCTTGCCCGCTCCGTTCGGTCCGACCAGCGCCGCCTTGGCACCCTCGCCGACGCGAAAGGAGACCTCATCGAGCAGAGGCCGCCCGTCCGGCAGGACATGGGTCAACCCGCTCACCTCGATATGTCCCATGCGGACCTCCCCTCGTGCATCGATCCGGTACCGGATCGTTGGTCCAGTGTTCGTACAACGTACTA
Organism: Actinoallomurus sp. NPDC052274; assembly: GCF_040679475.1. Classification (NCBI taxonomy): domain Bacteria; kingdom Bacillati; phylum Actinomycetota; class Actinomycetes; order Streptosporangiales; family Thermomonosporaceae; genus Actinoallomurus; species Actinoallomurus sp. NPDC052274. Next base: position 33,138 of record NZ_JBFAUT010000068.1, read on the forward strand.
GACTTACGGGTCATGGCAAGGAGTGAGGCAGGACCCATCTGGTTCCGGGACGCGCGGACACGGCGCGAGGGGCCCCCACTGAGCCGGGAGCGCATCGTGACCGAGGCGGTGGCCCTGCTGGATGAAGAAGGCATCGACCGGCTCACGATGCGCCGCCTCGCTGAGCGGCTCGGCACCGGCTCCACCACGCTGTACTGGCATGTGAAGACCAAGGACGACGTGCTCGACCTGGCGCTGGACACGGTGTTCGGGCAGGCTCGGATACCGGGGGCTCTGTCTGGGGATTGGCGTGCGGACGTCACCGCGCTGGTCGGTGAATGGCGGGCGGCGATGCTGCGTCACCCGTGGAGCGCCACCCTGCTGGGCCGGCCGCTCATGGGTCCGAACGTGCTGGAGCGCACCGAGTTCCTGCACGCGGCACTCGTACGGGCCGGACTCGCGGGCCCGGAACTGATCGCGGCCGCCTACGGTCTGGCCAACTATGTCATCGGGTCAACGATGATGCAGACCGCCTGGCAGGGACGCGACGAGGCGGCCGCCCGGCGAGCCGCCGACGACCACCTGCAGCAGCGACGCGACCGATATCCGACCTTGGCAGAGCACGGCCACGTCAGCGGAAACGACTGGGACGCCACCTTCGCCCACGGCCTGACCTACCTGCTCGACGGCATCGCCACCCGGCTGTCCGCCGCACACCCGGAGCAGTGAACACGCAGCTCATGCCGTCGTCGATGAGAAGCGTCGATCTTACTATGTAAAGGCCGAGGCCTGGTGGTGATGATCAACCGCTGACCTGTGCCGACTGTGAGTCTTCATTCGACGTCGGCGGCACGCGCAGGCTGGAAGCCGTTCAGCATCGCGGCGAGGCCGAGTTCGAAGTGGTCGTCGGGTTCGGTGACGTCGGCGGCCTCGGCCAGCACGTTTTAACCGGGATCGCCGGGGTGGGGCTTTCGGCTGCGGGCGGCGGCCCCGAGCCGCAGTACGGCGACGCTCTGGGCGTGCCCGAGGGTGTACTCGCGCAGGCAGCGGATGATCTGGAGGCTGCGGCCGGCCGGAAAGCCCGCATCCCGCAACTTGTTGATCATATTGACGCCTGTGTCGATCGAGGTCCGGGACCGGATCGGCCGTGTCGCGAAGATGGTGACGGCGTTCGGGTGACGAAGAAGCGCGTCACGGAGGCGGCGGCAGTACTCCCACGACACCTCCCGCCAGGTGCCCTCCCAGGGCAGCGAGGCGACGTCGAGTTCGTCGAAGATCGCTTCGGCGATGGCGTCGAAGAGCGCCTCCTGGTCCTTGATGTGGCGGTAGACGGCCATCGGATCGACGCTGAGCGCGGCGCCGAGCCTGCGCATGGAGAACTTCGCCAGGCCGTCGGCGTCGATGAGGGCCAAGGCCGCGGCGACGATGGATCCCCGGGTGAGCGGCGCCCTGGCCGATCGCCGCGGCGGCGTGTCGCCCGTACGGTCATGGTGTCGTGCCAGGCGTGGCGGAAGAACTCGCTCGTCTCCAGCAGCCGTTGGATCGCGGGGGAGCGGGCGGCCAGGTCGCCGAGCCGGGCCTCGGCGCGGAACTCCGCTTCGGTTGTGAGACGTCCGCAAGCCGGATGAACGCTCTACTTTGCGGCTGGTGACACGGACCCGAGCGGAGGGCCTTTCAACGTACGTTCATGCCCGTCCAACGGTCCAAGCCGCCCTTGACCCTGCCACAGTGTGAGGGCCGACACTCGAGAGCATCATGTTCACCATCGGAGACTTCGCCAGGCACGGCCGTGTTTCGATCCGCATGCTCAGGCACTACGACGCCATAGGTCTGCTGCGCCCCGCGCACGTGGACCAGTCCAGCGGCTACCGCTTCTACAAGGCGGCACAGCTGTCCCGCCTCAACCGGGTCGTCGCACTGAAGGGCCTCGGCTTCACGCTGCAGGAGGTGCGGACGATCCTCGACGAGGACGTCGGCACCGAGGAGTTGCGCGGGATGCTGCGGCTGCGACGTGCCGAACTGGAAACAGCCCTTGCGGAGGCGGCATCGAGCCTGGTCCAGGTCGAGGCGAGGCTCCGATCGATCGAGAACGAGGGTTCCATGCCGCAGGAAGACGTCGTCATCAGGCAACTGCCCGCCATCCGTCTGGCCGAGCTGAGCGGAACGACTGCAAGCTTCAGCCCCGACGACACCGGCCCGCTCATCGGCCGGCTGTTCGACGAGCTGTGCCGACGACTCGACTCTGCCGGAATTGCTCCGACCGGCCCCCGCACCGTCTACTTCGAGACCTCCCGGGAAGGCGACCACGGGATCGTCGTGCACGCCGGCCTCCCCGTTCCCCCAGCAGTCATCGGGGGCCCGGACTTCCAGGTCGTCTCGCTGCCCCCCGTCGAGCGTGCCGCCACGATCGTGCATCGCGGCATGATCCATGGCTTTTTGAGCACCAGCCAGCAACTGGTCCGCTGGGTCGACGCGCACGGCTACCGATTCGACGGGCACGCGCGGGAGGTCACGCTCAACTCCTCGGAGAATCCGGACGAGTGGGTGGCCGAGCTGCAGGCGCCGGTCGTCACGACCTGACCTCGGTTCCCACCACGTCGCCACCGGCAGGCCGGCGCCCCAAGCCGCTGGTGCCTGGGCTGGTACGTCCCAGGCCGATCAGGGCGATCTACGCGGCGGTACGCGAGATCGCGCTGGCCCAGTCCGCTCTGCGTACGCCGCTCGAGGCGGCGGCGAAGCGGTGGACGAGGATTGTCACCTGACCTTACTATGTAAAGGCGGCGGGTCTGTTATCGCGTCATTCACTTACCCCCGTACAGGTCAGCCCTTGACCTGCTCAGCGATCCCAAGCCACCGTCGCCGCCGCGCCGGCGTGCGGATCGTCCACGATGAGGATCAGCCGGTGGTCGTGGTCGGAGTAGAGCACCTCGATGTTCACGCCGGCGTCGGCGAGGGCCCGGGTGATCGCCCCCAACTGGCCCGGGAGGTCCTGGTCCAAGCGGCGGGCCAGGACCTCCCGGCAGGCCGTGACACGCAGACCGGCCGCGCGCAGCGCCGCGCTCGCCGCCTCGCCGTCGTGGAACAGGAAGTGCGCGACGGCCCGTCCGCCGACGACGAACATGCCGCCGCCCTCCACGCTGACGCCCGCGGCGCCGAGCGCCTCGCCCATGGCCGCCAGCGCGCCCGGCTCGTCGTCGAGGTCGATGGTCAGGTCGTGCATCGAGAATGCTCCTCATCGTGGGCGCGGCGGCTGTCTGCGGGGGCCTCGGCGCGGTCGCGCGGCCCGTAGTCGCGGATCACCTCGGCCATCCGCAGCCGGTAGTCGGTGAAGAACCGGTGCCGGCCCAGCGCCTGCGCGCGCCGGTGCGCCGGGGTGTTACGCCACGCGGCGACCGCCTCCTCGTCCCGGAAGTAGCCGATCGCGACGAACCGCCCCGGATCGGTGTCGCTGGTGAACCGCTCGATCCCGTGGAATCCGTCCAGCTCCGGGAGCAGGTCACGCAGCCGTGCCGACTCCGCGAGGTACTCCTGGTAGGCGGCCTCGTCACCGGGATCGAACCGGTACTCGAAGATCATGACTATCACCAGGCGAATGTATCCCGGTGATGGTTGCGCCGCCGTCGAAGTGTCGGCGTCCTACCACGACTCGCCGGGCCGTACGACCCGCAGCCGGGAGCGTTCGGGACGCCAGGACGCCACCAGCGCGGCGGCCAGGAGGAGTTCGGCGACGTCCCCGCCGTAGTACATGATCATCGCGGCGTCCCGCAGCTGGGGGATCGGGGCGTGGACGTGAACGAGGAACCCGCCGTACAGCAGTTGCGCGACGGTGGCGTGCGCCGCCACGGCCACCCCGAGCAGCACGAGCCGCGCGCGTACGCCCGGACGGGCCGGCGCGGGATCGGGCCCGGCCACCACCCAGGCGAACAGGTAACCCGACGCCAGGAAGTGGGCGTGCAGCAGCCAGTGCGCGGCGGGCCGGGCGGCGATCGCGTCGTACAGCGGCGTGAAGTACAGCACGCCCAGGCTGCCGGTGCCGAGGATGAGGGCGGTGACCGGGTGGGCGAGCACGCGCGCCGGACGGGCGCGCAGCAGGCGGGTCACCCGCCGCGCGTGGCCGCCGGGCAGCGCCCGCAGCAGCGCCGTCAGGGGAGCGCCGAGCACGAGGGCGAGCGGCGCGTACATCCCGATGATCATGTGCTGCAGCATGTGGTGGCGGAAGTCGCCGTGGGCGGTGGTGACGGGGGGCAGCAGCGCGACGGCGAGCAGGGCGCATCCGCCGAGGAAGCTCGCCGTCCGCAGGCGGTGCCGGCCTCCGCCGGGGCCCCGGTCGCGGGCCCGCGCGACGAGCCACAGGTACGCGACCGCCGCCAGGACGGGGACCAGGGCGATGAGGATGCCGGGCGTCGTGTGCCCGGCGTGGTGGAGGTGGCCGCCCATCAGGCGTGGACCGTCCCGGCCGGGGCGGGGCCGACGGGCCGGGCGCCGCGTCGCAGCAGCGTGCCGGCGGCGACCAGCAGTGCGCCCAGCGCCAGGAAGCCGATGTCCCACCACAGCCGGTTCGGGCCGCTGCGGACGTGGTGGATGGCGAGGATGTGGTGGTCGAGGATCCCCTCGACGAGGTTGAACAGACCCCAGCCGACGAGGACCCAGCTCCACAGGACGCGGGAGGTCCACACGCGGCGGCGGTCGCGGGTCACGCGGGAGTACAGCACGGCCAGTCCGGTGAGCACCGACAGCCAGCACACGACGTGGAAGATCCCGTCCCACACGGTGTTCATCCGCAGCCCGGACACGGTGTTCGGGTCGTAGTACTTCACGCCGATGCGGTCGCCGTTCGTGCTGGAGAGCATGTGGTGCCACTGCAGGAGCTGGTGGAGCAGGATGCCGTCGACGAAGCCGCCCAGGCCCACTCCCAGCAGGATCCCGGGCAGCCGGATGCTCCGGGCCGGCGGGTGGACCTCGCGCCCGGTCGTGCCCATCGTCGCCTCCGTCCCCCCGCCCGCGTGATCCACGCGGGTGGGGTCCTTCCCCCGCCGCGGACCCGCCACACGGGCCCCCGCCGGCGGGCCCGGACGCCCGCTCCCTCTCCGCAGCCGGGCCGGTCCGCCCGAGTTGAGTCTCAAGGGACTTGAGGCTCCATAGTCTCCGCGTTGGCCGGACCCCGGAATCGAAGGAGTCTCGATGAGTGAAGGAACGGGCCATGTCGTGTCCCGCGGAGGCGTGGACATCACCGTCCGCGACCACGAGGGAACGGGCGCGACGGTCGTCCTGCTGCACGGCGGTGGCCGCGCCATGGACGACTGGCGTCGGGTGACCCCGCTGCTCACGGCGGCCGGGCTGCGGGTGGTCACCGTGGACCTGCGCGGGCACGGCGCCTCCGGGGCGGCCCTGTGGTCCTGGCCGGACGCGATCGACGATCTGGCCGCGGTCATCGACCACCTCGGGCTGGACGACCCGGCGGTGGTCGGGCACTCCCTCGGCGGGATCGTCGCGGCGCTGTGGGCCACACGGTGCCCGCGCTGCCCCCTGGCCGTCAACCTGGACGGGCACACCAACCCCACCGGGCCGTTCGACCTGGACACCGGCGCCGCGCGGGCGGCGGAGCAGACGATGCGCGGCTTCCTCGACGCGGAGGTACGGCGGGCCGGCGATCCCGCGCTGGCCCGGCTGGTCGCCGAGCTGGGCGCCCTGGACCTGTTCGCGACCTACCGCGCGACGCGCTGCCCGCTCGTGGTGGTCCAGTCGGCGGGTCTGGACCTGGAGGAGATGTTGCCGCCGGAGGTCGCCACGGTCTTCGCGGCCTACCGGCGCGGGTTCGCGCGTGAGCTGGCGGCGGTCGCGGCGGTGACGCCGCTGCTGACGGTGGTGGACGTCGCGACCGGCCACGACGTGCACCTGGAGGCGCCCGGCCGGGTCGCCGACCTGATTCTGGAGCGGCTGAGCCCGGTGGGGGCCGGGTCCCGTCCGGCGGATCGATGAGCCAGGCTGGACGGCATGCACGAGGGTCTGCACACGATCGGCGAGATGGCCCGGCTCAGCGGGCTTCCGGTGGCCACGATCCGGTACTACTCCGATCAGGGACTGGTGCCCCCGGTCGCCAGGTCGCCCGGCGGCTACCGCCTGTACGACGATGAGGCACTGGCCCGGCTCGAGCTCGTCCGCACGCTCCGTGATCTCGGCGTCGGCCTCGCCACGGTCGCCCGGGTGCTCAGCGGGGCGCAGAGCCTGGCGCAGGTCGCCGACCGGCAGGCGGCCGCGCTGGAGGCGCGGATCCAGGAGCTGCGGGTGCGGCAGGCCGTGCTCCGGCACGCCGCCTCCCACGGCACGGATCCGGCAACGGTCACCCGGGCGCACCGGCTCGCCGCGCTCGCGGCGGGGCAGCGCCGCCGGACGGTGGCCGACCTCATCGGCGAGGCGACCCGTGGCCTGGACATGGACCCGGGCTTCGCCGCGCGGCTGCGCTCGATGGTGCCCGACCCGCCGGACGACCCGGCACCCGCACAACTCGAGGCGTGGGTCGAGCTGGCGTACCTGGTCAGCGATCCGGACTTCCGGGCGGCGGTCCGCGCCGCGTTCGAACGGCACGCCACCGATCGGGCCTCCGGCGCGGATCGCGGCGATCCGGCGAGCTGGCGGCGGGCCGAGCGGGCCGTCCTCGACCTGGCCGGTGCGGCGCTCGCCGAGGGCGTCCCGCCGGGCTGCGCGCGGGCGCGGGCGGTCGTGGCGGAACTGGTCGCGGTCTTCGCCGACGCGCACGGCCGCGACGACGACGCGGAGTTCCGGCGCTGGCTGGCCGAACGGGTCCGGGTCGGCGCGGACGCGCGTGTCTCGCGGTACTTGGCGCTGCTGGCCGTGGTCGACGGCCGGCCCACCGGGCCCGACCCCGTCCCGGTGGCCCGGTGGTTCCTCAGCGCGCTGGAGTCGTCGGCCGCGTAGCCGGTGGGCCCGGCGCGGGTCGGCCCCGGCCGGTGACGACGCACCGTGGAGCTTCGCCCTCAGGGGGGCTCGGTCATCCGCGCGGTCGCCCCGTGGCCGGCAAGGCCGGTGCGTCATCGCGCGGCGTGGCCCGCATGCGCCGTACGGCGTGGGTGAGGCTCGCCGTGACCAGCGCCGCGGCCACCAGCAGGGCGCTGACCCACAGCGGTGAGCGGTAGCCGAGCCCGGCGGCGATGGTGGCGCCGCCGAGGGCGGGGCCGGCGGCCGCGCCGACGTTGAGCGCCGCGGTCGCGAACGAGCCGCCGAGTGAGGGCGCCCGGGTCGCCGCGTACAGGATTCGCGCGATCAGGGTCGAACCGACGGCGAACGAGAGCGTTCCCTGGACGAAGATGAGCAGCACCGCGGCGACCGGGTCGCCGGCGGTGGCTGTGAAGAGCGTCCACCCGGCGAGCAGGGCGATCCCGCCGGGAATCAGGACCCGCGTCGGCCGGGTGTCGGACAGGCGGCCGCCGATGGTGACTCCGGCGAACGACCCGAGACCGAACAGCGCCAGCAGCGCGGGCACCCAGCCCTCGGCGAAGCCGCTGACGTCGGTGCTCAGCGGGGTCAGATACGTGAAGGTGCAGAAGGTGGCGGCGTTGACCAGCGCCGCCAGCAGCAGCACGACCAGCAGCCGCGGGTCGCGCAGCGCCCGCAGTTGGTCCCGGGCGCCGGGACGGGTCTCGTCCGGGTCGCCGGTCGCCTGCGCGGTGTCCGGCACCGAGCGAAGGACGGCGAGGACGGCCGGCAGGGAGACGAGGGCCACCGCCCAGAACGCCGACCGCCAGCCGAGGGTCTGACCGAGCGCGGCGCCGGCGGGTACTCCCGCGACGCACGCGAGTGTGATCCCGCCCAGCAGGACGGAGGTCGCCCGCCCCTTGGCGTCCGGCTTGACCATGCCGGTCGCCGTCGTGAGTCCCACGGCGAGGAAACCGGCGTTGGCCAGCGCCGCGAGCGCCCGGGTCGCCAGGAGCACCGGGAAGCTGGTGGTGATCGCGCCGACGGCGTGCACGATCACGAACGCGGTCAGGAAGACCAGAAGCGCCCGCCGGCGCGGCCAGCGCAGGCTGAGCACCGCCATCAGCGGGGCTCCGACGATCATTCCCGCGGCGAACGCGGACGTCAGCGTGCCGGCGGCCGAGATGGAGACGCCGAGGTCGTGGGCGATGTCGGGGATCAGCCCGGACAGCATGAACTCGGACGTCCCCTGGGCGAAGACCGCCAGTCCGAGGATGTAGATGGCGAAGGGCATGGGCAGGAACTCCACGGTCGCGTCGAAGAAGGCATCGCGGGCAGGACACGGACGCACCACCGCGGCGTCCCGGGCCGGCCGCGGGAAGGCGGGCGGCCATCGAGGACGCGCGGGTGTCATCGCGTGCGGGAGACCGGGCTCGGCACCACGAGGGCGGTGGAGCTCACGGAATCCCGGGGGAGAACCGGTCCATATGACGGTGACCCGGCGGCGGGGGAGGCGCGGCCTCAGCGACGGCGCCGCCGCGGGGTAACACGAGAAGCCACCGAAGGACCGGTGGCTAGCGTCTGGATGCCTCGGGACCGGACATGAGCCCACACGATAGTGAGGGGGCGCCGGACTCGTCCACCGCATTCGCGTGCCCGCCCGTCCGGGGCATCCGGACGGGCGGGGCTGGTCGAGAAGCCGGCGCGGTCACCGGACCGTCTCCGGCATGAGCCGCTCGTCGTCCGTTCCGGAGGGTGCTTCGGGCGTGTCGATGGCCGATCGGGTCCGGTGCCGTCGCCTCCGGGGACGCCTTTCCAGCGCGGCAGCGTCTCACCCTCCAGATCGGAGAGCCGTACCGAGGCGCGTCCGGCGAGCCGGTGCCCGGCCGGGAGGATGACCACGCGGTCCTCGGTGTGCAGTGTCTCGTGGGCCAGGCCGTCGAGGTCATCGAATGGGACGTAGAGCAGGCCGACGTCGGCCCGGCCGAAGTGCAGTTCGTCGGCGACGGCGAGGAAGTACTCGAGCTCGCGGGTCTCCAGTTCAACCATGCCTCCAGGTTATCGCCGAAGGTCGGACCGGTCTTGGACACCGGCGGCGTGCGCCGCCGAGAATCAGAGCATGATTCAGCACACGATGATCGTTTCCTTCGATCAGCCCTTGCCAGACACCGAGCTCGATCAGTACCTCGCGGATATCGAACGGGTCATGCTCGACGCCGGGTTCGCCCAGTCGGTCGTGACGCGGCGTCACCTCCCCATCCCGGGCGAGGAGTCGATTCCGGCGCTGATCGCGACCGCGATCGTGCAGGTCACCGTGGCCGACCTCGACGCGCTGGCGAAGGGGTTCACCGCGCCCGGCGTGCATGAGGTCATCGACCACTGGCAGTCGCGACACCCGTACAAGGTCGCCTGGGCGAACCACGAGCCGCTGGCATGAGCGAGCGGAGCGAGCGAATCAACGACACAGCGCCTCTGGTCACTCCCCCGACGAAGGAGGGCGCATGAGCGCGATGTCCGGGAAGGTGGGACTGGTGACCGGCGCCGGCAGTGGGATCGGCCGTGCGGCGGCGCTGGAGTTCGCCCGCAGTGGTGCCGCGGTCGCCGTGCTCGACATCGAGGAGGGCGCGGCGGCCGAGACCGCCGAGTTGATCAGGAAGGACGGTGGGGAGGCGCTGGCCGTGACCGTCGACATCGCCGACGAGCGCTCCGTGCGGGCGGCCGTCGAGCGCACGGTCGCGGCGTACGGCGGCCTGGACTTCGCCGTGAACAACGCCGGTCTGGCCTCGCACCACCGTCGGCTGGACCAGATGAGCCTGGCGGAGTTCGAGCGCGTCGTCCACGTCAATCTGGCCGGGACCTTCCTGTGCATGAAGTACGAGCTGCCTCTCCTGCGGCGGCGTGGTGGCGGCGCGATCGTCAACGTCGCCTCCAACGGCGGTCTGTACGCGATTCCGACCGCCCCCGCCTACGTGGCGGCCAAGCACGGTGTCGTCGGGCTCACCAAGGTCGCCGCGGTCGACCACGCGCCGGACGGCATCCGGGTCAACGCCGTCTGCCCCGGCCCGACCCTCACTCCCGGGTTCGAGGAGGTCGCGGCCGGCACCGACATGATCGCGCGGCAGGCGGCGATGACACCGCTGGGCCGGCTGGCCACGCCGGAGGAGGCCGCGGCGGCGGCCGTCTGGCTCTGCTCGGACGCCGCGTCCTTCGTCACCGGGATCGCGCTGTCGGTCGACGGCGGGCGGCGGGCGTGAGGGTCATCGCGGTCGAGGAGCACATGGCCACCGAGGCGTTCCTGCGCGTCGCGCACGGCCTGGACGTCGTGCCGGGCGACGAGACCGAGATGGACCTGATGCGTACGGTGGAGAGCCCTCCCGGGTTCCGCGCCCGGCTCGTCGATCTCGATGCCCGGCTGCGGGAGATGGACGCGCTCGGACAGGACATGGCGGTGCTCAGCCTCAACCCGCCCGGCGTCCAGCCCTATCCGGCGGCCGACGCGGTGCCGCTGGCCCGGGAGTTCAACGACGCGCTCGCCGCGATCGTGCGGCGGCACCCGGGCCGGTTCGGCGGCCTGGCCGCCGTGGCGCCGCAGGATCCGGCCGCCGCGGCGGCCGAGGTCGAGCGGGCCATGGGTCCGCTCGGGCTCCACGGCATCATGATCAACTCGCACACCGGCGGGCGGTACCTCGACGAACCGGAGTTCGCGCCGCTGCTGGAGGCTGCGGAGGCGAACCGGGCGCCGATCTACCTGCACCCGCGGGCGCCGAGCATGTTCGCCGCCTACCGCGACTACGGGCTGCCCGGGGCGATCTGGGGTTACCAGGCCTGTCGGTAAGGGAGCTACCACCAGCCGCCATCTGAGGCGTCTTCCCAGGTAGGCGGCGGTCTCGGCGCACATCACCTGTGGCGGATCGGTTCTGCGGGGGTGTCGACTTCCCTGGACGGCGTTAGCAGTTCGCGGGTTTCTGGGACGCGGGCGGGCGTGTACGTCCAGTATTGGTGCGGATTCGGGGGGTGAAGGTGCCTGGCTCCGCGTGGGCTCGGCACCGTTCGTCGGTGGTCCCGCGTGCGGTCGCGCTGATCGACCCGCGCCCTGCCCCTCCGGAGGAGCCGCGAACGTGGCACGCTCGATGGACGAAGACGAGCTGATCGAGCACTGGACGCTGATCGGCGAGGAACTGGATCTGCTGGCCGGCCGGACAGGGCCGTCGAAACTCGCGCTGGCGTTGTGGCTGAAGTTCTTCACCCAGCATGGCCGGTTCCCCGAGGGCCGCGCCGAGTTGCATGACGACGCGATCGCATACGTTGCGACCCAGGTAAAGGTGCCCGCTTCCGATCTGGGGTTGTTCGACTGGGAGGGCCGTACCGCCGAGCGGCACCGTAAGCATGTCCGTACGTTCTGCGACTTTCGCGAGTGCACGGTTCC
>NZ_JBFAUT010000069.1:0-42257 GCF_040679475.1 Actinoallomurus sp. NPDC052274
CTCCCGCCGCCCCCTACCAGGGCGCTCCGCAGCAGGGTGGCGGCGGGTTCCAGGCGCCGTACCAGAACGCGCCGAACCAGGGCCCCTACCAACAGAACCCGCAGTATCCGAACCAGCCCTATCCGAACGCGCAGCAGCCGTATCAGAGCCCGCCCCAGAACGGGCCGTACCAGAACGCGCCGTTCCAGGGCTCGCCCTATCAGGGGGTGGATGACGGGGAGCGCCGCAGGGCCACCCGTGCCATCGGCATCGGCGCGGCGTTCTTCGTGATCGGGTTGCTGATCACCGTGCTCACGTACTCGCACGCGTCCGGGAGCGGCGGCGGGGTCTACGTCGTCGCCTGGGGTCCGATGCTCTTCGGGGGCATCCGGATGATCATCGGCCTGGTCCTGCTCGCCAAGGCCAAGCGGTAGCGAGACCGCAGGGTCACGTCCGGCCCCGCCCGGGTGTTCGCAGGATGACGACGGACTCGCCGGGGAGCCCGCTCCCGTCCTCCTCGATCGAGGAGGCGAGGAGCACGTCGCCGTCCGGAAGCGGCAGCGGTTCCGTGCCCAGGTTGACCGCGATCCGCAGGTCTCCCCGGTGGATCACGAGCCACGACTCGCCGTACTCGACCGCGACCTCGGTGAGGCGGGGGTCGGTGAGCTCGGGCTCGGCCCGCCGGAGCGCGATCAGCTCGCGGTACCACTCGTACAGCTCCCGGTGGCCCGGTTCGTCGAGTTCGCTCCAGTTCAGGATCGAGGCGCGGTACGTCTCGGGGTCCTGAGGGTCGGGGACGTCCTCCGAGGCCCAGCCGTGGTCGGCGAACTCCCGGCGGCGGCCCTCGCTGACGGCCCGGGCGAGTTCCGGCTCCTGGTGGTCGCTGAAGTAACGCCACGGCGTGGCGGCGCCCCACTCCTCCCCCATGAACAGCATGGGCGTGAACGGCGCGGTCAGCAGCAGCCCCGCCCCGACCTTGCGCAGGCCCGGGGACAGGCTCGCGGAGATCCGGTCGCCGGTGGCGCGGTTGCCGACCTGGTCGTGGTTCTGCAGGAAGCCGAGGAAGCGGTGGGCCGGGGTCCGGTGCGTGTCGACCGGCCGGCCGTGCGTACGGCCCCGGAACGACGACCACGTCCCGTCGTGCAGGAAGACCCGGGTCAGCGTCTTGGCCAGCACCCCGGGTGAGCCGAAGTCGGCGTAGTAGCCCTGCCGCTCACCGGTGAGCAGGGTGTGCAGGGCGTGGTGGAAGTCGTCGCTCCACTGCGCGTCCAGGCCGTACCCGCCCGCCTCGCGCGAGGTGACCAGGCGGGGGTCGTTCAGGTCGGACTCGGCGATGAGGAACATCTCCCGGCCCGTCCGCGCGCTCAGCCGGGACACGGACGCGGCCAGCTCCTCCAGGAGGTGCAGGGCGCGCTGGTCCCGGATGGCGTGGACGGCGTCGAGCCGCAGCCCGTCGAGGTGGTAGTCGCGCAGCCACATCAGCGCGTTGCCGACGATGTACGCGCGGACCTCGTCGGAGCCGGCCTGGTCGACGTTGACCGCCGGGCCCCAGGGCGTCTGGTGCGCGTCGGTGAAGTACGGGCCGAAGTGGCCCAGGTAGTTGCCGCTCGGGCCGAGGTGGTTGTAGACGACGTCGAGGACGACCGCGAGGCCGCGCCGGTGGGCCGCGTCCACGAACCGCTTCAGCCCGTCTGGGCCGCCGTACGGGTCGTGCACCGCCCACAGGTGGACGCCGTCGTACCCCCAGCCGTGCCGGCCGGGGAAGGCGGCCACCGGAAGCAGTTCGACGGCGTCGACGCCGAGGGCGACGAGGTGGTCGAGGCGCTCGGCGGCGGCGTCGAACGTGCCCTCCGGGGTGAAGGTCCCGACGTGCAGTTCGTACAGGACGGAGCCTGCCAGCGGCCGTCCTCGCCAGCCCTCGTCCGACCACTTGAAGCGATCATGGTCGTACGCGCGGCTCAGTCCGTGCACGCCGTCCGGCTGCCAGGGCGAGCGCGGGTCCGGGAACGGTCCATCGCCGTCGAGCACGAAGCCGTAGTCCGGTTCACCGGTCCCGGCGCCGACGTCCGCCGTCCACCAGCCGGGCCGCTCGGCGCGCGTCATCGCGTGCCGGGTCCCGCCGGTCTCCACCTCGACGGTCTCGGCGGCCGGCGCCCACACCTCGTACCTCATGCGGCCTCGATCAGGACGGCGACCGGAAGCAGCCGGAGGACCCCGCCGAGCTGCAGGCCGGAGGGGTAGGACTGGTCGGTGAGGACGTCGTTCCAGGGGCCGCCGGGCAGGTCGAGGTGGGTGTCGCCCCATCCGCCGCGGCGTTCGAGCCCGGCGGGCAGCCGCGTCGCGACGATCACCGCGCCGCCGCGCCGGAACGCCACGGCGTGGGCGGCCGCCGAGCCGGTCGCGGGCACCGGCGTGTAGTCGCCGTCGAACCAGTCCGGGTGCTCCTCCCGCATCCGGAGCAGGCGGGACGTCACGAGGAGCTTCTCGCCGTCCAGGTCGGCCGGGGTGGTCCCGGCGTCGAGGTCGGCGAGCAGCTCGCGGCGGCGGGCGTAGTCGACCGGGCGCCGGTTGTCGGGGTCGACGAGGGACAGGCCGGTCAGCTCGCAGCCCTGGTACACGTCCGGTACGCCCGGCATGGCGAGCTGCACCAGTTTCTGGCCGAGGGAGTTCACGCGGGCGTACGGCGCGATCCGCCGGACGAACCGTTCGACCTCCCCGGTCAGCGTCGGATCGGACAGCACCGCGTCGGCGTGGGCCAGCACCGCCTCCTCGTACGCCGGGTCCCCGTCGGTCCAGGACGTGCGGGTCTTCGCCTCGCGCATCGCCTTGGTGAGGTACTCCTTGAGCCGGTCGGGCGGCAGCGGCCACGCGCCGACGACCGTCTGCCACATCAGGTAGTCCAGGTCGGGTTCCAGGGGACTCTCCGGCGCCCGGGACCGCCAGCGGCCGACGGCGGCGACCCACTCGTCCGGCAGCTCCGACAGGACGGCCAGCCGCGCCCGTACGTCCTCCTGCCGCTTGGTGTCGTGCGTCGACAACGTGGTCAGGGTGCGCGGCCAGTCGGCGGCGATCCGCGCGCAGTAGGCGTGGAACTCCTCCGCCGACACCGCGAACCTCGCCGGGTCGCCGCCCACCTCGTTCAGCGCGGCCAGCCGCGACCAGCGGTAGAACGCGGTGTCCTCGACGCCCTTGGCCGTCATCGGCGCGGACGTCTGCTGGAACCGTACGACGAACTCGTCCCGCGTCTCGTCCCGGCCGCCCAGGCCCAGCACCAGGGGGATGACCTTGTCGAGCAGGTCGCCGTCCGGGAGGGCGGCGCGGGCCTCGGCGGCGGCCTGGGCGACGATCTCCAGGGCCTGGGCCGGCGGCTCCTCGCCGGGCACCATGTAGGCCCGGTAGACCGGCATCGCGACCAGCAGCTCGACCAGGACCTCGCGCAACGCTCCGGGGTCCTCCTCCGGCAGGATCCGCGCCAGCAGCGCGGTCAGGCGGCGCACCTCGGGGACGAGGATCCGGTCGGCCGCGAAGCGCCGGGCGGCGCGCTCGACCTCGGTGAAGTCGGCGGGGCCGCCGGTCAGCGCGGTGTACGCCTCGGTCAGCGGCTTCTCCCCGGCCGGGTCGACGAACAGCCCGCCGACCATGCCGAGCGCGTCGTACCCCGTGGTGCCCGCGCAGGGCCAGTCGGCGGGGAGCGGCTCGTCGCCGGTGAGGATCTTCTCCACGACCACCCAGCCGCGCGGCCGCGCCAGCCGCCGCAGGTACCCGCGCGGGTCCGCGAGCCCGTCCGGGTGGTCGATCCGCAGGCCGTCGATGAGGCCCTGGTCGACCAGCCGCAGGATCACGGCGTGGGTCGCGTCGAACACCTCCGGGTCCTCGACCCGCAGTCCGATCAAGGAGGAGATGTCGAAGAAGCGGCGGTAGTTCAGGTCCGGTTCGCGCCAGTGCACCGCCCGGTATCGGCCCTGGCGCGGGAAGACGTGGTCGTGGTAGCGCAGCACGTCGCCGTCCGGGCGCGGCTCGTCATCGGGCGAGCCGAGCACGGGGACCACGACGGCGCCCTGCGACCAGTCGATGTCGAACCAGCGGGCGTACGGGGAGTCCGGCCCCTGCCGCAGGACGTCCCAGAACTGCCTGTTCAGGTTCTCGGGCGCGGGGACCGCCATGTGGTTCGGCACGATGTCCACGATGATCGACAGGCCGTGCGCGCGCATCCGGACCGCCATCGCCCGGAATGCCTCCTCGCCGCCGAGGTCGTCGGAGATCCGCGCGTGGTCGACGACGTCGTAGCCGTGCGCGGAGCCGGGGGTCGCCTGCAGGATCGGCGACAGGTACACGTGCGAGACGCCGAGCGCCGCGAGGTAGCCGGCCAGTTCGCCGGCCTCGGCGAATCCGAAGCCCCTGCGCAGCTGCAACCGGTAGGTCCCGGTCGGTCGCCTAGACACGACGCAGCACCTGGATGGAGCGGGACTCGACCCGTACCTTCTCGCCGCCGCGGTCCACCGGCCGCTCATGGTCCTCGTACACCTCGATGGGGGTCGCCGTGTCGAGCACGCCGGTCCACATCCCTCCGCCGGTATCGGGCAGCACGAAGTCCAGGTCGACGTCGGCCGCGTTGAACAGCAGCAGGAACGAGTCGTCGCGGACCGGCTCGCCGCGCCGGTCCGGCTCGGCGATGCGGTCGCCGTCGAGGAAGACCGTCACCGCCTTCGCGTACGGGGTCTGCCAGTCGGCGTCGGACATCGGCCGGCCGGAGGTGGCGTACCAGAGGACGTCGCCCTCGCCGGTGGGGAAGCGGCGGCGCCGGAACACCGGGTGCTCCCGGCGCAGCTCGGTCACCCGCCGTACGAACGCCCGCAGGACCTCGTTGGTCGGAGAGTCGGACCAGTCCATCCAGGACAGCTCGTTGTCCTGGCAGTAGACGTTGTTGTTGCCCCGCTGGGTGCGGCCCGCCTCGTCGCCGTGGGAGATCATCGGCACGCCCTGGGACAGCAGGAGCGTGGTCAGCATGTTCCGCTTCTGCCGCTCCCGCAGCGCGATGATCTCCGGGTCGTCGGTCTCGCCCTCGACGCCGTGGTTCCAGGAGCGGTTGTCGTCGGCGCCGTCCCGGTTGTCCTCGCCGTTCGCCTCGTTGTGCTTGCCGTCGTAGGAGACGAGGTCGTGCAGCGTGAACCCGTCGTGGCAGGTGACGAAGTTGACCGAGGCGATGGGGTGCCGGCCGTCGTCGGCGTACAGGTCGCTGGAGCCGGTGAACCGGCTGCCGAACTCGGGCAGCCGTCCTTCCACGCCCCGCCAGTAGTCGCGCATGGTGTCGCGGTACTTGCCGTTCCACTCCGTCCACAGGGCGGGGAAGTTGCCGACCTGGTAGCCGCCCTCGCCGACGTCCCAGGGCTCGGCGATCAGCTTGACCTGCGAGACGATCGGGTCCTGCTGGACCAGGTCGAAGAACGCCGACAGCCGGTCCACCTCGTGGAACTCCCGCGCCAAGGCCGAGGCGAGGTCGAACCGGAACCCGTCCACGTGCATCTCGGTCACCCAGTACCGCAGCGAGTCCATGATCAGCTGAAGCGCGTGCGGCTGGCGGACGTTGAGGCTGTTGCCGGTGCCGGTCGTGTCCATGTAGTACTCCGGCGCGCCGTCGACGAGCCGGTAGTAGTTGGCGTTGTCGATGCCCCGGAAGCTCAGGGTCGGGCCCAGGTGGTTGCCCTCGGCGGTGTGGTTGTAGACCACGTCGAGGATCACCTCGATGCCCGCCTCGTGCAGGGTCCGCACCATCAGCTTGAACTCCTGCACCTGCTCCCCGAGCTGCCCGGTCGAGGAGTATCCGTTGTGCGGGGCGAAGAAGCCGATCGTGTTGTAGCCCCAGTAGTTCGACAGGCCCCGCTGGAGCAGGACGTCGTCGTGCACGAACTGGTGCACCGGCATCAGCTCGACTGCGGTGACCCCGAGGTCCTTGAAGTAATCGACCATCGCCGGGTGCGCCAGCCCCGCGTACGTGCCGCGCTGCTCCTCCGGGATGTCCGGGTTCAGCCTGGTCAGGCCCTTGACGTGGGCCTCGTAGATGATCGTCTCGTGGTACGGGGTCCGGGGATGGCGGTCGGACATCCAGTCGAAGTACGGGTTGATCACCACGGACTTCGGCATGTGGCGGGCGCTGTCGTCGTCGTTGCGGGCGGACGTGTCGCCGAACCGGTAGGAGAACAGCGGCTCGTCCCAGTCGACCTCCCCGTCGACCGCCTTGGCGTACGGATCGAGCAGCAGCTTCGCGGGGTTGCAGCGCTGCCCGCCGCGCGGGTCGTACGGGCCGTGCACCCGGTAGCCGTACCGCTGCCCGGGGCCGACCGTCGGCAGGTATCCGTGCCAGACGAACCCGGACCTCTCGGGGAGGTCGAGCCGAGTCTCCTCGCCCTCGTCGTCGAACAGGCAGAGCTCGACCCGGGTGGCCGCTTCGGAGAAGAGTGCGAAGTTCGTGCCGGCGCCGTCGTAGTGGGCGCCGAGGGGGTAGGGGTCACCCGGCCATACGCGTGTCACATGGGTGAGCTTCCCTGCCGTGATCGCCTCACACGCAGATGTTCATGCCGGTTTGTAACGGAACAGGCACGCACGGCACCCCGTATTGCCTGGTCGCGCACGGAGCGTTATCTTAGGAGAGCCTTACCTAATGGATCAATCGAGAGGCTCTCCCCCGATGTACGCGTGTGTCTGCCATGCCGTCACCGACGATGACGTGCGCGATCATGTGGCGGCGGGAGCCTGTTCGGCCAAGGAGGTCCGCACGGCCTGCGGCATGCGCCCCGGCTGCGGCTCGTGCGTCAACCGGATTCGCGACCTGATCGAGCAGCACTTCGCCGCCGACGAGCGCGGCGACGCGATCACCGTGGCGGCCTGACCGGCGGGTCGGTCGGCTCCCTCGGCACTTCGCCATGCCACGATGGTGAAGTATGGAAGGTGACAGGGAGATCATCGGGCTGCTGAACGAGCAGCTCACCGCCGAGCTGACGGCCATCAACCAGTACTTCCTGCACGCCAAGATGCAGGAACACTGGGGCTTCACGAAGCTCGCCGAACACACGCGCGCCGAGTCGTTCGACGAGATGCGGCACGCCGAACGCCTGACCGACCGCATCCTCTTCCTCGAGGGCCTGCCGAACTACCAGCGCCTGAACCCGCTGCGCATCGGCCAGAGCGTGCCCGAGCAGCTCCGCTCGGACCTCGCCATCGAGATGGAGGCCGTCGAACGCCTCCGTCCGGGCATCGACCTCATGCGCTCGCGCGGCGACGTCACGTCCGCCCGGATCTTCGAGGAGATCCTGGCGGACGAGGAGGAGCACATCGACTACCTGGAGATGGAGCTGGAGCTCCTGGAGAAGCTCGGCGAGCCGCTCTACCTCCAGCGCTTCGCCGAGCCTCCGGGCGATTGAGCCGGTCGCCCCGAGAGACACCCGAAGCGGCCCGCGCGCTGCCGGACGCCGTGACGGCCGGTGTCACGGCGGCCTGGCGGCTGGGCTGGCAACCGGCCGACCTCGTACGCCACGCGACCCGTTCGCACGGGAGGCGGGCCGGCCGGATGATGACCGACGCGATCGCCGCCGAGATGCGCGCGTACGCGGCGGCGACCGTGGACGAGCGATGGTCCGGCCAGCTGACGACGCTCGGGGCGGCCACCTGGTGGCGGAACGACGACACCTACCTCGCCGAGTGGGCGGCCCGCAACGGCACCGACCACGCCACCGCCGTCCAATGCGCCCTGCGGCTGACCGCGCTGCTGCGCGCGCTGCCCCGCCTGGAGATGCTCTGCCCACCGCCGGGCGACGACCGGCCCCTCTCGGGCTGCGCCGCGGGCTCCCCGGGCAACGCCCGGCCCGCTTCGGGCGGCGCTGGGCCCTTCCCTGCCGACCCCCGGTCCTCTTCGGGCGGCGGCCGCGCCGACCGGCGGACGCTCGACCGGATCCAGGCGCTGCTGGCCAAGGCCGAGTCGACCGAGTTCCCCGAGGAGGCGGAGGCGCTGACCGCGCGGGCCCAGGAGCTGATGGCCCGGCACCGCGTCGACGACGCGCTCCTCGCCGCGCGGACCGGACGGGCCGACGACGGACCCGTCGGCCGCCGCCTGCCGATCGACAGCCCGTACGAGGCACCTAAGGCCCTGCTGCTGGGCGCCGTCGCCGACGCCAACCGGTGCCGCGTCGCCTGGAGCAGGTCGCTCGGTTTCGCGACCGTCCTGGGATTCCCCGCCGACCTGGACGCCGTCGAGCTGCTGTTCACGTCCCTCCTGGTGCAGGCGACGTCGGCCCTGGTCCACGAGGACGGCGACCGCGCCCGTACCCGCGCCTTCCGCCGGTCGTTCCTGGCCTCCTACGCCGTCCGGATCGGCGAACGCCTCGCCGAGGCCGCCGGCGCGGCCGAGCACCGGGCCGCGACCGAGGCGCCGGGCATGGACCTCCTCCCGGTCCTCGCCGCCCGCGACCGGGCCGTCGAGGACGCGATGACCGCGATGTTCCCGCGGCTCACCGGCCATCGGATGAGCGTCAGCGACCGGGCGGGCTGGCTGTCCGGCCAGACCGCCGCCGACCGCGCCGACCTCACTGCCCGCAGACCGGTCCGATGACCGTGTCATTTATCGGCACACCTGATCACAATGTGCGACGATCAGCGCTATGGGACTCGATGTCTATGCGGTCCGCCCGGGAGACCCGGCGGTGAAAGGCCACGACACGCTGCAGACGCCCGTGACGTGGGAATGGGAGGGGCCTGCGGACCTCGATCCGTTCGAGGACGTCCCCCGGGACTTCCCCGAGGGCCTGTTCTGGCCCTCCGACGGCGACTTCACCGGGTTCCGCGGCCAGGTCTACCGAGAGTGGATCAACCGCACGCTCGGGTTCAACCTGTACGAGCTGCTCGACCCGGCGCAGGTCCGCGAGCTCGCCGACCGTCTCGACCACTGGCTGGCCGACCTCCGCACCTCCGGCGTCGACAAGGTCGAGCTCGATGACGACACCACCGTCCCGTTGAGCGGCATCGAGGCGCTCGCCCAGTTCCTCCACGCCACCGCCGCCCAGGATCTCTGGCTCTTCCCCGACTCCTGACCGGGCCGGCGCCCCGCCGCTGTTCCTAGCCCTCGATCCTGATGCCGAACGCGGACGCCAGAGCCCATACGAGGCTCTGTGCGTCGGCGGACGACACCGTCGCACCGCGAAGACTCTCGACCCCGCCCACGCCTGACAGATCGCAATCCTTGAACCGGGCGTCGATGATCTTCGCCTGGGAGAACTGGGTGCCGGCCAGGCGGCAGTTCTCGAAGAGGACGCCGTTGAGAGTGGCGGCCTGGAAGCTGGCCTCTGTGAGGTCGCAGTCGCGGAAGATCACATCCCGCAGTGTCGACATCCGGAACCGGGCGAGGTTGGCGCGGCAGTCGGTGAACACCACGTCACGCAGGCCGCAGTCGATCCATGCCAGACCGGTGAGCCTGGAGTTCACCAGGCGGGTGGTGAACATTCGGCCATCGATGATCTGCAGGTTCGCCAGATCGCAGCGGGTCAGCTCGACGTCCTCGAGCCGGGCACGCGGCAGAACCACCCCGGGGAGCCGCGCATCGGCGAACCGACACCGGTTCACCTCCACGTCCTCGGCCTGTATCCCCGCCCAGCCGCTGCCATGAAGTTCCAGGGACAATAGCGCCTGGTCGTCTCCGAGCGGTTGGTCAGGTACGGCGACGCGCGTCAGTCGGCTCGGAAGCCTGGGAGCGGCCGGCTCGCGAAGCCGGGTCGGAGGACGGGAGTTCGGCATCGCCCGAGCGTACCGGCGAGCATCGCCCCAGACGGGGATGGTCTCGCAGTCCCGCGAGGCCGGTGGCGTGAGTCCGGGCGGCGTGGAACGCCGTACGTGAAAGGAGCGGAGCTCCTGCCGTGGACCGGCGGGATCGGCGCGCACGACCTGGCCGCCGCCGTACGCCCCCTCGTCGCCGACCTGCGAATCGAGCCTCTCAGCGCACACGCGGACCTGTGGGGCGCCCCGGTGACCGACGAGCGCTACGCCCTGATCGCTCGGCTCTCCGGGAGTCGTGCTTGACGACCTCCGCGATACGCACGGCCACGTGATCGGCGTTGAGGGGCGTAGCGCTCGGTGAACCCGTTGAGCACGGGCCTCTTACCGGGACGAACCACTCGCCGGCACGAACTTTCGCCGAGCGTTACGCCCGCCCCGAGCTGCATGGTGGCCTCATCCGAACCGTGGAGCCAGTCCCGTCCGGGCCGCGGAGCCCTCTGCCGGATCGATCAGCCACTGTGACGCCGGAAGTGACGTGACAGGTCCGGCAAACCGGTCATCGATCCGTCACCGTCGACGGCAAGGTGACCACGACGACGGCACCGTGCCCACGGCGGCGGCGAACGACTCGCAGTGGCTGGTGATGTGGTGCTGGTACCGCCGCGAGTACGCCGCCATCGCGAGATTCGGCCCCGAGTCGACGATCATCTACGACCGCGACCCGCGGCGGTTAGTGTTCCGATGCCGCGCGGCCGAACTGGCGATGCCCATCCCATGAGCCTCGACATCGAGCGGACCAGGGACCGTGTCGCCGTACGCATGCAACGCCAGCAAATACTCACCGGCCCCAGCCCGCTCAGCCTATGGGCGGTCATCGACGAGGCCGCGATCCGGCGGCCGGCCGGCGGCCCGGAGGTCATTCACGGCCAACTCGAACGTCTCGCAGAAGCGGCCCGCATGCCCTCGGTGACACTGCAGCTGATCCCGTTCTCCATCGGCGCTCATCCGGGCGTCGGACGTGGCCCGTTCACAATCCTCCAGTTCCCCGACGAGACCGACCGGGACGCCGCCTACGTCGACAACTTCGCCGGCGAGTTGTACATCGAGGAGGCGGCCGAGGTTGAACGATTCCACGGGGCGTTCCGTCATCTGGTCGGGGCCGCGTTGTCACCCGCGGCTACGATGACGTTCATCGCCGAAGAATTGGCAAGCACCTGACCCACCGAGCCGAGAGGCGTACGTCCATGCCCCAGGTCGATCTGTCGCGTGCCGAGTGGCGTAAGGCCAAGCGGTCCACGGACTCCGGTGAGTGCGTCGAAGTCGCCACCGTCAACAGCTGAGCAGCGTAAGAGCCCCGCGCCATCGGAGCGACCGAGACCGAGCCGCCGCAACCGATACAGCGGTCGTCGACGAACCAATCTCGGGCCGCGCTTTCGGGGTGACGCCGGTCGCCGCGAGCCATGCGACCAAACCTAGGGTCCATCTCAAAGGCAGGCCAGCAGCCATTCGTTGCTAGCGGCGTCCGCCGTACTCGCGTTCGATGCCGTCCAGGATCCAGGTAAGGCCCTGTTGGAAGTCCTCCTGGGCGTGGATCCCCGCCTCGAGCACCGGCTTCAGGTGCGGGAACCGCCCGTCGGCCAGGAGGCTCCGCACATAGGGCTGTTCCTCGATGCCGCCCAGGGCGCCCGTTTCGCCCTCCGCGCTGTGGTGCGCGCGGAGCGTGTAGCCGAGCATGTAATGGTCGATGGCCGTCACGATGGCCAGCATCTCGCGCGGATCGTCGGTGAGCCGACTCGCGGCCGCGAAGACCTGCTCGGCGTGCATGAGCCCGTTGGGCCCGACCCGCGGTGAGCGCCCCACCAGTTGGAACAGCCACGGGTGCCGCAGTCCGGCCTCCCGTTCCCTGTCGGCGATCCGCCGGATCGCCTCGCGCCAGTCGTCGGGCAGCTCTCCCTCGATCAGCACCTCGGCGGCCACCTCGTCGTGCATGAGGTCGAGGAGGTCCTCCTTGGCGTCGATGTGCGTGTAGAGGCTCATGGCGCGCACGCCGAGCTCGCTCGCGACACGCCGGATCGAGACCGCGTCCAGCCCCTCGGCGTCGGCGATCGCGATGGCGGCGGCCACGATCGCTCCCCGGCTGAGCTTGGGCCGGCGCCCACCGCGAGGGCGGGACCACACCGGCTCGGCGGCGCGTGCGCGGTCGCCGGCGCGCTGGTGGCGCTCGGGTGTGGCGGACGGGCGGTCCCCATCGATGGTCATGCCCAGATCCTACCCGTACACCGTACGGCGCTACCGAGACGGTGTACGGGTCGAGCGATACGCTGTACGGTCTGAGCGATACAGCGTACGGAAACCTCACCGGGAGGAGACCGGATGACCACCGCACCCACCCGCGAACCCGCCGCCGGCCGGCGCGGCATCGATCCCGAGCTGCGCCGGCTGGCGATCGTCGTGCTGCTCGGGACGATCATGACGATCCTCGACACCACGATCGTGAACGTCGCGGTCACCACCCTCGGCAGGGAGTTCGACGCCTCGCTGTCGTCGATCCAGTGGGTGATGACCGGCTACACCCTGGCCCTGTCCATGGCGATCCCGCTCACCGGCTGGTCGGTCCGCCGCTTCGGCGCGCGCACGATGTGGCTGACCTCGCTGGGGCTGTTCATCTCCGGCTCGCTGCTGTGCGGACTGGCCTGGTCGGTGCCCTCCCTGATCGCGTTCCGGATCCTGCAGGGCGTCGGCGGCGGCATGCTCATGCCGATCGGCCAGACCGTGCTGGCCCGTGCCGCCGGGCCGGACCGGATGGGCCGCGTGATGACGATCGTCTCGGTACCGGCCATGCTCGCGCCCGTGCTCGGCCCGCTGCTCGGCGGCGTGATCCGACGTACGGCTGCTGCGCGACCGCTCGTTCGCCACCGCGACCGGCGGGCTGTTCGCCTACTGCGCCTCGGTGTTCGGCCTGGTGGTGCTGCTGCCGCTGTTCTCCCAGGTGGTGCGGGGCGAGTCGCCGATGGACGCGGCATGGCTGATCTCTCCGCTCGGCCTCGGCGCGATGATCACGATGACCGTGTCGGGAAGAATGACCGACCGGTACGGGGCACGCTGGATCGCGACCGCCGGGCTGACGCTGGTACTGGCCGGAACGCTGGTCCTGACCCGGATCCAGCCGTCCACCGGCCACCCGGCGCTGATGGCCGTGATGCTGGTCATCGGCCTGGGGCACGGCGCCATGTCGCCGACCCTGATGGCGGCGGCCTACCAGGGCATCCCGCGCGAGTCGGTGCCCGCCGCGACGACCGGTGCCAGCATCCTCGTCCGGATCGGCAGCTCGCTCGGCACCGCGGTCCTCACGATCGTCCTCCAGATCATGATCCGCGACGACGTGCCGGGGGCGACCGGCAACCTCAAAGAGGCCGTGACCCACCGTGCCGCGCGGACGCCCGCGCAGCTCACCTCGGCGTTCACCGACACGTTCTGGTGGGCGGCCGCGCTCCTGGCCGTCACGCTGATTCCCGTGCTGCTGATCCCGCGCAGGCGCGGCCTCGGCTGAGCCGGGTCAGCAGGTGTGGTGTTCGATGGAGGCGAGGGTGCGGCCGGCGACCTGGAGGACCCAGAAGGCGCCCTTCGGGAGCTTCGGGTCCTCCGGGGGCCGGGCGCCGAGTTCCTCACAGGCCCGGTTGATCAGGTCGGGCACGAGCTCCCCGTGGGTGCAGATCACCACGGGGACGCCGTCGGCGAGGAGTTCGGCGAGGCGGTCGCCCGGGGCCTTGGCGGTGCCGACGGTGACGGCCCAGTCGGTGCGGACGTCCGCGGCGGTCCGGGCGGCGTAGGGCAGGACCGTCTCGAGGCAGCGGGCCGTCGCCGAGCTGATCACCCGCGCCGGGCCGTAGCAGACGAGCACGTCGTCGAGCCGCTGGGCCTGCGCGCGCCCCTCCTGGTCGAGGGGGCGCAGCAGGTCGTCCTCCTCCCAGTCCCGCTTCTGCCCGGCGGCGCCGTGCCGGAGGACGATGTACGGCGTGGTGCGCAGGGGACCGGCGGCGAACTCCCGCAGCACGTCGCGGTCGTGGTCGTGGCTGAGCCACCGCTCCGCCTCGGCGATCGGCAGCCACTCGATCCGGTCGACCTCCTCACTCGGGACGAACCGGGCCTCGTCCCCGGTCGCCGCCCAGTAGTCGACCCGCTTCGGGCGGCCTCTCACCGCATAGCGGACCGTACGCAGCCGGCGGCCGAGCACCGGCCAGACGCCGGTCTCCTCCCAGACCTCGCGGGCGGCGGCGCGTACGACGTGCTCGTCGTGGTCGACCTTGCCCTTCGGGAAGGACCAGTCGTCGTACCGGGGGCGGTGGATCAGCGCGACGAGCGGCCTGCCGTCCGGGCCGGGCCGCCACAGGACCGCGCCGGCGGCGCGGATCGTCCCCGGGGGATCAGGATTCAACGGTCCTCCAGCGGCGCGCCCGCATCAGGTTGGTCTGCACGTCGATGTCTCCCTCGTGGCGGGTCCAGACGCCGCTCTCGCCGAGGACCCAGCACTTGGTGTCCGCGCCCATCGCGAGGTCGAAGCGGCCGACGAGGTCCGCGCAGTGGGCCGGGTCGGTGACGCGGACGAGCGTCTCGACGCGGCGGTCCAGGTTGCGGTGCATGAGGTCGGCG
This sequence comes from Actinoallomurus sp. NPDC052274, assembly GCF_040679475.1. NCBI lineage: Bacteria > Bacillati > Actinomycetota > Actinomycetes > Streptosporangiales > Thermomonosporaceae > Actinoallomurus > Actinoallomurus sp. NPDC052274. The sequence continues at coordinate 14,389 of NZ_JBFAUT010000069.1, forward strand.
CTGCCGATCCAGACCTCGTGCTCGCCGCCGTTCTCGAAGGCGTACACCCGGGAGTGCTCGAGGAACCGGCCGAGGATGCTGCGGACCTGGATCGTCTCCGACATGCCGGGCACGCCGGGGCGGAGCGCGCAGATCCCGCGGACCCACACGTCGATCGGCACGCCCTCCTGCGACGCCCGGTAGAGCGCGTCGATGAGCACCTCGTCGACCAGGGCGTTGCACTTGAACCGGATGCGAGCCGGGCGGCCCTCCTCGTGACGCTCGATCTCCCGCTCGATGCGCTCGACCAGCCCGGCCCGCAGGGAGTCGGGGGCGACCAGGAGCCGCCGGTAGGCGGTGTCCCGCGAGTAGCCGGTCAGGTGGTTGAACAGGGCGCTGACGTCCTGCCCGACCTCGTGGTCGGCGGTCAGCAGGCCGTAGTCCTCATAGATCCGGGCCGTCTTGGGGTTGTAGTTGCCGGTGCCGATGTGGCAGTAGCGGCGCAGTGAGCCGTCGGACTCCTGCCGGACGACCAGCGCGACCTTGCAGTGGGTCTTGAGGCCGACGAAGCCGTACACCACGTGACAACCGGCGCGCTCCAGCTTGCGCGCCCAGGTGATGTTCGCCTGCTCGTCGAACCGCGCCTTGATCTCGACGACCACGACGACCTGCTTGCCCGCCTCGGCGGCGTCGATGAGGGCGTCGATGATCGGTGAATCGCCGCTCGTGCGGTACAGCGTCTGCTTGATCGCCAGGACCTGCGGGTCGGCGGCGGCGTCCTCGATGAGGCGCTCGACGCTGGTGGTGAAGGAGTCGTAGGGGTGCTGGACGAGGACGTCGTGGTCGCGAAGGGTGGCGAAGATGTCGGTGTCGTGCGGCAGCGCCGCCTCTGACGGCACGAACGGCGGGTACTTCAGCTCGCTGCGGTCCAGGTCCGCGATGGCGGACATGCCACCGAGGTCGAGCGGGCCGGGCACGCGGTACACCGCGCGCTCGTCGACCTCCAGCTCGGTCATCAGCAGCTCGAGGACCTCCGGGGTGATCGACTCCTCGACCTCCAGGCGTACGACGGGCCCGAACCTGCGGCGCAGCAGCTCACGTTCGAGGGCCTGGAGGAGGTCCTCGGCGATGTCCTCGTCGACCTCCAGGTCCTGGTTGCGGGTGACCCGGAAGGCGTGGTGCTCGAGGATCTCGGTCCCGGTGAACAGCTCCGGCAGGTTCTCGGCGATCACGTCCTCCAGCGGCACGAACCGCGAGGGCGACGCCTCCAGGAACCTTGGCAGCAACGGCGGGACCTTGACGCGCGCGAACATGGTCGTGCCGATCTCCGGATCGCGGACCAGCACCGCCAGGTTGAGGGACTGCCCGGAGATGTACGGGAAGGGGTGCGCCGGGTCGACGACCAGGGGCGTCAGAACCGGGTAGATCTGCCGCCGGAACAGGCGGTTCAGGCTCTCCTTCTCGGTGTCGGCCAGCTCGTCCCAGCGCAGGACCTCGATCCCCTCCTTGGCGAGGGCCGGGCAGATCTCCTCGCGGAAGAGGGCGGCGTGCTCGAGCATCAGCTCGCGCGCGACCTCGGAGGTGCGCGCGAGCACCTCGCGGGGCTGACGGCCGCTGGCGCTCTGGACGGCGATGCCGGTGGCCATGCGCCGGGTCAGCCCGGCGACCCGCACCATGAAGAACTCGTCCAGGTTGGTCGCGAAGATCGACAGGAACCGTACGCGCTCGAGCAGCGGCAGCGACGGGTCGGCGGCCAGGTCAAGGACGCGCTGGTTGAACCGGAGCCAGCTCTCCTCTCGATCAAGGAACCGATCGTCCGGCAGCCCGTCCACGGAACGAGCAAAATGCCCTGGTTCAACGCTCATGAGGTATATGGTCCCCATTTTTGGTGAACGGAAAGCGAACGAGATGTTGCCGGTCCGATTCCCCTCGCCACCCCGCTGACCGGCAAAGACTCCGCTAGGCCCTTAGCGGGCGCGGCGGACGACGTACGGCTGGATGACGCCGAGACCGCGGGCCGGGCGGCGGCCGATGCGGACCAGTTCGTACGCGCCGTCGTCGCGCAGGCCGTCCGCCAGACCGGCGTCGGCCAGGACGGTGCCGGGCCGGGCGATCGAGGTGAGCCGGCTGGCGAGGTTCACGGTCGTGCCGAACACGTCGCCCATCAGCGAGAGCACCAGGCCGTACGCCATGCCGACCCGCACGTCCATGTCGCCCCCGGAGCGGACCGCCTCGGCGACGCACAGCCCGATCTCCGCGCCCAGTGCGGGGGTGTCGGCGGTGTAGAGAACCTCGTCGCCCAGGGTCTTGACGATCCGGCCGCCGTGCTCGGCCACGACGTCGGAGGCGGTCTCCTCGAAGCGTTCGACCAGCTCCGCCAGCTCCAGCTCGCCGAGGTTCCGGCTGGTCGCGGTGAACCCCACGATGTCGGCGAACCCCACCGCGACCCGGAGCCGTCCCGGCACGGCGTCCTCCGCCGCCGACGCGGTCAGCGCGCGGGTGCCGGCGGCGGCGAGCTGCCGCCGCCACGCGTGGACGAGGAGCGGTTCCAGCGCCGCGACGTGGCCCTCGGCGTGGTCCATGATGAGACGGACGACGTCCGGTGAGGGCGGCTGCAGGGGGTCGGCGAGCGCGCCGACGATGATGTCGACCTGCCACTCGGCGAGCCGCGCCATCGTCTGACCGACGGCGCGGACCATCCGCAGGACCATCTCCTCGTCCAGCAGGCCCTCGTGGAGCAGGTCCTTGATCCGCACCAGCGCGTCGAGGTCGCCTTCGGTGAAGGCGACCGTCTCGTCGGCGAGGTGCGGGAAGCCGAACGCCCGCCACAGCCGCTGGGTGAACTCCGGCGACACCCCGGCGCGTTCGATCGCGTCGACCCGGGTGAACCTCAGCTCGCCACCGAGGAGGAGCTCCTCGATCTCCCTCGGCTCCGGCGCGTCGCTCATCTACGGCTTGACGCCGTCGCCGTCGGTCAGCTCCTCGACGATCCGGTAGAGCTGGTTCTGGGCGTACTCGACGCGGGGGATGTTCTTCAGGACGAGCTGGCCGTGCTCACCGCCGGACTCGACGATCAGCGTGCCGGTGCCCAGCATCCGCTGGATGAGGTTGTGCTCGAACGACACGTCGTTGACCCGGGTGAGCGGGATGTCGCGCCCGGAGCGGGACAGGATGCCGTGGCGCAGCACGAACCGCCGGTTCGTGAGCGTGTAGGACGTGGTCACCCACCGCAGGAAGGGGATCAGCCCGACGACGAGGATCACGACGACCGCGACGGCCGCGATGATCAGGCGGATGATCGTCTGGGCGCTACCGCCCGGGATGAAGACGATGGCGACGGCGGCGACGGCCACCGTGACGACCGCCCAGAAGATCGTGCCGACCAGCGTCGACCAGTGCGGGTGGAACTCGAGGACGATCTCCTCGTCCCCGCCCAACGAGCTCTTCGCAAGACCCATGGCCGCAATCCTCGCAGAAACCGACGGTCCAGGACGATCAAAGTGCTGATCAGGTCACAAAGTGCATGACGATGAAGATGAGGGCGATGAGCCACACCCCGCCGCCGCCGACCAGGCCGCCGGTCGCGGTGTCGACGGCGTACTCGCGCTCCTCGTGCGACGTGCGGAGCCGGATCCAGCCGCCCGCCGTGAGCTGCCCGAGCCAGGGCGCCGCCAGCACCGGCCCGTACGCCAGGACGAGCCGCACCTGCCCCAGGCCGCGCAGGCTCTCGGCGAGCTCGAAGCCGACGGCGGTGACGACCACGGCCACCACGAAGCCCAGCACCGCCATCTGGATGTAGCGGCCGGTGAGGGGATAGTGGACCGGCTCGCGCACGCGCCGGTGCCCCTCCCCCACCAGCTCGGCGGCGTCCTGGTCGGGCCGTACGTCGTCGGCGGGCTCCGGAAGCGGACCGACCGTGTGCGATCCGAAACGGGTGGTCAGCTCCCGCCAGACGCCGGCGGCCCGCTCCTCCAGACCGTCGAGGCGCGCCCACTCCTGTTCGACGGAGGCGTACGCCGCCGTCCGCCGCTCCTCGGCCTCCGCCAGGCCGCGCCGGGCCCCCTCCGCGGCCAGCAGCCTGCGGCCGGCCTCGGCCGCGTACTCCTTGTACGCGCGCCGTGCCGCCTGCGGGTCCGTCATCAGCCCTCCGCCCTCACCCGGCACCGTCCCCGGACTCGCTCATCACCTCGAACGGGATGATCGGCTGGGGCGGCACGCCGGTGCGCTGGTCGTGGAACAGCGCCCGCCGGTGACGCGGGCTCCAGCTCAGGAGCTGACCGCCCGGCAGCGGCGACAGCTCACTGTCCCGTACGTCCAGGGCGACCCACGCGTCCATGTTGCGGACCGACCCGACGCGCTCGACGACGTCGGCCTTGAGCCGGTCCGTCGTCCGCCACCAGCCGAGCACGTGCATCCGCCGCTCCGGGCCGTGCTCGACGAGGCGGCGGATCGACCGGCGCAGGTCCTCCGAGCGGCCGGTCCCGGCGTCCACCGCGAACAGCGCGAGGTACTCGGGCACGTCCCGGTCGGCGGGCTCGGGCAGGTCGCCGCCGAGCGTCACCTCGTGGCCGTCGTCGGCCAGCCGCCGGGCCAGCAGCCCGACCCGTGGCTCGAGCTGCTCGTCCAGCGCGTACAGCCGGAAGACCGCCGACCCGGGCGCGTGCCCGCGGGACAGCGACAGCACCGCCGAGGCCAGCACGTCGTACGCCTCGTCGGCGCGGGTGCCGACCACCGCGAGGTTGCGGCCGGGCGCGCGGTCGAAGCGTACGGTCGCCGGGCTGCCCGCCAGGTCGATGAGCTGGCCGACCGCGCTCTCGCCCGGCGGCAGGACCGGCGCGGTCATCAGCTCGGGCACGTGCGCGCCGTCGAAGATGCGGGGCGGCGCGAGGTGCTCGGGGCGGCGCTGCCACAGCTCCCGCTGCAACGCGTCGAACGTGCCCGCGACGCCGGCGTCCGGCAGCCGGGCGATGCGGTTGGCCTGCCGCGCGCCCGACTCGGGGTTCACGACCGCGCAGAAGCGCGCGACCTGCGACGCGGCGAAGTTGTCGTCGGCGAGGATGCGGCGCGCCTTGGGCAGCGCGATCCGCAGCGTGAACTGGTCGAGGATGGCCCCGCGCCCCCACAGCGACTGCACGCCGCTGACGTTCTGGCTGGCCAGGACGAGGTGGATGCCCTGGGACCGGCCCCGGCGAGCGAGGTCGTTGAGGAGGTACAGCGACTCGTCGGTGATCCTGTCCTGCTGCTGGATCAGCACCTGGAACTCGTCGATCACCGCGACGATGCGCGGCCAGTGCCCGTCCGGGTCGACGGCCCGCAGCTCCTCCAGCTTGGTGACCTCGTGCTCGCGGGCGGCGGCGCCCCGGCGCTCGAGCTCGCGGGCCAGGAAGCGCAGCAGCGCAAGGCCGAACTCCCGGTCGTTGTTGATGTTCACGCCGATGAGCCGGGCGTGCGGCAGCCACGTCTTGTCGGTACGGCCGCTGGCCAGGCGGGCGAACGACACGCCCTCCTTGAAATCCAGCAGGTAGAACTCCAGCTCGTCGGGTGAGTACCGCGCGGCCATCGACCCGATCATGGCGTAGAGGAAGTTGGTCTTGCCGGAGCCGGGCGGACCGCCGACGAGCGCGTGCACCGGGTCGTCGCCGAGGAAGACCTCCACCGGCTCGTACCGGTCGACGTCCTCCCCGATCGGGGCGCGCACCCCGGCCGCCGACGACTCGCTCCACATCCGGTGCGGGACGAGCTCGGCGAAACGCGGCGGGTCGCGTTCGATGCCCGCCCAGCGGGCGGCGCGCTCGCACACCGCGCGGACCAGCTCGGGCGGCGGCGGCTCGACCGTCACCTCCAGCCCGCCGGTCATCGAGGTGGTGACGCGGCCGTCCGCCGTGATGTCGATCGTCTCGATGCCCGGCGCGTCCTCGACCGGCACGTCACGGCAGATCACGTGGATGCCGCAGGCCGCGCCGGCGTGCATCACGCCGGCCAGGTGGGCGACCTCGTCGGCGCGGAGGCCGCGCACCGGGCTCTGCACGATCACCACCTGCCACGGCTCGGGCCGCCGGCCGGTGGCCGCGGCCAGCTCCGCGAGCGAGGAGTGTCCGCCGCCGAGCACGTCGCGCTGGATGCGCCGGATGTCGCGGTCCAGGGAGCCGAGGAGGTCCTTGAACTCCTCGACGCCGTACACGGTGAGCAGCCCCGGCCGGGACAGCGCGTGGAAGCCGCCGAGCCCCGCCCCGAGGCGCCGCGGGTCGTACAGGCTCACCCGTACGGAGCCGGGCCGCGTCGTGGCGACGATCCGGACGAGCAGCGCGTCGACGATGGCGTCGGCGACCGGCGTCTGACCCCCGGTGATCCTCAGGTGGCCGGAGTCCAGCAGCGGGACGAGCGCGGGAACCTCACCGGCGGCCGTGCCGACGCGGTACAGGCACGGCCCGGAGTCGGCCGGCTCCGGCTCGGCCGGCCAGTCGGTCCAGGGCGCGGACGCGGCGCCGGGCGCGGCCTCGGCGGCCAGCTCCCGCCAGCCGGCGACCGCCGCCGCGGTCTCCGGGCCGCTGGTCGCCGCGACCTCCCGGCGGCTCTGCTCGACCGCGGCCTCGGCCTCGGCGATCTCTTCGTCGAGCCTGCTCCTGCGGGCGCGGATGGCACCACGCGCCTGCCGGATGTCCTTGCGCACGGCTGCAACGAGATCGCCGGGCTTGAGCGTCATGTGGGGGTTCCTGCGGCTTTCACGCAGAGGGCGGTGGGCGATGAACCTCGGTCGGGGACGTGCTGGTGTGCGGTCGCCTCAGAGCCCCTCGGCGTAGGTGTTCGCCTCTTCGATCGCGGCCGCGATCTGCTTCTGGCACTCCTCGATGCTCTCGACCGCCTGTCCCATCGCGCCCAGCGCACCGCTCAGGGCATCGTGCTCGCTCCCCTGCGCCACCGCGATCAGGTACTGCAGCGCCGACTCGGCTCGGCCGCCCGCCTGGACGAGCAGCTGCACGGCCTGCTCGGCCTCTTCGCCGGCCTGGGCGATGGCACCCTTGAGCTCAGCCACACTGGCCATGCAACGACCTCCGGAGGATGGGATAGCCCAATTAAACCGGCGTGTCGCGGACCGGTCCAGTTGAGTCGGGAGTCCTCCGCCTCTCAGATCGCGGCGGCGGCGTTATTCGCGGCCAGCCAGCCGGCCGGGTCGCCGCAGTCGTGATAGGTGCCGCGGATCGGGTGCACCAGCACCTCGAGGTCTTCGCAGAGCTCCGCGATCGCGTCGGTCGACTGGTACTCGCCGTTCACCGCGGGCTTCAGGCCGTCGAGGAAGTCCAGGAAGGCGTTCGGGAGCACCGCGCGGCTGATGTTCACATGCGCGACGTCGCCGATGTAGTCCGCCGGCTTCTCCTCCAGGCGATCGAGCAGCAGCCGGCCGCCCGCGTCCCGGGTGACGAACACGCCGTACCGATGCGCCTGCTCGCCGGGCACCGTCGCCGCGGCGATCGCTCCCGGCGTGCCGGCCGCCGTACGGGCCCGCACCATGTCGGCGAGGTCCGAGCCGCCGTCGGCGCGGAGGATCACGTCGTCGCCGGACATCAGCAGGAAGTCATCGCCGCCGATCCACTCCGCGGCGACCATCGCCGGGAGCGCCGTGCCGTACCGGCCGTCGCGGGGCTGCTCGAGAAAGGTGAACTCCGCCAGCTCGTGCAGCCGGGCGATCGGCTCGTACTTGCCGTCCCAGCCGCGCTCGTGGAAGTGGTCCCGCAGCGCACGGTCCTCGGTGAAGTAGTGCCGGACCTGTGTGTCGCCCGGCGCGGTGACGATCGCGATCTGCTCGATCCCCGCAGCGACGCAGTCCTGCACCGCGAGGTGCACGACGGGCCGGTCGAGGATCGGCAGCATGCACTTGTTGACCGCCTTGGCGATCGGGAAGAACCGGGAGCCGTACCCGGCGACGGTGATGACGGCTTTGAGCGCCACGGGATCAGCACCTGGTCCGAAGGTCGTCGATGCGGCAGTACGCGAGGATCACGTCGGCGAACGTGACGTCCATGGTGGTCGGCTCCGTTCCTGGATGGGGACGCCGGCGGACGACCCTAACGGACATGGACGACGTCACCGGCGCTGAGCGCGTGGTCTCCGTCGGCCGCGCGGACGACGAGGCAGCCGTTCTCGTCGATGTCCACGGCCTCGCCGGTCAGGACGCCGTCCGGCGCGCCCGGGGCGCCGCCGGGCAGTTGCACGCGCACCTGGCGGCCGAGCGTCGCGCACACCTCGCGGTACGCGTCCCGGAGCGCCCCCTCGGCCCACTCCCCGCAGAACTCGATGTACCGGCCCGCCAGCTCGCGCAGGATCGCGCGGAGCACCGGGTCGCGGTCGGCGGGAGCGTCCTCCAGCACGAGCGAGGTCGCGGTGGGCACCGGCAGCTCGTCGGCGCGCAGGCTGACGTTCAGCCCGATGCCGAGCACGACGGCGTCGCCCGCGCGCTCGGCGAGGATCCCGGCGAGCTTGCGGCCGTGGATCAGCACGTCGTTCGGCCATTTCAGCGCCGCATCGGCCATCCCGCCGCGCGACGTCCCCTCGATCTCGGCGAACCCGCGCAGGGCGCGCACCACCGCCACCCCGGCCACGAGCGGCAGCCAGCCGAGCCGGGCGACCGGCACGGGAGGCCGCAGCAGCACCGAGAAGGCCAGCCCCGAACGCGGCGGGGCGGTCCACGCCCGGTCGAGGCGACCGCGCCCGGCCGTCTGCGCCTCGGCGACGAGGACCAGGCCCTCCTCCGCACCGGCTCGGGCCCGCTCCGCCAAGTCGGCGTTGGTCGAGCCGGTCTCGGCGACCACCCGGATCTGCCGCCACAGCCCCTCGGGGTGGACGAGGGCACGGTTCAGCGCCCGCTCGTTCAGCGGCGGACGCTCCAGATCGGTGTACGGCGAAGGGCTCACCTGCCCAGCCTAGGGCGCAGGACCGCGCCGTCAGTCCAGGGTGATGTCGAAGGTCCGGAGGCGGTCCGGGTCGGCGGTGAGGTCGATGGCGCTGATCGCGCTCCCGGCGAAGGAGAATCGCATGACCAGCGAGAGCCTGCCGAGTGGCGCCATGACGAGGGCCGGACTTCCGTCGACCATGGCCAGGACGGTGAAGCGGGCGCGGGTGGTCGCGGCGACGGCGCTTCTGGCGACGGCCAGGGCGCCCTGCAGGGTGAGGGGTCTGGCGACGCCGGTGACCGCCGCGTCGGCGCGGAGCTCGACCTCGGGGTCGAGCAGGGTCAGCAGCGCCTCGAAGTCCCCGGTCCGCGTCGCCGCCAGGTACGCCTCGACCGCCTGGCGCCGGCGGGCCGGATCCGCGGGCTGTGCCCCGGTGCCCCGGACCTTGGCGCGGGCCCGGCTGGCAAGCTGCCGGACCGCGGCGGAGTTGCGCTCCATCATGTGCGCGATGTCGTCGAAGGCCACGTCGAACATGTCGTGCAGGACGAACGCGATCCGCTCCGCCGGGCTCAGCCGGTCGAGCACGACCAGCATCGCCAGCCCGACCGAGTCGGCCAGCTCGGCCTCCTCCTGCGGGATCCGCTCCTCGTCGGCCGCGCCGAGCCAGTCGGCGGTGAAGTCCTCCAGCGACTCCTCGCGCCGGGTCTGCCGCGCCCGGAGCAGGTTGAGGCAGACGCGGGTGACCACGGTCGTCAGCCAGGCCGCCAGGTTCTCGATCTCTGCCAGGTCGGTCCGGTCGAAGCGCAGCCAGGTCTCCTGGACCGCGTCGTCCGCCTCGGCGCCGGAGCCGAGCATCCGGTAGGCGAGCGCCCGCAGCCGGGGCCGTTCCGCCTCGAACGTGTCGAGCGACGAAAAATCCTGGATCACCGTGTCACATTCCAGAGCCCGGGCGGGTCGTAGCCGTGTAGCACCGCAAATCTACACAGCAGGGAGATCAAGGGATGTCCACCACCATTCTGGTCACCGGCGGCACCGGCCTTCTCGGCTCGCAGGTCGTTCCGCTCCTCCGGCAGGCCGGGCACGACGTCAGGGTGCTGAGCCGCCACGACCGGCAGCCGGGCGACGGCGTGGAGTACGTGACCGTCGACCTGCTGACCGGGGACGGCCTCGACGAGGCGCTCGACGGGGTGCGGACCGTGCTGCACCTGGCCGGCGGCCCCAAGGGCGACGACGTCGCCACCCGGAACCTGGTCCGGGCCGCCGAGCGTGCGGGCACCGTGGAACACCTCGTGCTCATCTCGGTCATCGGCGCGGACGCCGTGCCGATCGGCTACTTCACCCGCAAGGCGGAGGCGGAACGGATCGTGGCCGCCTCCGGCATCCCGTACACCATCCTGCGCGCCGCGCAGTTCCACGACCTGGCGCTGAAGACGGTCCGGGCCATGGCGAAGGCGCCAGTCCTGCCGGCGCCCGGCGGAATCCGCTGGCAGCCGGTCGCCTCCCGTGAGGTGGCGGCCCAGCTGGCCGAGCTGACCCTCGGCACCCCCGCGGGCCGCGTCCCCGACCTGGCCGGACCGCGCGTCTACACCCTGGAGGAGCTGCAGCGTAGTTACCTGGCCGCCGTGGGCAAGCGCCGGATGCGGCTCCCCATCCACGTCCCGGGCAAGATCGGCAAGGCCTACCGGTCGGGGGCCAACCTCACCCTCGACGCACCTACCGGCAGCGACACCTGGGAACAGTTCCTGGCCGCCCAGACCACCGGCGCGTGAGGAGCACCCCGGTCAAGCCGGATCCGGTCAGCGGCGGACGGTGCAGATCGGTGTACGGCGAAGCGCTCACCGCCCCAGCCCAGGGGCCGGAGCAGCAACGGGTCACCGAGGAAGGCCTGGCGCAGTTCTACGCGCGATGGGCGCGAGCCGGGGAGTCACGCCAACTGGCTGCGACCTGCGCCGAGCGGCTGCACAAGTGAAGCCCCGCACCATAGCCTGAAGTCGTCGAGGCTTCAGGAGGTGCGGGGCTTTGCACGATCAAACCAACATCGGTGGACGTCTTCGGGTCCTGCGCCGATGGCGCGGCATGACCCTCGTGCAACTCGGAGACCTGTCAGGACTCAGCGCTTCTTTCCTTTCGATGGCTGAACGAGGTCTGCGTCCCATCGATCGGCGGTCCCACATATCGGCTCTGGCTACCGCGTTGAGGGTTTCCGAGACCGATCTGGTCGGTGGGCCGCACCTGAGCGCAGACCCTGTCCAAGCAGGGCCGCACGCCGCGATCCCGAACATCCGAGAAGCCTTGCTTGTCAACACTCTGACGGCCCCGGCCGCCGACCAGGCACGTCCGCTATCGGAGCTCATTACCGAGATGGCCCGTATCGACCGTAGTGAGTACAAGCATGTAGAGGTCGGCAGAAAACTCCCCGCACTGATCAACGAGCTCCATGTGCATGTCTGTGGCCCGGCCGACGAAGCCGCTCGTCGGGTCGCGCTGGCAACCCTGATCGAGGCATTCCAAACAGCGACATTCACCGCAAAAGACCTGGGATATTTCGACCTGGCTCGCATTGCCGCGATGCGCGCCATGGAAGTGGCCGATATCCTCGACGACCCCGTCAGCAAGGGCAAGGCAGCCTCGCTGCACATCCATACGATCCCCATGGCATCTCGGAACTTCGCCCTCGTTGCAGCCGAGAAGGCGGCAGATGCGCTTGAGCCCCATCTCAGGAGCAGCACAGAGATACCGGTTCTCGGGATGCTCGCATTGGCGGCTGCCCTGTCCGCAACCGTCTGCTACAACTACGACCGCGCCGAGCACTGGCTCGACCAAGCCGCCGACCTCGCTTCCCGGATACCGGACACTCCTTCCGAGACCTGGGGCGCTTTCTCCAGCACCAACGTCGCCATCTGGCGCGTCGGGCTGGCCGTCGAGCGCGGCGAAACCGGCGCTGGCCTCTTGCGGCTCGCCGAGAAGGTCGATGAAGATCGGATCGCCGGCCGACGCGGACGCCGGGCGACCTTCCTCGCAGACGTAGGTCGCGGACTGGCCCGAGACCCGCGGATGAGGGCCGCTGCCTATCGATGGCTTCGCCGAGCCGAGAGCGTCGCCCCTCACAAGATTCGCAATAGCACGGCCGTTCATGAGACAGTCAGCTCCATGCTGGCCCAAGAGCGCAGCGCGGCAGTGGGACGCGAACTGCGCGCGATGGCAGCGCGGATGGGCATCCCGCACTGAGTCGGCCTAATTCGGTCAACAAGTCACCGTTTCACACCAGTGAAATTACGGAGCGTTCGCACTCCTACCGTCTGTGTGCATGGCCAACCACGACGACCGTGCTCAACTCATACAGCTCGCCGAAGTCCTGAAGCGTCGCGACTGGCCGGCGCGGATTCGACAGCGTGGCGACCGCTTCACGCTTACAGTCACCAACCCGGCCGACGAGGAGCTGAACGAGTCGGTCGTGTGCTCCGCGTCGGACAACGGGCTCGCCTACTCCGTCCCCGGTGGTCAGGAGCTGGGCCCGACCGCCGACGTCGAAAAGGTCGCGGACCGGCTCCAGAACATGCTGCGGAGCGTCAGAGCATGAGCCGCCCCGCATGCGGCTCCCAGGTCGGCGGGACAGCTCCTAAGTTCGGCGTGGAGTTGCCGACACGACCGCCGAGGGGGCGGCGGATGACCAGCCAGCAGCCCGTCGTGTGCAGCGCCAGAGAGCCGAACGTCGCTCGGATGTACGACTACCTCCTCGGCGGCAAAAATCACATCCTGGTCGACCGAGAAGCCGTACAGGAGGCCATCAGGCGAATACCCAACCTGCGCCTGATGGCCAAGGAAAACCGCCGGTTCCTCCAACGCGCAGCCCGATACCTCCAGAATCTAGGCATTCAGCAGTTCATCGACATCGGTGCTGGATTCCCCACGCGGGACAACACCCACGAGGTCATACAGAACCGAGATCCGGACGCCCGCGTGGTCTACCTCGACAACGACCCGGTCGTCCTGGCCCACGGCCGCGCCTTACTGACGGACAACGCCAACACGACCGTCATTCAGGCAGACCTCCGCGACCCGGACGCCATCATCGACCATCCCGGGCTCAACACGATGATCGACTGGCACAAGCCCGTCGGTGTCATTCTGGTCGGGGTCCTGCATTTCATCCCCGACAGCGAGAACCCCCACGGCATCGTCGCAAGCTTCCGTTCGGCGATGGCACCCGGCAGTTGCCTCGTACTCAGTCATGCCAAGCGGAACCCGGAGACGGTGCATGCTGCCGAGGTATGGAAGCAGGCGAACGCCCCCGGCGTGCCCCGCACGGTTGAGCGCATCGCGCGCTTCTTCGACGGTCTCCAACTCGTGCACCCCGGTCTCGTCCCCGTCTCAAAGTGGAGACGCGGCTCACAGCGGGCACAAGAAATCCCGTTCCTTGGCGGCGTCGGCCTAAAGCGCCCGGAGGCGTCCCGTGGCTGATCCCCAGTGCCTGCGTGAGTACGTCGACCGACTGTCCGTGGCGCTCACCGAACGAGGTCTGAAGGTGAAGGTCACTGGTTACCGCGTGACGGCGATCAACGTCGGCGCTCACCTCGTCCAGAGTGTCGAGCTCCAGGACGTCGACGGCGTGCTGATGTGGTGCTGGCTCTGGCTCGGCCCGCGCCTCGTCGTACGAGGGGCGCCCAGACCGGAGCCGGACGTCGAGCCGTTCTCCCCTGGCGACGAGATCGACTATGCGGCGCTGCGGATAGCGAACGTCGTCGCCGGCACACGGGAGAACACGGTCATCGACGCGACGAATGTGCAGACCCTCATCAGCCTGTGCCGCATGGCCCAACTCGATGACAAAACCATCGCCCATAGAACACCCGCGCGGGAGTGTGGGCGCTACTAGGAAGGAATTCCAATGAACACGCGTTCCTGTCGAACCGGTTCTCGGCCAGCACGACGATGGCCGCCGCGCCAGCAGAGGAACTTCATACCCACGGCAGATGCCGAAGGGATCTCATGGGCCGAGGTCCGAAAGCATCACGGCCGGTGCCATCGGCAAGACGGCGACGCCAATCTCAACGACATCCCGCCGTGGGCGAGAACTTTTCTTACAGGGTCAAGGAGCCGAGGGCCATGGACGCTGTACCGGTAGGCGAGGCACCACCCGGCTGGGTGCGTGTCGATGAAGACGTGCGGGGAGTTCCGCTGTGGCAGCGGCAAGTCGAACCGTGCTACGTCGCGACTCGCGACACGGACCAACTTCTGTTCATCGACGCCGCACTCGCCCGATTCGACCGGATGAGTGGAGAGGAACTCCACGAGTTCATCTCGTCGCGGTGGGGCACCCTCACGGATGGAGCCGGTGAGGCCGGCTGAGCCGACGGTCGGGGCAAAACGACCTGAGGTCCCCTGGCCCCCGATTCGAGCATCCGGTCAGCCGCCGAGCGATCGCATACGCGCCCGGCCGTTCGGCCTGGAAACGATCCGCTGGTCGGGCAGCATGGCGCAGCAGGAGACGAGAGACGTCGGGTCACCCAGCCGGATTCGCTCCGCCGTCGGGTCGCCCGCGCGAAAACCAGGGACCGCCCGAGCCGCGACGGCCCCGCACCCATCGGGAGAGGACACCTTCATGAGCATCGGCACCACGGACAGCGAGGGCCTCCGTCATGAGATGGTCGACCGGCTGGCCGCCGATCACGCGGCGAAGGGCCTCAAGCTGCGTCCCGACGTGGAAGCGGCAATGCGGGTCGTTCCCCGGCAGCTGTTCACGCCGGGCCTACCGCTGGAGGAGGCGTACAAGGACGCCGCGGTCGTCACCAAGCGGCGCGGTGAGGAGACCATCAGCTCGGTGTCGGCGCCGTTCCTGATCGCGGAGATGCTCGGTCAGGCAGCGGACGCGCTCGACGGCCTGGAAGGCCGTCACGTGCTGGAGATCGGCAGTGGCGGCTACAACGCCTCGCTGCTACGCGAACTCGTCGGCCCGGCCGGGTCGGTCACGACCGTCGACATCGACCCGGAGGTGACCGATCGGGCGGCCACCTGCCTGGCGGCGGCGGGGTACAACGACGTCACCGTGGTGTGCGCGGACGCCGAGCAGCCGATCGAGCCGGTCCGCCGCTACGACCTGATCATCGTCACGGCCGGCGCGTGGGACATCCCGCCCGCATGGCGCGACCAGCTCACCGGCGACGGCGTCCTCGTTGTGCCGCTGCGGACGTTCGGGATGACCCGATCGTGGGCGCTGCGACGCTCGGGTGACCGGCTGGACAGTGTAAGCGACCGCCAGTGTGGGTTCGTGTCCATGCAGGGCGCCGGCGCCCACGAGATGCGGTACGTCGACATCGCCGATGGCGTCCACCTGCGGCTGGATGAGGGCCAGCAGGTCGACGCCGCCGCTATCGCGAGCCTGCTCACCCAGCCGCGCCAGGAAGCCTGGGCAGGGCTGAGCCTGCCGCCCCGCACCATCCTGTCCGACATGGACCTGTGGCTGGCGACCCGCCTCAAACCCGAGGTGAGCGAGTTCGTGGTGCTGTCGGCACAGGAGAGAGCCGTCACCTCCGGCATCGTCGCCCCAGCCTGGCGATTCGGCACCCCCGCGACCATCGACGACGGCACCTTCTCCTACCGGTCGGCGCTGCGCTGGACCGACAGGAAGTTCGATCTCGGCGCATACGCCCACGGGTCGGCGGCTGCTGCGGCGGTCGGGCGGATGGTCGAGCACATGCGCGCGTGGGTGGACGCGGGCAGCCCTTCGCCGGTGCTGCACGTCCTGCCCGCGGCGACCCCGGACGGCGACCTGCCGGACGGGGCGGTCCTGGACAAGCGGCACAGCCGCGTCGTCCTCACCTTCACTCCCC
This sequence comes from Actinoallomurus sp. NPDC052274, assembly GCF_040679475.1. Lineage (NCBI taxonomy): Bacteria > Bacillati > Actinomycetota > Actinomycetes > Streptosporangiales > Thermomonosporaceae > Actinoallomurus > Actinoallomurus sp. NPDC052274. The sequence goes on from NZ_JBFAUT010000069.1 coordinate 30,086, forward strand.
AGGGAGGAACACTGTGATGGAGCACCAACTGAACCTGCGCCTGGTCGACGCCGGGCCGTCCGCGAGCGGCTACGCCACCAGCACCGATGACGGCTGCGGCTCGGGCAACACCGGCTCGGACGCCTGCTCGGGCTGACGCCCTCCCATCGGGCCCGGCCTCCTGCGGGGCCGGGCCCGGCCTGTTCTTCCCACCGACCCCCGGAACTGTGAGCGCATCATGTTCGATGTCGCCGACGCCGCGTTGATCAGGGCCGCCGCCTACCCCCACGACCTGCCCCTGCCCTCCTGGCCTGACCTGACCGCCGACCAACCCAGGGAGTGGCTGGAATGGCTGAGCCAGGTGTGGACGCTGCCCGCGTTCGCAGCGGCCGTCACGTCCGCCGCACCGCAGCTAGCCAGCCAGATCACCCGTGCTCTGATCGGCGAGCCGATGGCCGAGCGCAGACTGAGGCGCCTGGTGGAGACAACGGTCCGGTATCTGCTGAGGTGGACGAGCCGCGCGACCCCGTTCGGCTACTTCGCCGGGGTGGCACCGGTTGAGCTTGGTCCCCGCGCGGCGGTCCGCTGGGGCGAGGCGCATCACGCCGTGGTCCGCCCCAACGAGGAATTCATCGCCGAACACACCGCCTTGGCTGAGCAGAATCTGGCCACGCTCCGCGCGGTCGCGGTGGTGACGAACTCGGTGGGGTATCGACGTGGCGGGGCATGGGTGCTGCCCTGCGCCCGCGCCAAGGACGACCGGATGTGGGATGTCGAGATCGACCTGACCAGCCCCGTCGAATTGGCGGTAGAAACCGCCGGCTCCCCCATCATGTTCAGTGAGCTAGCTGCGAGGATGACCAAGGAACTGCCCACCGACACGGCGGCGGCCGAGCGGCTGCTGGCCGCGCTCGTGGAAGCCGGGGTGCTGCTGTCGGCGGTCCGACCGCCGATGACCGTGACCGACCCGGCCGCGAACCTTGGACGCCACCGCTCCCTGCCCGATCCCGGTGAGCAGATCGGGGTCGATCTGCGGGTCGACTGTTCGGTGACGCTGCCCCCGGCGGTGGTCGATGAGGCGCGGGAAGCCGCGTCCGCGCTCGTCGCGCTGGCGCCGCACCTGCCCGGCTGGGCCGCCTACCATCGCGCGTTCATCGACCGGTGGGGGCCTGGTGCGGCCGTGCCGCTGCGTGAGGTTTTGCGCGTCCTGGGGTTCCCCGCCGGATACCGGGGCGCATTCCACCGCCGTGACCCGGCGGGATTCACCGCCCGCGACGGTGTGCTCGCCCAGCTTGCCCAGCGCTCCGCCCTGGATGGCTGCGCCGAGGTGGTGCTTGATGACGAGCTGATCGACCGGCTGCGCGGCGACGACGACCGGCCTCCGATCCCGCATACCGAACTGCGGTTCACCCTGGCCGCCGAAACCCTGGGTGATCTGGATCGGGGCGCGTTCACGCTGACGGTGGTGAGCGGAGCCCGGCACGCCGGCGTCGCGGCCGCCCGGTTCCTGCACCTGCTCTCCCCTGCCGAGCTGGAGCGTTTCCGCCGCGTCTACGTGAGCCTGCCGACCGCCCTGCCCTGCGCGGACACGGTGCAGATCTCCGCTCCTCCGCTGGAGACTCGCTTGGCCGCCGTCGCTCGCACGCCCGAGCTGCTGCCCATCCTGCCCGTCGGCGACTTCTGCCCCGACCCGCAACAGACGCTGGAGGACCTGGCAGTCACCGGTGACGGACAGCGACTGTGGCTGGTGTCCAGAACCACCGGCCGACCGGTCGAGCCGCTGTTGCTCAACTGCGTGCTGCCAGCCGTTCAGCAGCCCCTCATCTGGTTCCTGACAGAGATCTGGACGGCATGGACGGCTCCGTGCAGCAGGTTCGACTGGGGCCACGCCCGTAATCTGCCGTTCCTGCCACGCCTCCGACGGGGCCGCTCCATCTTGCACCCGGCCCGCTGGGACATCGGCCAAGCCGCGCTCCCCGGCCGCACCGCGACGTGGCCGCAGTGGCGAGACGCCTGGCGGCAACACCGCGATCACCACCGGATACCGCGTGAGGTACTCATCGGCGACGACGATGTGCGGCTACGCCTCGATCTGGACGAGCCCACCCACCTGGCGGTGCTGCGCAGTCACCTCGGCCGGCAAGGACACGCCGGCCTCACCGAGGCCCCCGGTCCGTCCGGCTGGATCGACGGCAGACCCGCCGAGCTCCTGCTCACCCTCACCAACACCCGGCCGCATCGACCCCCGCGCGTCGCCCGACCCGTCAGCACGCTTCAGCACCGTCCTGGAGGCTCGCCCTGGCTGGACGCCCGCCTCTACGGCTGGTGTGATGACATCCTCGCCCACCTGGCCGAACACGCCGATGAGGTCCTGCCCGCAGGCTGGTGGTTCCTCCGCTACCCAAATCCGGAGCCCCACCTGCGGCTACGGATCCCGCTGAACACCACCACGTTTACCGGTGCCGCCCAACGCCTCACCCGGTGGGCGGAGCAACTCGACACCAGCGGTCTCCTCCACGACTACGCCCTGCACACCTACCGGCCCGAAACCCGCCACGGGACTGGACCGACCCTCTCCGCGGCCGAAGCGGTCTTCGCCGCCGACTCCCGCGCCGCTCTCCACCGGCTGGCCGGCGACCGGCACGCCGCCACGGCCGCAGGGATGATCGCCATCGCCGACGCCTTCACCGGCGACGGTCTGCGCTGGCTCGCCGAACACGTCCCCCGCCGCAGCGGCCCACGGCTGGAGGCCGCCCAACTCGCCCTCGCCCGCGTCCCCCACGGCGACGACAGCCTGTCCACGGCGTTGACCACCTACCGATCCTTGGCCGACCGCGACGGCCTCGACACCGACCAGGTCCTCGCGGATCTGCTGCACCTGCACCACGCCCGCATGATCGGCGTCGACACCGCCTCCGAACGGCACTGCCTACGCCTGGCCCGCGTCATCGCCCACACCGACCTCGCCCGGAAGAATCCATGACGGCGGGACAATCCCTCGCCGACGGGGCGGCCGGCATCGCCCTCCTCCACCTGGAGACCGGCCAATGGCAAGCGGCGTACACGGCGCTGGAGCAGGCCGTCGCCGACGGCGTCAGCATCGCCGGCGGCGCCAGCCTCTACTACGGCGCGCCCGCCCTCGCCTACGTCCTCACCGGATCCGACGATCCACGCCTCACCCAAGCGCGGGCCGTCGCCGCTACCGGAACCGCGACGGTGACACGCCACCGGCTTGAGGCCGCCCACCGCCGCATCGACGAACGCCGCCAGCCGCACTACGCCGAATTCGACCTGATCCGCGGACTGACCGGCCTCGGCGTCGCTCTGCGCCGCATCGGCGACCTTGATCTGCTCCGGGACGTACTGGCCTACCTCGTCCGGCTCACCGAGCCCATCGGCGGACTTCCCGGCTGGTGGTGCCCGACCGGCCCCAACCACGAGCAGCCGCCGCCGATCGGAGGACACAGCAACCACGGAATCGCCCACGGCATCATCGGCCCACTCGCCCTCCTCGCCCTCACGCTGACCAACGGCCTCACCGTCGACGGTCACGCGCAGGCGATCACACGCATCTACCAGTGGCTGGACACCTGGGAACAACGGACCACCGGCGGCTGCGCCTGGTGGCCGCAGATCATCACGCTCAACGACCTACGCCGCGGCGAACCGAGCCAGCCGTGCCCGCTACGGCCGTCCTGGTGCTACGGCACTCCCGGCATCGCCCGCGCCCAGCAACTCGCCGCCCGCGCCCTCGGCGACACCGCACGCCAGCGCAAGGCCGAGACCTCGTTCACCGGCTGCGTGAACGATCCTACGCAGACAGCCCGTCTCATCGATCGCAGCCTGTGCCACGGAACCGCTGGGCTGCTGGCGACCGGACGCCGGATCGCCGCCGACGCCCTGACTCCGATACCCCTCACGTCGCTGCTGCGCCGGCACCACCAGGCCATCGCCGCAGCGGACGAACCCGCCGGATTCCTCGACGGGTCTGCTGGCACCGCCCTAGCCGCCGCTGGAACAACGGCGACGTCGTGGGACGCCTGCCTCCTGCTCTGCTGACCGAAAGGCCCACCCGTGGAAGAACCCCCCTGGAGACAGGTCAACATCACCTACCCCGGCTCGGACCCTCACCAACGTGAACGCCACGCCATCGACCACCTCGCGCCGATCCTGCCCGCCGCCGAGGCCGACGGCCTCATCACCTCCTGGTGGTTCATCCGCAAGGGCCGCTGGCGCGTCCGCTACCTCCTCACCGAGGAGGCGCACGGCCACGACCGCAGCGACCCCCTGCACCCGCTCCTCACCGCCGGAGTCACCTGGAACCGCGACGTCTACGAACCCGAAGTTCACGCCTTCGGCGGCCCCGCCAGCATGGACGCCGCGCACGCCCTGTTCCACCACGACAGCCGCCACCTGCTCGCATTCCTCCACGACGACCCCGCCGACCGGCGAGAACACTCCCTCGTACTGTGCACCGCGCTCATGCGGGCCGCAGGACTGGACTTCAATGAGCAAGGCGATGTGTGGGCACGTGTCGCCGAACAACGCGCCGGGCTACCCTGCCAGCCACCCGGCCCAGACCCCCAGGTGTGGGCCTCCTTCACCAGCGACGTCCGCCACCTCCTCCTCGGTACCGCCCGCACAGACGCCATCACGGGCGACTGGCTCACCACGTACGAGGACACAGGCAGAACACTCCGAACTCTGCGCGAAAACGGCGAACTCACGCGAGGTCTACGCGCAGTGATCACACTCCACGTGATCTTCCACTGGAACCGCATCGGACTCCCTGCGACCGTCCAGGCCACCCTCGCCCACGCCGCGAAGGATGCCGTCTTCGGCAGAGGCACCCCGCCCCCTCACTGAAGTGGAGGAGCCAGTTGCGCCGACCGGCTCGGTCGCTGGAGCGCTCGCTAGTCAGCGGGGGGCCTTGCCGGAGATGCCGACGCCGAAGTCGAACTCGCGGTAGACGCGCGCCCAGAAGCCCTCCCGTAGCCAGTCGCGGGCCTCCTTGTAGGGGCGCAGCGAGTGGCCGAGCTCCTTCTCGCCCTCGATCAGCAGCTCCTTGTCGATGACCGTGGGCAGGATCGGGCCGGGCAGCAGGTCGCGGATGTTGTCCCGGCCGCGGGTGAGGATCCACTTGTGCGCGATGTGCTCGCCGATCTCCTCGACGCGGTCGCGGCTGGGGCCCAGTTTGGCGACCGGGCTCGGCTGCGCCGGGCGGACCGGCGGCGGGGCCGGCTTCGGCGGCCGGGCGCCGAAGACCGCGGTGGGCGACGGGATCGGCGGGGTGACGGGCGGCTCCGGGGCCGTCTCGCGGGAGGTGTCGAGCGTGAAGTACGGCTTGACGAAGTCGGCGTTCACCACGTCGACGGTGTCGGACTCCCAGATCAGCCGCTCGGCCTGGTTGGTGCCGTACGGCGGCTCGACGCCCCAGAGGTGGATGAGGACCCCGTAGGTCTGCGCGGCCTCCACGGCCGGGAGCATGTCCTCGTCGCCGGCCAGCAGGATGGCGTCGGTGACGGCGCCGTGCCGGGCGAGCGTCTCCAGGTCCTCGCGGATCTGGGCGTCGACGCCCTTCTGCTGGTTGTGCTTGTTGAGATTGCCGAGCCGGAGCTTCACCTGGGGCAGCGGCGCGACGACCCGCTGGTCGATCGTCGGCACCCGGTCGCGAGCCGCGTCGAACCAGTAGATGCGCAGCAGCTCACCGCGCATGCAGGTGGCCGCTCGACCCTGGAGGGCCTTGATGAGGCCCTCGGCGTCCACCCGGTAGGAGCGGCGGGAGGAGACGCCGAACAGGAGGTCACCCGCCGCGGCGTAGAGATACCCCACGTCTACGAGGATCGCGTAGCGCGGCAGCGGCGACGGTTGAGACACGGACTCGCGAACAGTCATCACCTATGACTTTAGGTGAAGATCAGCCTCCCGTCCTCGGTTGTGCCGCCTTTCTGGCCGCTCAGCGGTGCTTTCGCACGTGAACGGCACACCGACCGCCGACACGCCGCCGTCCGGTCGCGCGGTATCCCGGAATCGGTACGGCCCGTTATCCGCGCGCGGCGCTGTGACCGACGTAACGGAGCACCCCGGGGCGGCTCGCCGTAGGATCTACTACGAGACGTAGTACTACGAGACGTAGTAAACGAACGGAGGGCCGCGGGGATGAACCCGCTCGACATCGCCCGGTGGCAGTTCGGGATCACGACCGTCTACCACTTCCTCTTCGTACCGCTGACGATCGGCCTGTCCGCACTCGTGGCTGGCCTGCAGACGGCATGGGTGCGGACCGGGGCCACGGGGTACCTCCGCGCGACGAAGTTCTGGGGGAAGCTCCTCCTGATCAACTTCGCGATGGGGATCGTCACCGGCATCGTGCAGGAGTTCCAGTTCGGGATGAACTGGAGCGCCTACTCCCGGTTCGTCGGTGACGTGTTCGGCGCGCCGCTGGCTCTGGAGGGACTGCTCGCCTTCTTCCTCGAGTCGACCTTCCTCGGCCTGTGGATCTTCGGCTGGGACAAGCTACCGAAGAAGATCCACCTGGCCTGCATCTGGATCGTCGCCGTCGGAACGCTGCTGTCGGCGTACTTCATCCTCGCCGCCAACTCCTGGATGCAGCACCCGGTCGGCTATCACCTCGACCCGGCGACCGGACGCGCCCGGCTGACCGACTTCTGGGCCGTGCTGACCAACTCGACGATGCTCGTCGCCTTCCCGCACACGATCACCGCGGCGTTCGTCACGGCGGGCCTGTTCATGGTCGGCGTCAGCGCGTGGCACCTGGCCCGGCGCCGGCACGTCGAGGTCTTCCGGCCGTCGATGAAGATCGCCCTGGCCGTCACGCTGATCGCCTCGATCGGCGTCGCCGTCACCGGCGACCTGCAGGGCAAGGTCATGACGAAGCAGCAGCCGATGAAGATGGCCGCGGCGGAGGCCCTGTACAAGACGGCGCAGCCCGCGTCGTTCTCCCTGTTCACCATCGGCACCCTCGACGGCCGCAAGGAGGTCTTCGGCGTCAAGGTCCCGCGGGTCCTGTCGTTCCTCGCCACCGGGGACTTCGACGGCAAGGTCGACGGCATCGACGACGTGCAGGCCGCCGAGCAGGCGAAATACGGCCCGGGCGACTACCGGCCGGTCATCCCGGTGACCTACTGGAACTTCCGGATCATGGCCGGCGTCGGCCTCCTCACCGCGTTCCTCGCCCTCCTCGGCCTGGTGCTCATGCGCCGGGGGCGGCTGCCGCGCAACCGGTGGGTGTGGCGCGCGGGCGTGCTGTCGCTGGCGCTGCCGTTCGTCGGCAACTCCTCGGGGTGGATCTTCACCGAGATGGGCCGCCAGCCCTGGTCCGTCTACGGCGTCATGAAGACCTCCGCGAGCGTCTCACCGGGCGTCTCGGCCACGTCGATGCTCATCTCCGTCCTCGCGCTGACCGCGCTGTACGCCGTGCTGATCGTCATCGAGACCGGGCTGATGGTGCGCTACGTCAAGGCCGGCCCGCCCTCCGAAGAGGACGTCGCGCCGCCCCCGCCCGGCGACGACGCCTCCGCCGAACAGTCGCTCACCTTCGCCTACTGACCTACTGACAAGGGGTTGCGCCATGGAGGCCACGACCGTCTGGTTCGTCGCCATCGCCTTCCTGTGGACCGGCTACTTCTTCCTGGAGGGCTTCGACTTCGGCGTCGGCGCCCTGCTGCCGGTGCTCGGCCGCGACGACACCGAGCGCCGCGTCCTGCTGAACGCCATCGGACCGGTCTGGGACGGGAACGAGGTCTGGTTCATCGTCGCCGGGGCCGGGACGTTCGCCGCGTTCCCGGAGTGGTACGCCACCCTCTTCAGCGGGTTCTACCTGCCGCTGCTGGCGATCCTGCTCGCGCTGATCGTGCGCGGCGTGGCGCTGGAGTACCGCGGCAAACGGGACGAGCCGCACTGGCGCCGCCGCTGGGACCGCGCCATCTTCTGGGGCAGCGTCGTCCCGGCGTTCGTGTGGGGCGTGGTCTTCGCGAACCTGAGCCGCGGGGTCGCGCTGGACGCCCGGCACGAGTACGTCGGCACCCTCACCGACCTCCTCAACCCGTACGCGCTGCTCGGCGGGCTCACCACGCTCACCCTGTTCGTGCTGCACGGCGCGGTGTTCCTGGCGCTCAAGACGGCCGGGGACGTGCGTGCCCGGGCCGTCCGGATCGCCCGGATCGCCGTGGTCGCCGCCATCGCGGTGGGCGGGACGTTCCTGCTCATCACGCAGGTGCAGCACGGCAAGCCGGTCACCTGGGTCACCGTGGCGATCGCCGCCGCCGGTCTGGTCGGCGCGGCGGTCGCGGTCGCCCGCGGTCGTGACGGCTGGGCGTTCATCGGCACGGGCGCGGCCATCGTGTTCGCGGTCGTGACCCTGTTCGTGGCGCTGTTCCCGGACGTCATGCCGTCGACGGTCGCCGCCGCGAACAGCCTCACCACGACCAACGCCGCCTCGTCCCCGTACACGCTCAAGATCATGACGATCGCGGCGGTCGTGTTCACGCCGCTCGTCGTGCTCTACCAGGGCTGGACCTACTGGGTGTTCCGGCGGCGCATCCACGCCTCGCACATCCCGCAGCCGACGCGGCCGGCGGAGCCGGAGCCGACGAAGGACCCGGAGCCGGCGAGATGAGGCCCTTCGACCCCCGGCTGCTGCGGTACGCCCGCACGACGCGGGCGTACCTGGCCCTGTCGGTGATCCTCGGCACCGCCACCGCCGGCCTGGTCATCGCCCAGGCCGCGCTGCTCGCGGGCCTGATCGCCGACGCGTTCCTCGGCGGCGCCTCGCTCGCCGCGGCCCGTACGCCGCTGCTGCTCCTGCTCGCCGTCGTCGCCGGCCGGGCGCTGGTCGCCTGGCTGCAGGAGGTCGCCGCGCACCGCACGTCCGCCGCGGTGAAGTCGCGGCTGCGCGGGCTGCTGCTCGAACGGGCGGTGGCACTCGGGCCGCGGTGGCTGGCCGGCGAGCGCAGCGGTGAGCTCGCCACCCTCGCCACCCGGGGGATCGACGCGCTGGACGCCTACTTCTCCCGCTACCTGCCGCAGCTCGTGCTCGCCGTGCTCGTCCCGGCGGCGGTGGGCGCGCGGATCCTGTTCGGCGACTGGTCGTCCGCGCTGATCATCGCGCTGACGCTCCCGCTCATCCCGATCTTCGCGATCCTGGTGGGGCTGGCCGCCCAGCGGAGGATGGACCGCCAGTGGCGCACGCTGTCCCTGCTGTCGGGGCACTTCCTCGACGTCGTCGCGGGCCTGCCGACCCTGAAGGTGTTCGGCCGGGCCAAGGCGCAGGCGCGCGCGATCCGCGAGGTCACCGGCCGGTACCGCACGGAGACCATGGCGAGCCTGCGCGTGGCGTTCCTGTCCGCGCTGGTGCTGGAGATGCTCTCGACGATCTCCGTCGCGCTCGTCGCCGTCTCGATCGGCCTGCGGCTGGTCGACGGGGAGGTCGGCCTGCGGACCGCGCTGCTCGTCCTGATCCTCGCGCCGGAGGCGTACCTTCCGCTGCGCCAGGTCGGCGCGCAGTACCACGCCAGCGTCGAGGGGCTCACCGCCGCGCAGCGGATCTTCGAGGTGATCGAGACGCCGCTCCCGCGTCACGGCACCCGGACCGACGTCCCCGACCCGGCGTCCACGCCGCTCCGCCTGGAGGAGGTCACGGTCGCGTACGAGGGCCGGGACGAGCCCGCGCTCGACGGCCTCTCACTCGTCGTACGCCCCGGCGAGACCGTCGCCCTCACCGGACCGAGCGGGTCCGGCAAGTCGACGCTGCTCGCGGTGCTCCTCGGCTTCGTCCGCCCGGACGCCGGGCGGGTCCTCCTCGGCGGGACCGACCTGGCCGACCTCGACCCGGACGCCTGGCGGTCACGGATCGCCTGGGTCCCCCAGCGGCCGTACCTGTTCGCGGGGACGGTCGCCGACAACATCCGGCTGGGCCGCCCCGACGCCTCCGACGACGAGGTACGGCGCGCGGCGCGCGACGCCTTCGCCGAGGAGTTCGTCGACGCACTGCCGGAGGGATTCGCCACCCGGCTCGGCGAGCGCGGGACCGGCCTGTCGGCGGGGCAACGGCAGCGGATCGCCCTGGCGCGGGCGTTCCTGCGCGACGCGCCCCTCCTGCTGCTGGACGAGCCGACCTCCGGCCTGGACGCCGAGAGCGAGGCCGCCGTGATCGGGGCGGTACGGCGGCTGGCGGCCGGGCGCACGGTCGTCCTCGTCGCGCACCGACCGGCCCTGGCCGACCTCGCCGACCGGGTGGTACGCGTCGGAGGAGTGCTGGAGGCGGCGGCATGAGGAGCGCTGTCACGGGGGAAGGCCGGGGACCGGTGCTGCGGCTGCTCGCGGCGGGCCGCCCGGCGGGCGGCCGGCTGGCGCTGGCCGCGCTGTGCGGCGCGCTGGCGCTGGGCAGCGGGGTCGGGTTGATGGCGACGTCGGCCTGGCTGATCTCGCGGGCCGCGCAGCACCCGCCGGTGCTGGTGCTGATGGTCGCGATCGTGGCGGTGCGGGCGTTCGGGATCGGGCGGGGCGTCTTCCGGTACGCCGAACGGCTGATCGGGCACGACGCGACGTTCCGGATCCTCGCCGACCTGCGGGTCCGGGTGTACGAGCGGCTGGAGCGGCTCGTCCCGGCCGGGCTGCCGCGGGCGCGCGGCGGCGACCTGCTCGGCCGGCTCGTGGCCGACGTCGACGCCGTCCAGGACCTCTACCTGCGCGTGCTGCTGCCCTCCGCCGCCGCCGTCCTCGTCGGCGGGGCGTCGGTGGGCCTCGCGTGGAGCCTGCTGCCGTCCGCCGGCGTCCTGCTGCTGGCCGGTCTGCTGCTGGCGGGCGTCGTCGCCCCGTGGCTGTCGGCCGCCATGGCGCGGCGGGTGGAGCACCGGACGGCCGATCTGCGCGGCGAGCTGACCGCGCACGTGGTCGACATGCTGCACGGGGCGCCGGAGCTCGTGGCCTACGGCGCCGCCGCCGACCGGCTCGCGACGGCCGCGCGCCTGGACGACGGCCTCACCCGTGCGTCGGCCCGGTCCGCCGCGACGGCGGGGGCGGGCGCGGCCGTCACGGCGCTGGCCGGCGGGCTCGCCGTCTGGGGCGCCCTCGTCGTCGGCATCCCCGCCGTGCGGTCCGGGCACCTCGACGGGACGCTGCTCGCCGTGCTCGCCCTGCTCCCCCTGGCGGCGTTCGAGGTGGTGGCGGGCCTGCCGCTCGCCGCGCAGCAGTTGCAGCGGGTCCGCCGGTCGGCCGCCCGCGTCTTCGCCGTGCTCGACCGCGAGGAGCCGGTGCGCGACCCCGCCGCGCCGGTCACGCTCCCCGAGTCGCCGTACACCCTGCGGGTCACCGACGTGCGCGCCCGGTGGACGCCCGACGGGCCGTACGCCCTCGACGGCGTCTCCCTGGACCTCGCTCCGGGCCGGCGGTGCGCGGTGGTCGGGCCGAGCGGGTCGGGCAAGACCACGCTGACCGCCGTGCTGCTGCGCTTCCTCGCCCACGAGTCGGGCCTGGTGACGCTGAACGGCGTCGAGCTGAGCGAACTGGCCGGGGACGACGTGCGCCGCGTGGTCGGGCTGTGCGGCCAGGACGCGCACCTGTTCGACACGACGATCGGGGAGAACCTCCGGCTCGCCCGGCGGTCCGCCACCGACGAGGAGATCCGCGACGCGCTGCGCCGGGCCCGGCTGCTGGACTGGGTGGAGACGCTGCCGCGCGGGCTGGACACCCGCGTCGGGGAGGAGGGCGCCCAGGTCTCCGGTGGGCAGCGGCAGCGCATCGCGCTGGCCCGCGCGCTGCTGGCCGACTTCCCCGTGCTGCTGCTCGACGAACCCGCCGAGCACCTCGACGTCGCGACCGCCGACGAGCTCACCGCCGACCTGCTGGCGGCCACGGAGGGCCGCACCACCCTGCTCGTCACCCACCGCCTGGCCGGGCTGGACGCCGTCGACGAGATCGTGGTGCTCGACGGCGGCCGGGTGGCGCAGCGCGGCGGCCACACGGACCTGCTGGCCCGGCCGGGGCCGTACCGCGCGATGTGGGACCGCGAACGCCGCCACGACCACGCACCGTGCTGATCGACCGGCGCGGCCGGTGCCCTAGGACCTGTCCGGTGGATCTTGTGGACCGAATGCCCCGAGGAGATGACGGGCAATCTCCACGGATCGCGCACCCAGGTCCCCGGTCCTCTTCCACCGGTGTCTACTCAGCG
>NZ_JBFAUT010000070.1:0-42014 GCF_040679475.1 Actinoallomurus sp. NPDC052274
TGATGTCCGCCTTGTTCGGCGGGGCGATGACGTCGTCGATCGCGATGGTCACGCCGGAGCGGGTCGCCCACCGGAAGCCGGTGTCCTTCAGCGCGTCCAGCGCGTTCGCGACATCGACCTTCGGGTAGGTCTCGGCCAGCTCGTTGACGATCGCCGACAGCTGCTTCTTGCCGACCTCGTAGTTGACGAACGGGAAGTCCGGCGGCAGCGCCTCGTTGAACAGCGTCCGGCCGAGCGTCGTCTCGAGGCGGATCGGCTGACCGGCCTCCCAGCCCTCCGGCGCCGTCCAGCCGCGCGGCGGCGGGACGTCCTTGAGCCGGACGTTGATCTTGGCCTGAATGTGCAGGTCGCCCCGGTCATAGGCCATGATCGCCTCGGAGATGCTGGCGAACGAGCGGCCCTCGCCGTCGGCGCCCTCCTTCTCCGTCGTCAGCCAGAACAGACCGATGACCATGTCCTGGGTCGGCATGGTGACCGGCTTGCCGTCGGACGGCTTGAGGATGTTGTTGGTCGAGAGCATCAGGATGCGCGCCTCGGCCTGGGCCTCGGCCGACAGCGGCAGGTGCACGGCCATCTGGTCACCGTCGAAGTCCGCGTTGAACGCGGTGCAGACGAGCGGGTGGATCTGGATGGCCTTGCCCTCGACCAGCTGCGGCTCGAAGGCCTGGATGCCCAGGCGGTGCAGCGTCGGCGCCCGGTTGAGCAGCACCGGGTGCTCGGTGATGACCTCTTCGAGCACGTCCCACACGGCCGGGCGGGCCCGCTCGACCATGCGCTTGGCGCTCTTGATGTTCTGCGCGTGGTTGAGGTCGACCAGCCGCTTCATCACGAACGGCTTGAACAGCTCCAGCGCCATCTGCTTGGGCAGACCGCACTGGTGCAGCCGCAGCTGCGGGCCGACGACGATCACCGAACGACCGGAGTAGTCGACGCGCTTACCGAGGAGGTTCTGCCGGAAGCGGCCCTGCTTGCCCTTGAGCATGTCGGACAGCGACTTGAGCGGACGGTTGCCCGGCCCGGTGACGGGCCGGCCGCGGCGGCCGTTGTCGAACAGCGCGTCGACGGCCTCCTGCAGCATCCGCTTCTCGTTGTTGACGATGATCTCGGGCGCGCCGAGGTCGAGCAGCCTCTTCAGCCGGTTGTTCCGGTTGATGACCCGGCGGTACAGGTCGTTGAGGTCGCTCGTGGCGAACCGGCCACCGTCGAGCTGCACCATCGGGCGCAGGTCCGGCGGGATGACCGGGATGCAGTCGAGCACCATGCCCCGCGGGCTGTTGCGGGTGTTGAGGAACGCGGAGACGACCTTGAGGCGCTTGAGGGCGCGGGCCTTCTTCTGGCCCTTGCCGCTGCGGATGGTCTCCCGCAGCCGCTCGGCCTCGGCGTCGAGGTCGAAGTTCTCCAGGCGCTTCTGGATGGCCGCGGCGCCCATGCCGCCCTCGAAGTAGCGGCCGAAGCGGTCGCGCATCTCGCGGTAGAGCAGCTCGTCGCCCTCGAGGTCCTGGACCTTGAGGTTGCGGAAGCGGCTCCAGACCTCGTCGAGCCGGTCGAGCTCGCGCTGCGCCCGGTCGCGGAGCTGCTTCATCTCCCGCTCGGCGCCCTCGCGGACCTTGCGGCGCTGGTCACCCTTCGCCCCGGCGGCCTCGAGCTCGGCCAGGTCGGTCTCGAGCTTCTTCTGCCGGGCCTCGATGTCGGCGTCGCGGCGCTGCTCGAGCTGCTGCCGCTCGACGGAGACCTTCGCCTCCAGCGACGGCAGGTCGCGCTCACGCAGCTCGGTGTCGACATGCGTGATCATGTAGGCCGCGAAGTAGATGATCTTTTCGAGATCCTTGGGCGCCAGGTCCAGCAGGTAGCCCAGCCGGCTCGGCACGCCCTTGAAGTACCAGATGTGCGTGACGGGCGCGGCCAGCTCGATGTGGCCCATCCGCTCACGCCGCACCTTGGCGCGAGTGACCTCGACGCCGCAGCGCTCACAGATGATGCCCTTGAACCGGACGCGCTTGTACTTACCGCAGTAGCACTCCCAGTCCCGGGTCGGACCGAAGATCTTCTCGCAGAAGAGCCCGTCCTTCTCCGGCTTGAGAGTCCGGTAGTTGATCGTCTCCGGCTTCTTGACCTCGCCGTGCGACCACTGCCGGATGTCGTCAGCCGTGGCCAGGCCGATCCGCAGCTCGTCGAAGAAGTTGACGTCGAGCACTTTCTTAACCAGTCCCCTGTTGTCGTTTGCCGATTCCGAGGTCCGAAACGCCTACTCGCTCACTCGGCGGGCGGCCGGCCGGGCGCTGTCGCGCGCCCGTGCCGCCGCCCACGTCGTTCACTCGTCGGCTCCCCGTTCCTCAGACCTCTTCGACACTGCTCGGCTCACGCCGGGACAGGTCGATGCCGAGCTCTTCCGCGGCGCGGAAGACGTCCTCGTCGGTGTCACGCATCTCGATGGACATGCCGTCGCTGGAGAGCACCTCGACGTTCAGGCACAGCGACTGCATCTCCTTGATCAGCACCTTGAAGGACTCAGGGATGCCCGGCTCAGGGATGTTCTCGCCCTTGACGATGGCCTCGTACACCTTCACGCGGCCGAGGACGTCGTCGGACTTGATGGTGAGCAGCTCCTGGAGGGCGTAGGCGGCGCCGTACGCCTCCAGCGCCCAGACCTCCATCTCACCGAAGCGCTGGCCACCGAACTGGGCCTTACCGCCGAGCGGCTGCTGGGTGATCATGGAGTACGGGCCGGTCGAACGCGCGTGGATCTTGTCGTCGACCAGGTGGAGCAGCTTCAGGATGTAGATGTAACCGACCGCGATCGGGTCCTTGAAGGGCTCACCGGTCCGCCCGTCGAACATCCGCGCCTTACCCGTCTTCTGGACCATGCGCTGGCCGTCGCGGTTCGGCAGGGTGCTGTCGAGCAGCTCGGTGATCTCCTCCTCGCGGGCACCGTCGAAGACCGGGGTGGCGACGTTGGTCCCCGCGTCGGCGGCGTCGGCTCCGATGGCCTTCAGCTGGCGCTTCCACTCGGCGTCGTCCCCGTCGACCTTCCAGCCTCGGCTGGCGACCCACCCGAGGTGGGTCTCCAGGACCTGGCCGACGTTCATCCGGCCCGGCACGCCGAGCGGGTTGAGGACGATGTCGACCGGGGTGCCGTCCTCCAGGAACGGCATGTCCTCGACCGGCAGCACCTTGGAGATGACGCCCTTGTTGCCGTGACGGCCGGCGAGCTTGTCACCATCGGTGATCTTGCGCTTCTGGGCGACGTACACCCGGACCAGCTCGTTCACGCCCGGCGGGAGCTCGTCGCCCTCTTCCCGGCTGAACACGCGGACCCCGATGACCTTGCCCTCTTCGCCGTGCGGCACCTTCAGGGAGGTGTCGCGGACCTCGCGGGCCTTCTCGCCGAAGATGGCGCGCAGCAGGCGCTCCTCCGGGGTCAGCTCGGTCTCGCCCTTGGGCGTTACCTTGCCGACCAGGATGTCGCCCGTGGTGACCTCGGCGCCGATGCGGATGATGCCGCGCTCGTCCAGGTCGGACAGGACCTCTTCGGAGACGTTCGGGATGTCCCGGGTGATCTCCTCCGGGCCCAGCTTGGTGTCACGGGCGTCGACCTCGTGCTCCTCGATGTGGATCGAGGACAGGACGTCGTCCTGCACCAGACGCTGGGAGAGGATGATCGCGTCTTCGTAGTTGTGGCCCTCCCACGGCATGAACGCCACCAGGAGGTTCTTGCCGAGCGCCATCTCGCCGTTGTCCGTGCACGGACCGTCGGCGACGACGGTGCCGACCTCGACCCGCTGGCCCTCGTCGACGATGGGCTTCTGGTTGAAGCAGGTGCCCTGGTTGGACCGCTTGAACTTGGCGACACGGTAGGTGGTGCGCGTGCCGTCGTCGTTCATCACCGTGATGTAGTCGGCGGAGACCTCCTCGACGACACCGGCCTTCTCGGCCGTGATGACGTCACCGGCGTCGGTCGCCGCGCGGTACTCCATGCCGGTGCCGACCAGCGGCGCCTCGCTGCGCAGCAGCGGGACGGACTGGCGCTGCATGTTGGAGCCCATGAGCGCGCGGTTCGCGTCGTCGTGCTCGAGGAAGGGGATCATGGCCGTCGCGACCGACACCATCTGGCGCGGCGAGACGTCCATGTAGTCGACCTCGGACGGCGGGATGAACTCGACCTCGCCGCCCTTCCGGCGGACGAGGACGCGGTTCTCCACGAAGGTGCCGTCGTCCTGGAGCGGCGTGTTCGCCTGGGCGACGACGTGCCGGTCCTCCTCGTCCGCGGTGAGGTAGTCGATCTGCTCGGTGACCCGGCCGTCGACGACCTTGCGGTACGGCGTCTCGATGAAGCCGAAGGAGTTGACCCGGCCGTACGAGCTCAGCGAGCCGATCAGACCGATGTTCGGGCCTTCCGGCGTCTCGATCGGGCACATGCGGCCGTAGTGCGACGGGTGGACGTCACGGACCTCCATGCCCGCCCGCTCACGGGACAGACCGCCGGGACCCAGCGCGTTCAGACGCCGCTTGTGCGTCAGACCCGCCAGCGGGTTGGTCTGGTCCATGAACTGCGACAGCTGCGAGGTGCCGAAGAACTCCTTGATCGACGCCACGACCGGGCGGATGTTGATCAGGGTCTGCGGCGTGATCGCCTCGACGTCCTGCGTGGTCATCCGCTCGCGGACGACGCGCTCCATGCGGGCCAGGCCCAGGCGGACCTGGTTCTGGATCAGCTCGCCGACCGAGCGGATACGACGGTTGCCGAAGTGGTCGATGTCGTCGGTCTCTACGGGGATCGTGTGGCCCGCCGGGCCCGTCATCTCCTCCTCGCCGGCGTGCAGCCGGACGAGGTAGTCGATGGTGGTGACGATGTCGTCCTCGGTCAGGGTGCCCTGGGTCAGGTCCAGGTCGAGGCCGAGCTTCTTGTTGACCTTGTAGCGGCCGACCTTCGCCAGGTCGTAGCGCTTCGGGTTGAAATAGAGGTTCTCGAGCAGCGTCTGCGCGGACTCCTTCGTCGGAGGCTCGCCCGGACGCAGCTTGCGGTAGATGTCGAGCAGGGCGTCGTCCTGCCCGGTGGTGTGGTCCTTCTCCAGGGTGATCCGCATCGACTCGTAGTCGCCCCAGCGCTCAAGGATGCGGGCGTCGTCCCAGCCGAGCGCCTTGAGCAGAACGGTGACGCTCTGCTTGCGCTTGCGGTCGATCCGGACGCCGACGTTGTCACGCTTGTCGACTTCGAACTCGAGCCATGCACCCCGGGAGGGGATCACCTTGCAGCCGAAGAGGTCCTTGTCGGACGTCTTGTCCAGGGCCCGGTCGAAGTAGACGCCGGACGAGCGGACGAGCTGCGAGACGACGACACGCTCGGTGCCGTTGATGATGAAGGTGCCGCGCGGCGTCATGAGCGGGAAGTCACCCATGAACACCGTCTGGCTCTTGATCTCCCCCGTGGAGTTGTTGATGAACTCCGCCGTCACGAACATCGGGGCGGAGAAGGTCATGTCCTTGTCTTTGCACTCCTCGACGGAGTACTTCGGCGGCTCGAACCGGTGATCGCGGAACGAGAGGGACATGGTGCCGGAGAAGTCTTCGATCGGACTGATCTCTTCGAAGATCTCCTCAAGTCCCGACTGGGTCGGGACGTCCTTACGACCGGCCTGCTGGGCCGCAGTGACCCGGGCCTTCCACCTCTCGTTACCGAGCAACCAGTCAAAGGACTCGGTCTGCAGCGCGAGGAGGTCCGGAACTTCCAGAGGCTCCTTGATACGCGCGAAAGAAACGCGGTTCGGACCGGTTGCGGTAGTCGAGGCGTTGCGCGAGGCTGCCAAGAGTGGTCCTTCCGAGGGCTCGCGGCGGACTGACGACGCGCACGCCAGACGATCCACGCCGATAGACCCCGCCGAAACGGGGGTGTCGATGTGTGGATAGTCAGAGGGCAGCGCAAAGGGGCAGTGTAGCCGAACGCCACACCGCTGTCGAGCGCAGAGCCACGGTATGCATCACAGTTGCTCCGCAGCATCGCTCGTCAGCGGCCCCACGTCAAGACTAGACATGGACATTCCGCCCGATCGACCAGCGTGAGGAAGCCCATAGTTTACGGGGAAGCGGGCCCCCGGCCGTCCTCGCGCAGGTCGGCGCGCCGCCCCGGCACGGGGCGGCGTCACGTTTCTCGAAATCTCTTCGGATCGGACGGCGCCACGGGGCGGGAAACGATCAGCGCTTCGTCGACGCGGAGGGTGTCGCGGGGCCGGAAACGATCAGCGCTTCTTGGACGCGGAGGGGGTCGGCGTCGGCGTCGGGGTGGCGCCGGAGGAGGCCGGCGGCGGGGTGGTCATCCGCGGGCCGTCGATGAGCCACTTCTTGCCGACCTTCTTCATCTGCAGGCGCGGCCACGACGTGTCCACCTGGGGCTCCTTGTGCGCGGCGTTGACCGAGATCATCTTCACGAAGAGGAGCACCTCGACCCGGCCGCCGGTCGCCTGCGTCACCGACGCCACCTGGATCTGGGTCAGCGCCTGGGTCTGGCTCTTCTCCACGGACGTCCGGAAGATCTTCCAGTACTCGGCGTAGGACTTCGCCATCGCCGGCGTCATCTCGGACTCCGCCTTCTTCAGGTCGTAGTCCAGCGTCCGGTAGTTGTACGACAGCAGGTCCTTGGCGGCGGACTGCGCGGCGGCCAGGCCGTCCTCACGCGCGCGGCGGACCGCCTCGTCCTGACTCATCCGGTACCACAGGTCCAGGCAGCCGATGGCCACGACGAGCACGGCGCAGACCAGGATGGCCAGCGGGGCCGTGACCGGCGACCGCCGCGCCGTGCGCTCCGCCGCCGTCTCCTCGGCGGAGTCCTCGGCCGGCGCGCCCTTGCGCCTGGTGAGCGCGGTCACTGCAGCCCTCCCATCCCGGAGACCCGCCAGTGACCACCGATCTTGGTCAGCTGCACCTGGGCGCTCTGCCACGTCGCGGCGGGCGTCGTGACCTGGGCGGACTGCGCGGTCCTGCGGACGGTGACCATGACCTCGGCCGACTTGGACTGGATGTCTATCACTCCCGAGGCGGACACCGCGGCGCTGGAGATCAGCTTGTTGTTCACGACGGTCTGCTTCCAGGTCGTGCCGAGCTGCTGGACCGCCTGCGCCTTGAACTTGTCGGACATGTCGGCGTAGACCCGCTGGGCGTCCTGGTCGAAGTTCTGGTAGCCGATCGAGTAGAAGTTGGTGACGACCCGGCGGGCGACGGTCTGCACCGACGCGATGTCGGCCCTGCGGGTGTCGGCGGCGTACGTCTTGTCGGCGAGGTAGCCCGCCGGCACCAGGAGGGCGAGGAGGACGACTCCGAGCAGCGCGAGCGTCACCCCCAGGCGACGGCCGCTCAGCCGACGATCGGGCTCAGCAGAAGCGTCTGCCATGAAGCGTCTCCCGTCAGTTGACTGACCTTGCCCAGGCGGTACTGCTTACCGTCGGGCCCCACGTAAACGCGGGTCCGGGGATCGTAGCCGCTGACGAACAGCGTCTGCAGCCCGGAGGAGGCCGTCTGTCCGGAGCCGGAGTCCCCCGTCGACGAGCCGCCGCTCGCCGCCGACCGCCCGCTCGCCGACGCCTGCTTCGCGGCGTCCCCGCCGCCGCTCGAGCCGGTGCCGGTCGAGGTCTCGTACGGGAAGCCGGCCCCCGACGTCGCGCCGGCGGGCAGCTTGGGGTACGGCCCGGGCGGTGGCGCGTTGCGGGAGCCGCGTACGGCGGTGCTGGCGTCCTTGGGCGCCTTGCAGGACGCCTTGGCGTTGATGGTCGCCGGACGGGTGTCCTGCGGGTAGCGGATCTTCGTGCCCTCGTAGCCCTTGGTGCAGACGGCCGGCCGGTTGAAGTTGAGCTCGAGGCCGAAGTGCACCGTGCCATCGCCGGGGGTGACGCTGAACGCGCCGCCGACGATGAGCGGGTAGGTGATCAGCATGGTCCGGAGCTGGTCGGTGCGCGAGGTCAGCACCGACCCGATGACCGAGCCGTTGGCCAGCAGCGTGGGCAGGGTCGGCTGGAGACGGTCGAGCAGGTCCTGGCCCTGGTCCAGCGCGCCCGGCGTGACGTTCAGGAACTTGCGGACGTCGGGGTCGTCGCGCTTCAGCTCGGCGGTCAGCGACGCGAGGTTGCGGGAGAACTCCCGGAACACCGACCCCTCGTCGACCTGCGTGTCCAGCACCGTGCGCCCGTTGTTCAGCAGCGCGATCGTCTCAGGGTAGGTGTCGTTCAGCGCGGCCAGGATCTTCTTGTTGGAATCGAGCAGCGACTGCAGGTCCGGCCCCTCGCCCGACAGGCCCTTGTCGAGCTCGTCGATGACCGTTCCGAGGTCCTTGGGGTTCACGGTGCGCACGAGGGCGTCGATGTTGTGCAGCAGCTCGTACGTCTGCACCGGCAGGTGGGTGTGGTCGCGCGGGATGACGTCGCCGTTCTTCAGCGACGGGCCGTTCCCGGCGGGACGCAGGTCGATGTACTGCTCGCCGACGCCCGAGCGGTTGAGCACGTACGCCTGGACGCCGTTGGCGGGCACCTTGCGGTCGTGGTTGATCCGCAGTTCGACGCGGACGCCGTTCTTGGTCAGGCGCAGTGGCCCGACCCGGCCGACCGTGACGCCGCGGTAGGTCACCTCGGCGTTCGTGAAGATGCCGCCGGAGTCGGACATGTCGACGTAGACGCGGTACCGCAGGTCGAGGACGGTCTGCCCGATCCCGATGATGTTGACCAACGTGTAGGCCATGGTCAGGACCGTGATGATCGCGAAGATCGTCAGCTGGATCTTGACGCCGCGCTTGATGATCATGCGGTGCCTCCGCTCAGCAGGGCGCCCAGGTCGTCGCCCGGGGCACCGCCGCCCATTCCGAGGGGTGGCAGGATGCCGCCGCCCTGCTGCGAGCCACTCTGACCCGTACCGGCGCTTGAGCCACCCTCTGGGAGGACGCCCAGCGGGTTGTCCGGAACACTCGTGTGGGGGGCCGGCAGGGACGCCTGGAGCTTCTCAGCGCCCTTCACGGCCCCTTCCAGGGCGGTCCCGGTCAGGAAGTTGTGCGCGATGTTCCCGACGTCGAGGTCCAGGGTGGCGAACAGGTTGCCGTAGTCGCCCTTGAGCGCCTGGGAGACCGTCTGCGGGAACGGGAACGTCAACAGGCCGCCCAGGATCTTCGGGATGACGTTACTGGCCTTGTCGGTGTTCTGCAGCACCGTCTGCAGGTCCTTGAGGTTGGCGACCGTGTCGTCGTGCGACCGGTTGATCACCCGGGTCGCCACGGTGCCGAGCCGGTCCATGTTGACCAGGAGCTTGGTGAGGTCCTGCCGCTGCTCGGCGAGGATCTTGACCGCGGGGCCGGTGCTGTCGATCGTGTCGGCGATCGTCTGGTTGTGCCGGGCGAGCGTGGCGGCGAGCCGGTCGACCTTGTCGATCGTGGTGACGATCTGTGCCTTCTGCCGGTCGAGGGTGCCGACGAAGACGTTGACGCGGTCCAGGAGATCGCGCATCTGCGTGGTGCGGCCCTGCATCGCGGCGTTCAGCTCGTGGTTGATCGTGGAGATCTGCTCGAGGCCGCCGCCGGTGACGAGCATGGACATCGCCGACAGCACCTCCTCGACCTCGGTGTCGCGGGTGGTGCGGTCGAGGGGGATCTCCGCGCCCTGCGTCAGCCTCCCCTGAGGCGTCTGTCCCTGCGGCGCGGACAGCGCCACGAACTTCTCGCCGAGGAGGCTGGTCTGGGAGATCGTGGCGACGGCGTTGGCCGGCAGGTCGACCGAGCGCAGCAGCCGGCACGTGACCTCGGCGTTCCAGTTCACCAGGCGGATCCTGGTGATCCGGCCGACCGGGACGTCGTTGACGCGGCACTGCGACTGCGGGACCAGGTCCAGGACGTTCGAAAAGACGATCTTCACGTCGTACGGGTCGGAGCCGGTGTCGATGCCGCCGGGCAGCGGCATGTTCGACACGCCCCGGAACGTACAGCCCGAGACGGCGGCGGTGAGCGTGAGCGCCGCCGCAACGATCCGCGCCGCTCGGCCGCGCGCCGGCCGCTCCGATCGAGACACCTCGTACGTACCTCTCATCTCAACGGCCCGTGCCGGACGTGGGCGTACCGCTGGGCGTGCGCTTGCCGGACGCGCTCGTGTCGTCACCGGTCGCCGGCTGGGCCGGGCCGATCGCGAGCGGAAGCGGGATCAGGTTCTGCAGGTAGCCGTCGAACCACCGGCCCTGGGCGGTGGCGTCGGCCGAGACGCTGACGAAGGGGCCCAGGGTCTTGACCGCCTTGTCGAGGTTGTTCTGGTTGCGCAGCAGGATGTTCACGACGCTGTGCAGGTGCCGCATCGCGGGGTTCAGCGTGGCGCGGTTCTCCTCGATCGTCCCGGTGATCTGGTTCGCGAGGGTGACCGTGCCGGACAGCAGCGAAGTGATCACCTGCCGCCGGTCGTTGAGCTCCTGCAGCAGCAGGCCGCCGCTCGACACCAGCTGCGCGAGGTCGCCGCTGCGGTCGGCCAGCAGGCCGGTGAGGCTCCGGGTGTGGCCGAGGAGGCTGGTCAGCTCGTCGTCGCGAGAGGACACGGCCCGGGAGATCTTCTGCAGGCCGCTCAGCGTCCGGCGCACGTTGGCCGGGGAGTACTGCAGCGTCTGGTTCAGGGTGTCCAGCGCCGTGGCGAGCTGCGGGACGTCGATCTTCTGGAGCTGTCCGGACAGGTCCTGCAGGGCGGGGACGACCTCGTACGACGGGGCGGTGCGCGAGGTGGGGATCTCGGTGTGCGGCGACTGGCGGCGGTCGCCCCTCGGGTCGACCTCGAGGTAGTGCGCGCCCAGCAACGTAGAGATCTTGATCCGCACCTGCGACTGGGTGCCGAAACGGACGTGGGAGCCGGCGGTGAAGCCGACCCGCACGTGGTCGCCCTCCAGCTTGACGCTCTTGACCTTGCCGACCTTGACTCCGGCGACGCGCACCTCTTCGTTCGGCTTGAGGCCGCTGGCCTCGGTGAACGCCGCGTGGTACGTCGTTCCGCCCTCGAGGAGCGTCAGGTTGAACGCCGCGAACACGAGGAGGGCCACCGACGACATGCCGATGATCCCCATCATCAGGGGGTCCCGGTCGCGGAAGGAGACTCTCACCGTTGTGCTCCCCTCGTCGCTGCCTCGTTCACCCGATCACCCCTTGCACCGGGGGCTCTCGTTCAGGATCTGCGGAGTGTTGAAGGAGACCTGGCCCGGCAGCCCGATCCGCGCGTCCAGGCTGCACAGGTAGAAGTTGAACCAGGAGCCGTACGACGCGGCCCGGTCGAGCAGCATGAAGTT
Organism: Actinoallomurus sp. NPDC052274; assembly: GCF_040679475.1. Lineage (NCBI taxonomy): Bacteria > Bacillati > Actinomycetota > Actinomycetes > Streptosporangiales > Thermomonosporaceae > Actinoallomurus > Actinoallomurus sp. NPDC052274. Next base: position 11,278 of record NZ_JBFAUT010000070.1, read on the forward strand.
GGTCGGCATCGCGGCGAACGCCTTGTCCAGCTCGCCGCCGTTGGCCGCGAGCACCTTCGACAGGTGGCCGAGCGTGGCGATGTCGGCCTTGACCGAGGGGCGCACGTCGGTGAGCAGGCCGTTGGTCGTGTAGATGAGCTGGTTGACGCTGACCAGCGACTCGCCGATCGCGTGCCGGTCGTCGGACAGCCCGGACACCAGGCTCTTCAGGTTGGTGATGAGCCCGGAGACCTCCTGGTCGCGCGAGTCGATGGTGGCGATCACCTTGTCGAGGTTGTCGATCACCCGGCCGATGACCTCGTCGCGGTTGCCGAGGGTCTCGGTCAGGGAGGCGACGTGCGCGAGCAGCCCGTTGACGGTCCCGCCCTCGCCCTGCAGCACCTGGATGAGCTGGTAGGCGAGCTGGTTGACGTCCTGCGGCTTGATCGCCCGCAGCAGCGGCCGGAAGCCGTTGAACAGCGCGGTCAGGTCCAGCGCCGGCTGGGTCTGCTCCTTCGGGATCGTCCCGCCGGCCGGCAGCGTGCCGCCCTGCCCGGAGCCCTCGGTCAGCGAGATGTACCGCTGGCCCATCAGGTTGCGGTACCGCAGCTGGGCCTGCGTGCTGCGCGGCAGGGTCTGGTCGTCGACCACCGAGACCGTGACCTTGGCCAGGTGCCCCTGGTAGAGCTTGATCCCCTTGACCTCGCCGACGCGCACGCCGGCGATCCGGACCTCGTCGCCCGTGTTGAGCCCCGCCGCGTCCGTGAAGATCAGGTTGTAGTTCCGGCTCGGCACGAACTGGGTGTTGGAGATGGTGACGGCGAGCACCGCCGTGGCGAGCGTGGCGATCACCGCGAAGATGATCAGCTTGATCGTCGCCGAGGTGGTCTTCACTTGGCGGTCACCACCATTCCGTTGGCGGCCGGCTTGTACAGCAGCGTGGCGAGGTCGGAGACCTGGTCGGCGCGGGTACCCATGGCCGGCCCCATCAGGCTCTTGAGCAACGCGTCGTCGTCCGTGGAGCTGCCCGGTTTGACCAGGACGCTCGACAGGGAGCGGCCCGCGCCGCCCGCCCACCACTGGTCGTCCTCGGTCCCGTCGAGCTCCTGATACTGCGGGAACGGCACCTTCGGGTTCGGCAGCCCGTAGCAGCGGGGGTTGCGGTAGTCCTTGAACTCCGGGCGGTCCAGGCCCGGCTTGTACCCGGGGCGCGGCTTGACCAGCTCCAGCGTGACGTGCACGCCCGGCTGGCGGCCGCCCATCGCGTCGATCAGCCGGGGCGTCAGCTTGGCCATGCCCTGGAACACGCACGGCACGCTCGGGGAGTACTTGGCCAGCAGCGCGAGCGCCTTCCGGTTGGCGATCATCGCCCCGACCAGGCGGGGCTCGTTGTCGGCGGTGAACTCCGTGGCCTGGCCGGTGAGGCCGATGCCCTTGTCGAGGGCCTCGACGAGCTGGGGCTCCTTGTCGACGATCGTGCGGTTCGTCGTCTGGAGGTTCTGCATGATCGAGATCAGGTCGGGCGCGGCGCCGTTCAGGTTGTCGCTGACGATGGCGAGCTGCCGCAGGTCGTGCACGACGGTGGGCAGGTGCGGGTTGAGCCGCTTGAGGTAGTCGTCGGCGTCGACGAGCATCTGGCCGATCTGGTCGCCGCGGCCCTGCAGCGCGGTGGCCAGGGCGTTCAGGGTGGCGTTGAGCTTGGCCGGCTCGACCTCGTCGAGGATCGGCATCACGTCGTTGAGGACCTGGTTGACCTCCACGGCGGTGGTGGAGCGGTCCTGCGGGATGACGTCGCCGTTCTTCAGGTGACGGCCGCCGAGCGTGCCCGCCGGGGGGACGATGTCGACGAACTTCTCGCCGAACACCGTCTTGGGCAGCATCCTCGCCGAGGAGGCCGCCGGGATGAGCCGGGCCTTACCGGGGTCGATCGCCAGGTCGATCGCCGCGCCGTTCGGCGTCTGGCGGATCTTCCTGACCTCCCCGACGATCAGGCCGCGGACCTTCACGTCGGAGTGCGGGACGAGCTGCAGGCCGGCCCGGTCGCTGTCGACGGTGACGTGGTAGACGGGCGTGAACGCCTTGTTGTACTGCATCACCATGAGCACGACGAGCAGGAGGACCACCAGCACGAACGCCACCCCGTAGAGGCGGTAGCGAAGCCGCTCGGACCACGAGCCGAAGGGCGGGGTGTAGCTCATGAGTCCTCCCCCGGCTCAGCAATCGTCATCGCGCACTCACACCTCTCGTCTCAGCCGGCGATCCGTACGCTCGTGGTGGCGCCCCAGATCGCCATCCCCATGAGCAGGTCCACGATGTTGACGACCACGAGGCTCGTACGGACGGCGCGGCCGACCGCCAGGCCCACGCCGGCCGGTCCGCCGCTGGCGTTGAAGCCGTAGTAGCAGTGGATCAGCATGACGAGGATCGCGAAGATCAGGACCTTCCCGAACGACCACAGGACGTCGTGGGGTGGGAGGAACAGGTAGAAGTAGTGGTCGTACGTGCCGCTGGACTGGCCGAACGACACGGTCACCATCAGCCGGGTGGCGACGAACGACGCCAGCAGGCCGATGACGTACAGCGGGATCACGGCGAGCATGCCGGCCACCAGGCGCGTCGTCACCAGGAACGGCAGCGACGGCACGCCCATGACCTCGAGCGCGTCGATCTCGTCGCTGATCCGCATGGCGCCGAGCTGGGCGGTGAAGCCGCAGCCGACCGTGGCCGACAGCGCCAGCGCGGACACCGTGGGGGCCAGCTCCCGCGTGTTGAAGTACGCCGAGACGAAGCCGCTGAAGGCGGCGCTGCCGATCTGGTTCAGGGCGTTGTAGCCCTGCAGGCCGACCTCGGTACCGGTGAAGAAGGTCATGAAGCCGACGATCGCCACGCTGCCGCCCATGACGGCCAGGCCGCCGGTGCCGAGGCTGACCTCGGCGAGCAGCCGGACGACCTCCTTCTTGTAGCGCAGGGCGACCCGCCAGACCCACGCGAACGCCCGCACGTAGAACGCCATCTGGTGGCCGAAGCCCTCCAGGCGCTCCAGCGGAGCGTCGATGACGCGCTTGGCGGTGCGGAACCCGCCCCAGGTGCCGGCCGCCATCACATGCCCTTCTGCGGGACGAGCTGGAAGTACAGCGCGCTGAGCACGAAGTTCTCCACGAACAGTGCCATCGCCGCGATGACCACGGTCTGGTTCACCGCGTCACCGACGCCCTTCGGGCCGCCGGAGGCGGTCAGGCCCTTGTACGAGGCGACGAGCGCGGCGGTGATACCGAACACCACCGCCTTCACCTCGGCCTGGTACAGGTCGGAGAGCTGTGCCAGGCCGCTGAACGAGGCGATGTACGCGCCGGGCGTGCCGCCCTGCAGCATGACGTTGAAGACGTAACCGCCGGCGATGCCGACGACCGAGACGATGCCGTTGAGGAAGAGCCCGACGAACGCGCAGGCCAGCACGCGCGGCACCACGAGGCGGTGCAGCGGGTTGATGCCGAGCACCTCCATCGCGTCGATCTCCTCGCGGATCTTCCGGGCGCCCAGGTCGGCGCAGATCGCCGAGCCGGCCGCCGCCGCGATCAGGAGAGCCGTCACGATCGGGCTGGCCTCCCGGACGATCGCCAGCACCGCCGTCGATCCGGTCTGGGACTGCGCGCCGAGCTGCCGGATCAGGTTGCCGACCTGCAACGAGAGGATCGCGCCGAACGGGATGGCGACCATGATGGTGGGCGCCACCGTGACGCTGACGATGAACCACGCCTGCTGGAGGAACTCCTGCCACTGGAACGGCCACTTGAACATCGCCCGGAAGGTGTCCAGCGACAGGGCGAAGAAGCGGCCGGGCTCGCGCAGCGTGGCGGTGGCGACGCCGTCGGCCACCTTGCCGGCGCGCGGCATCAGTGCGCCCCTTCGGAATGCCGCCCGGCACCGGCCGCCATGGCGGCGACGTACCGCGGCCACTCCTCGAGCCAGTCACGGCCCATCTCGTCGATGAACGAGCCGTCCGGCGGAGTGACCCCGTGCGCGCGCAGCCATTCGCCGGGAGCGTGCTGGGTCCGGCGGAGGCGCCCGTCGCTGGTCATCAGCTGCGGCGGGATCGGCGGCAGCGGGCCCGGGTCGCGGCCGAGGCGGGCCTCGGCCTCCAGCTCGGACAGGTCCTTCTCCTCGGACATGCCGATCGGGCCGACCTTGCGCGCGTTGAGGAACTGCCGGACCACCGGCTCCTCGCTCGACAGCAGCATCTCGCGCGGCCCGAACATCACCAGCTCGCGGCGGAACAGCATGCCGATGTTGTCCGGCACCGTACGGGCGGTGTTGATGTCGTGGGTGACGATGAGGATCGTCGCCTCGATCTCGGCGTTGAGGTCGACGATCAGTTGGTTCAGCAGGACCGTGCGGACCGGGTCCAGGCCGGAGTCGGGCTCGTCGCAGAGAATGATCTGTGGGTCGAGCACGAGCGCGCGGGCCAGCCCGGCCCGCTTGCGCATACCGCCGGAGATCTCGCCGGGGAACTTGTTCTGCGCTCCCCCGAGGCCGACCATCTCCATTTTCTCCAGGACGATGCGCCGGATCTCCGACTCCGACTTGCGCGTATGCTCGCGCAGCGGGAAGGCGATGTTGTCGAAGAGGTTCATCGAGCCGAACAGCGCGCCGTCCTGGAACAGGACGCCGAACAGCTTCCGCACCTCGTACATGTCGTGTTCGCGGAGATTCGGCATGTCCTTGCCGTCGATCCAGCAGTGGCCGCGGTCCGGCTTGAGCAGGCCGACCATCGTCTTGAGGAACACCGACTTGCCGGTTCCGGAGGGTCCGAGAAGGACGGAGATCTCACCGGCGGGCAGCGTCAGGGTGACGTCCTCCCAGATGACCTGACGCCCGAAGGACTTGGTCAGCCCTTCGACTCTGATTTCGACGCCCACTCGTCACCTTTCGTCCAGCCGGCCCATGGGTGTCCGGTACAACGAGCGAGTTACCGATGGGTTACGTTGCCGGATCACACAGAGCCACTGAGCAGTGGCCGGGGGCCATCGTGCGTGCCGCGTCCACCTACCGTAGTCATCCCTCGCTCGAATGGAAGAGGTAAAACCATCGTCACCGGGACGGAGATTGCCTCGTAAGCAGATCGTTACTCAGAACCGACTTATGAGACTAGCGGTCCAACAGTTCCCTTGGGAAGGGGATGCCCGACGGGCGGAACCCGGCGAACTTCTACGGACGGTCCGGAAATGATCACGTACATGAGGCCGCATCGTATCAACCAAGCGCTTGATAGGTAAGACCTTCGAGGGACCTCCTCCCCGGGTAACGCCGAAGGGCGGCCACCCGGAAGGGTGACCGCCCTCGAAGAGCGCTGAGAAAGCGCCGTGAAGAAGACGCCTTACTTGACGGTGACCGTCGCGCCGGCCTTCTCCAGGGCCTCCTTGGCCTTGTCGGCCGTCTCCTTGTTGACCTTCTCCAGCAGCGGCTTCGGCGCGCCGTCGACCAGGTCCTTGGCCTCCTTCAGGCCCAGGCTCGTGAGGCCACGGACCTCCTTGATGACCTGGATCTTCTTGTCGCCGGCGGCCTCGAGGATGACGTCGAACTCGTCCTTCTCCTCGACGGCCTCAGCCGGGGCGCCCGGGGCGCCGGGGGCGGCGGCGACCGCGACCGGGGCGGCGGCCTTGACGTCGAAGGTGTCCTCGAACTGCTTCACGAACTCGGAGAGCTCGAGAAGGGTCATCTCCTTGAAAGCGTCGAGCAGCTCGTCGGTGCTGAGCTTCGCCATGGTGTTGCTTCCTCCTGTTGAAAACCCGCGTCGCTCACGCGGATGGGTAATTCAGGTCTGTTACGACCGCGGGATCAACCCTCGTCCGACGTCTCGGCCGGCGCCTCGGCGGCGGCCTCCGTGGCCCCGCCTTCCTCTTCGCGCTTGACCCGCAGGGCCTCGGCCAGCTGAGCGGCCTTGACCGGCAGGGCGTTGAAGAGAGCGGCGGCGTTGCCCATCGACGCCTTCATCGCACCCGCGAGCTTCGCGAGGAGGACCTCGCGGGACTCGAGGGACGCGAGCGTGGTGATGTCCTCGGACGTCATCGGCTTGCCGTCGACGACGCCGCCCTTGATCACCAGGTTCGGGTTGGCCTTGGCGAAGTCACGCAGGCCCTTGGCGGCCTCGACCACATCGCCCTTGACGAACGCGATCGCCGACGGGCCCTGGAGCAGCTGCTCGAGCTCCTCGGTGACCCCGGCCTCGCGCGCGGCGATCTTGGTCAGCGTGTTCTTCACCACGGCGAAACGTGCATTCTCACCGAGCGATCGGCGCAGCTCACTGATCTGCGCAACGGTGAGCCCGCGGTACTCGGTCAGCACGGCACCGCTCGAGCTCTCGAACTCGCTCTTGAGCTCGGCGACCGCTGCCGCCTTGTCCGCCCTCGCCATGGGCCTCCTTCCAGATGTGCGCCGGTGGAGAAGGCCCGAGAAACGACGAACGCCCCGGCGCAGGCGCACGGGGCGGATGACATGACCAGCACCGGGTCACGTCTCAGCTCTCAATGTCACCTACGCGGGCCGCCCGCTGTGCGGGACCTTCAGTCACCCCGTGGGTGACGACCGGCGGTCTTCGGCGTTGAACAGCGTACGCGATCCCGCCGAGACCGCCAAATCCGCACCCCCACAGTGGCCGGGACCGGACGGCACCCGAGCACCACGGCGATCGGACCGGTACGGCGCTCAGGGTGGCACGGCACCGAGCCGTTCGTTCACCTCTCGAAGAAAAAGGTGCGCCCCGCGGCGTCCGAGCCGCGGGGCGCACCCCTCCGGACCGCCCGGGGGCGGGCCGTCCGCACTACCGGAGTCAGTGGCCGGAGCCCCAGTTCCGCAGGAGCTGCGAGCCATCGGCGACCTGGTTCGCCGGCGGCGCGGACACGCTGAAGGACTTGTTGAAGTTGCTGTAGATCATGGTGGCGGTGGCCGAACCGCCCGACTCGGTGCCCTTGGCCGTCAGCTTGCGCGGCAGGTTGTCCGAGCCGACCCACAGGTCGAACACGACCTTCTTCGCACCGCTCTTCTGGTACAGGTCCTGGAACGACTGCTTGGCCTTACCGGACAGCTGCGCCGCGGCGTCCTGCGCGGTGATCGTCCCGGTGTAGTGGGTGGTCTTGACCCCATTGATGGTCTGCGTGCCGACCTTGCGCACGTCCTTCGAGCTGGTGAAGATCTTGGTCTGCTGCGCGGGGTCGGCCTGCTTGAGGATGTCGTTCAGGTTCACACCGGCCTGCTGCGCGGCCTGCGAGACGGAGAACTTCACCCACTGCTTGCCGCCGGCGAACTGCGAGAGCTGCGAGGGGACCTTCCCGTAGAGCGCGTCACCGAGAAGGATCGCCCGCAGGCCGGTCCCCACCGAGCGGCCGCCGAAGCCGGCCGAGTCGAGGGTGCCGACCGCGGCGAGCTCGGGGCTGAGCCGGACCTGTACGGTCCCGTGCGCCTTCGAGGCCGCCTGCCCGCTGCCGCTCTCGGTGATGTCGACCTTGTACGACTTGACGGTGCTGGTCTTCTGCGCCGCCAGAGTGATCGCCTGAGCGGCGGAGACGTTCACCGCGCCGGCGCCGTCCTTCCCCGCGGCCCCGCACCCGGCGAGGGAGACGACCAAGGCGGCACCGGCGGCTGTACCCACGGCATATCGACGAACCATTGAACCCTCCTGCGTATCGCGTACGGCCCCCGGCTCGATGAGAGCGCGAACGTCTGGTTCCAGCACTATCGAGTGTTACCTCCAGGGATCTTGTAAACATCCCCCATGGGGACCAGATCCCCTTCGCCCGAGTGCGACGTAAGTCGTACCGAAGGATGACGCACCGCAAAAAGGGCGCCCCCGAAACGGGGACGCCCCTTTGCGCGTTTCGCTGATGCGTCAGCTCACCGCGTCAGCTCGCCGCAGTGCTCACCGCGTCAGCTCGCGGACTCTTCCAGCTCCGCGACGAGGTTGCGCGTGGCGTTCGGGTCGACCGGAATGCCCGGGCCCATCGTCGTGCTCAGGGTCGCCTTCTTGATGTAACGCCCCTTGGCCGCCGACGGCTTGAGCCGCAGGATCTCCTCCAGCGCGGCGGCGTAGTTCTCCACGAGCTGCTTCTCGGAGAAGGACGTCTTGCCGGCGATGAAGTGCAGGTTCCCGTGACGGTCCACGCGGAACTCGATCTTGCCGCCCTTGATGTCGGACACGGCCTTGGCCACGTCGGTGGTGACGGTGCCGGTCTTCGGGTTCGGCATGAGACCACGGGGGCCGAGCACGCGGCCGAGGCGGCCGACCTTGCCCATCATGTCCGGGGTCGCCACGACCGCGTCGAAGTCGAGCCAGCCGCCCTGGATCCGCTCGATCATGTCGTCGGAGCCGACGTGGTCGGCGCCGGCCTCGCGGGCCTCGTCGGCCTTCGCGCCACCGGTGATGACCAGCACGCGGGCGGTCTTACCGGTGCCGTGCGGCAGGTTGACGGTGCCGCGGACCATCTGGTCGGCCTTACGGGGGTCGACCCCGAGCCGGAACGCGACCTCGACGGTGGCGTCGAACTTGGTCGGCGAGGTCTCCTTGGCCAGCTTCACGGCCTCGGCCGGGCTGTAGAGCGCCGCCTTGTCGATCTTGTTGTCGGCGTTGCGGTACGCCTTGCTGCGCTTCATCTTCTTCTCCTGATCTGGAGCTCGTGGTCCGGGCCTGCGCGCGGCCCTCCCACATGGGGTTTCGGCCGGGCCGACGGCATTCCCCGCGAGGGCGTCGCCCCCGCGGAGTCCGCGGCCGAGCCCGTCATCCGGCACACGCCGTGCCGGACACGGCGCCTACTGTCGCACTCGCTCGTCGCGGGTGCGGGTCAGTCGGTGACCGTGATGCCCATCGAACGGGCGGTGCCGGCGACGATCTTCTCGGCCTGCTCGGGCGAGTTGGCGTTGAGGTCCGGCATCTTGGTGGCGGCGATCTCCCGGAGCTGGTCGCGGGTGATCGTGCCGACCTTGGTCTTGTGCGGCTCGCTGCTGCCCTTGTCGACGCCGGCGGCCTTCTTGATCAGCTGCGCGGCCGGCGGGGTCTTCGTGACGAAGGTGAACGAACGGTCCTCGTAGATGGTGATCTCTACGGGGATGACGTTGCCGCGCTGGGACTCCGTCGCAGCGTTGTACTGCTTGCAGAAGTCCATGATGTTCACGCCGTGCGGACCGAGCGCGGTACCGACGGGCGGCGCGGGCGTCGCCTGTCCGGCCTGCAGCTGGACCTTGACGATCGCGGTGACCTTCTTCTTCTTGGGAGGCATGCCTCACCCTTTCGTTCCGATTCTTCGTCGGCCCCCACTCCCGCACACGCGGGCGACGCGGCGGATGGAACGTCGACCACCGCGTTGGGACCGTCTTCCCCGCGGGCACGCGGGGACGTCTGTGGAGCGTAGGCGCCGGAGCGTCGTGCTCCGGCGTCAGATCTTGGAGACCTGGTTGAAGGACAGCTCGACCGGAGTCTCCCGACCGAAGATCGACACCAGCACCTTGAGCTTCTGCGCCTCGGCGTTGATCTCGTTGACGGTCGCGGGCAGCGTGGCGAACGGGCCGTCCATGACGGTGACCGACTCGCCGACCTCGAAGTCGACGGTGGCCGCGGCCTTCGCCGTCTCCTTGGTCTTGGCCTGCTCCTCGGGCTCGGGCGCGAGCAGCGTCGCCACCTCCCGGAGGTGCAGCGGCGACGGGGTGTTCGACAGGCCCACGAAACCGGTCACACCCGGCGTGTTCCGGACGGCCGCCCAGGACTCGTCGGTGAGCTCCATGCGGACCAGGATGTAGCCCGGCAGGACCTTCTCGTTGACCTTCTGACGCTTGCCGCCCTTGACCTCGGTGACCTCGTGCTGCGGCACCTCGACCTGGAAGATGTAGTCCTCCATGTTGAGCGACTGGGTGCGCTGCTCGATGTTGGTCTTCACGCGGTTCTCATAACCGGCGTACGAGTGAACGACGTACCACTCGCCCGGAAGGAGCCGCAGCTGCGTGGTGAACTCTTCGACCGGGTCCGACGCCTCGTCGGACGCCTCTTCGGACGCTTGGGCGGACGTTTCGTCGGACTCCGTGGCGACTTCCTCAGCCTCGGCCGAAGCCGGCGCTTCCACCGACTCGGCCTCTTCGATGGCCTCGTCGTGAAGCTCTGGGGACTCGGACACGGTCACTCTTTCTCTCGGTGTGGGTTGCTGATGGAATCCGGCACGCGATCAGCCGAAGAGCTTCAGCACAACCCAGGAGAAGGCGTTGTCGAGACCGAACACGATCGCCACGACGATGATCACGAAGACCAGCGACACGGTCGTGTAGGTGATGAGCTCGTTGCGCGTAGGCCAGATGACCTTGCGAAGCTCAGCGACCACCTGGCGGTAGAACAGGACCGGCGAGGTCCGTTTCTTGACGGACTTGCCGTTGTCCTTGGTCGCGGTCTCGCCGCGCGTCTCGGTCGCCATTGGTGTCGACGCATCCCCTCGTCGGTTGTGTCGCGAACTTCCGGTGTGGGCGTGCGCTTAAGTACGCCCGCGCACGTACGCCGTGCACGAACCGTATTCCGCAGGGCAGGAGGGACTCGAACCCCCAACCACCGGTTTTGGAGACCGGGACTCTGGCCAATTGAGCTACTGCCCTTCGCAGTGTCGCCACATCATGGCACGCGTGAACCATGCAGGACGCCACTAGGTCACGCAGTCTACGTCTCAAACCGCCCCCGCGTCGAACCAAACGCCGATCAGGTCCGCCGCGCCCCTCTGAAGCCCCGTCTCCGTAAGGGGGATATCGGGCTGAGACCTGCCGCGCCGTCTGCGACGATAGGCGGTATGAGCTCTCGAATCTCCGCTCGGATCGCCGCGATCTCCGAGTCCGCGACGCTCGCCGTCGATGCCAAGGCCAAGGCGCTGAAGGCCGCGGGGCGTCCGGTGATCGGATTCGGCGCCGGCGAGCCCGACTTCCCGACTCCGGACTACATCGTGGAGGCCGCCGTCGAGGCGTGCCACAACCCGCGGTTCCACAAGTACACGCCGGCCGGTGGGCTGCCCGAGCTCAAGGCCGCTGTCGCGGAGAAGACCAGGCGCGACTCCGGCTACGAGGTCGAGGCGTCGCAGGTGCTCATCACCAACGGCGGCAAGCAGGCGGTGTACGAGGCGTTCGCCGCGCTGCTCGACCCGGGCGACGAGGTCCTGGTGCCGACCCCGTACTGGACGACCTACCCCGAATCGATCAAGCTGGCGGGCGGCGTACCGGTCGACGTGGTCGCCGACGAGACCACCGGCTACCTGGTGAGCGTGGACCAGCTCGAGCAGGCGCGCACCGACCGGACCAAGGTGCTGCTGTTCGTCTCCCCGTCCAACCCGACCGGCGCGGTGTACACCCGCGAGCAGGTCGCCGAGATCGGCCGCTGGGCCGCCGAGCACGGCCTGTGGGTCGTCACCGACGAGATCTACGAGCACCTGGTCTACGGCGACGCGGAGTTCTCCTCGATGCCGGTGGTCGTGCCGGAGCTGGCCGACCGCACCCTCGTGCTCAACGGGGTGGCCAAGACGTACGCGATGACCGGCTGGCGCGTGGGCTGGCTGATCGGCCCGCAGGACGTCGTGAAGGCCGCGACGAACCTTCAGTCGCACGCGACCTCGAATGTGGCCAATGTCTCACAGGCCGCGGCGCTCGCCGCGGTGTCCGGTGACCTGTCCGCCGTCGCGGAGATGCGCACGGCGTTCGACCGGCGCCGCAAGACGATGGTGCGGATGCTGAACGACATCCCCGGCGTCCTGTGCCCCGAGCCGAAGGGCGCCTTCTACGCCTACCCGTCGGTCAAGGAGCTGCTGGGCAAGGAGATCCGCGGCAAGCGCCCGCAGACCTCCGTCGAACTGGCCGCCCTGATCCTCGAGGAGGCCGAGGTGGCCCTCGTCCCCGGCGAGGCGTTCGGCACGCCGGGCTACTTCCGCCTGTCCTACGCGCTCGGCGACGAGGACCTGGCCGAAGGCGTCGGCCGCGTGGCCAAGCTGCTGTCCGAGGCCCACTGACCCCTGCGGACACCACGACGCCCCACGAGTGCCACGGTGCTCGTGGGGCGTCTCCGGTATGGCTCTGACCGCCGCTGCGAGGGGCCGTGCCGCAGCGCCGGTCGGGGTCGACTCGGGGCGGGCCGAGTCGACCCCGGCCGGCTCGATCGCCCCCGACTCGATCGGCCCCCGGCTTCATCCCCTCACCCGACCGGCCCCCGGTCTGCCGGTCGGTCTCCCCAGCCGACCGGTCTCCCCAGCCGACCGGTCTCCGGTCGGGCTCGGTCGGCGCGCGGCGGACAGGTCGGCGGGGCTCAGTCGACGCGGACGCCCTCGGCGACCCGCATGAGGTGGGTGCCGAGCGTCGGGCCGACCCCGACCCAGACGCCGAGCCCCGACCGCTCGATCCACATGACCTGGCCGAACGTCGCGCTCGCGGCGGCGCGCAGGGCGGTATGGCCGTGCACCTCGGCGTGTTGCGCCGCGGCCGGAGTGAACCCCATGTCGCCGGGTCCCTTGAGCGTGTCGTCGCGCACGAGTCGTACCTCGATCCAGCCCGCCGGGCCGGTCCAGCGGCAGGTCGTGGTGCGGCGGGCGCCGGTGCTCCCGGTGTGGCAGGTGTCGTGCGGGTCGATGCCCGCGGGGAGGTAGGCCAGCAGCGCCCTGCCGAGGTCCGGCACGGTGCCGTGCGTGCCGTTGCTCGGATGCCGCGACGGCCGCGCCCCCGGGCGGGTCGTGGCGGACGGGTCGGCGGACGGGGCCGTGGAGCCGCTGCTCCGCGCCGCCGACGGCGACGGCACGGCGGACCCGGCGGTCGTCGTCCCACCTGTCGTCCCGTGGTGCCGCCCCTCGGGTCCCGGAGCGCTGACGGGTTGCGGGCGGATCGCCTGATAGGTCGGGATCACCGCGATGGCGACCACGACCCCGGCCGCCGCCACCGCGACGGTCGCCCGCCGTCGTACCGTCCGCTGATGGCGGCGCTTCGCCTCATGCGCCAGCGTGCCGGGCGCGGACACCCCCGTGACATGCTCCGCCATGGCCTGCCGGAGCTCGTCCTCCAGATCCATGGTTCACCCCCTTGACGCCGCCGCCTGTGCGGACTTTCCCATTCGTTCGCGGAGACGGGCGAGACCTCGCGCGGCCTGACTCTTGACGGTGCCGACCGAGCAGCCGAGCATGGCGGCCGTCTCCGCCTCGGACATGTCCTCCCAGTACCGCAGGACCAGCACGGCCCGCTGGCGCGGGCCGAGGCGCCTCAGCTCCTCGATGAGCACACCGCGCAGCTCGACGGTGCCCGCCTCGGACGCCGTCGGCGTCTCCGGCGGGGCGGCCATCTGGACCTCCCGCAGCACCCGCCATCGTCTGGCCCGGCTGACGGACAGGTTGACCAGGATCTTCCGGACATACGGCTCTGGATCGGCGTCGGGTCTCATCCTGCCCCAGTGCCGATATGCCTTCTCCAGGGCCGTCTGCAGCAGATCCTCCGCATCCGTCCGCGCCCCGCACAGCAGTTGGGCGGTCCGAAGCAGCGCCGTTCCACGCTGCGCCACGAACTCGACGAATGACTCGTCATCTCGACGCGCCAAGGCACTCCGTCCGTCGTAGGCCCGTTATTCCTGTGAATCGGTCGCGGGTGGCCCACCGCGCGGGGCCACCCGCGCCGAGCCTCAGTGCAGCTGCCGCAGCTGCGTGGCGATCGCCGGGAGCTGAGCCGAGTAGGCGGGGCTGCCGGTCAGGTAGATCGCGTAACCCTTGTCCGAGATCCACAGCATGCCGGTGCTCAGCGGGCTCTGCCACGTCTGGGTGCCCTCGGCCGAGACCAGGTTGCCCTCGGGCAGCTTCAGGTCCGCCGCCAGCTCCTTGGCCGTGACCTGCGGCGGGACGTTCAGCCGCTCCACCGTGAGGTACTTGCCGCCCGCGGCCGCGAACTTCTGCGTGACGGCGCAGATCTTGCCGCTCTGGACGGTGACCGTGTGGGTGTGGGTGGTGGCGAGGCTCAGGCCGGTGGGCAGCGTGATGTCCTTCGCCTTGGAGTGCGTGGTCTTGATCACGGCCGGGACCGAGTCGCAGGACGGCAGCTTGGCCTCGGGAACGCCGACCTTCGGCAGACCCGGCTTCGCCACGGGGGTGTCGGACTTCGGCGTGCTCTGGGTGACCTGGGTCGAGCCGGGCGCGCAGGTCGGCAGGGTGGCCGGAACCTTGCCGTTCGGGAGCTTGGCGTCCGGAACCTTGGCGTCCGGGAGCTTGGCGGCCGGGACCTTCGCCTTGTCGGTCGGCAGACCCTCGGGGGCCTTCACCTTGCCGGTGGGCACGGTCGCCGGGGCCTCGGCCTTGTCCGCGGGCAGCGGCAGGTTCGGCTTCTCGCCCGTCTTCGGCAGCTCGGCCTTGGGGAGCTTGTCCTTGGGCAGCTCGGCCTTGGGCACGTCGCCCTTCGGCAGCTTGCCCTTCGGCAGCTTGGTCTGGGGGACGGTCACGCAGGTCGGCGCGGCGGTGGGGGCCGCGGCCTCGGCCTGCTTGACGACCTTCTGCGCGGTGTCCGCCACCGGCTTGGCGGACGGCGCCGGCGAGCTGCTCCCCGCGGCCGCGTAGGCGACGCCGCCGGCGGCGATGGCGCCCGCGGCGCCGGTGGCCAGTGCAGCCAGCTTCAGGTTGACGATCACATTCATCCCTTTCAGCGCTTTTTGACTCTCGCGCCCCTCATATACGCGTGGGTCCCAAGGGGGGTTGCACGGCTTCTCGAACTTTTTTCCGCGGCCGTGCATCCATGCCGTTCGGGGGAGGTCGCCGCGGGCCCGAGCAGCGCATACGGCAAGATCGGTGCATGGAGGCCCGTTCCATCACCGCCCTGCCCAAAGCCCATCTGCACGTCCACTTCACCGGCTCGATGCGGCACAGCACGCTCGTCCAGCTCGCCGACAAGCACCGCGTGCACCTGCCCGACGCCCTCGTCGAGGAGTGGCCTCCCCGGCTGCGTGCCACGGACGAACGCGGCTGGTTCCGGTTCCAGCGCCTGTACGACATCGCCCGTTCGGTGCTGCGCGACGAGGACGACGTACGACGGCTGCTGCGCGAGGCGGCCGAGGACGAGGCCGCGGAGGGCTCCGGCTGGCTGGAGATCCAGGTGGACCCGAGCGGGTACGCCGGCCGGTTCGGCGGCGTGACGGCCTTCACCGACCTGGTGATGGACGCGACGCGGGAGGCCGCCGCGGCCACCGGGGTCGGCATCGGCGTGATCGTCGCCGCCAACCGCACCCGGCATCCCCTCGACGCCCGCACGCTGGCGCGGCTCGCCGCCCAGTACGCCGGACGCGGGGTCGTCGGCTTCGGGCTGTCCAACGACGAGCGGCGCGGCCGGGCGTACGACTTCGACCGGGCGTTCGCCATCGCCAAGCGTGCCGGGCTGCTCTCCGTGCCGCACGGCGGCGAGCTCCTCGGGCCGGCGAGCGTACGGGCCTGCCTCGACGGGCTGGGCGCCGACCGGATCGGGCACGGCGTGCGCGTGGTCGAGGATCCGGCCCTCATGGACACCGTCGCGGCCCGCGGCGTCACCCTCGAGGTGTGCCCGTCGTCCAACGTCGGCCTCGGCGTCTACGGCGCGGCCGGCGACGTGCCGCTACGGCGCCTGTTCGAGGCGGGGGTGCCGATCGCGCTGGGCGCCGATGACCCGTTGCTGTTCGGGTCGCGGCTGGCCGTTCAGTACGAGCTGGCCCGCCGGGACCACGGGTTCACCGACGATGAGCTGGCCGAGCTGGCGCGCTCCTCGATCCGGGGTTCGGCCGCGCCCGCGGAGACCCAGAAACGGCTCCTCGACGGCGTGGACGCCTGGCTCGGGACTCGGCCCGGAACGGCCCGCACGGCGGCGGACGAAATGGAATGATCGGACACCGTGATCCTCCGTACCGCGACTGCCGAAGAGGCCGCACGGCTGGCCCCGTACCTCCCCGTCACGCACGCCGTCCTCGACGGTGACCGGCTGGCCGGCGGACTGAGCCTGATCGAGGCCCGGCCCGGCGTCCGGGAGGTGAGCGTCTGGGTGATCCCCGAGGAGCGCCGCCGCGGCGTGGCGAGCAAGGCCCTGCGGACGCTGACCGAGCAGGCCGACGGGCGGCTGGAGATGATCACCGACGTCGTCGACACGGTGTCCCAGCGCGTCGCGCTGAACGCCGGGTTCACGCGCGAGTCCGTGCGCCGGGGCAGCGGCCCGAACGGCGGCGGCCGGCCGGACGAGGTCGTCTGGGCCTGGCTGCCGGGCGACCCTGCCGGGTCGGCCCCGCGACCGCTGCCGGACCTGCGGGACGGGGAACTGCGCGACGGCGAGGTGAGCCTGCGCCCGCTCGGCCCCGCCGACGCGGACGACCTGTGGGCCCTGATGAACCTGCCCGACGTCCGCCACCGGTCCGTCTACACGCAGGAGCGGCCACGCACCGACGTCGTACGGCGCTGCGAGCGCGCGGCGAGCGAGTGGCTGGCGGGCAACCGCGCGGACTTCGTGATCCGGGTCGGCGACGCGTTCGCCGGGGACATCGGCCTCTACAACGAGGCGTGGAGCCGGCAGGCGATGGTCGGCTACAGCATGCTGCCGGAGTTCCGCGGCAAGGGCGTCGCGACCCGCGCCGTACGGCTGGTCAGCGCCTGGGCGTTCGAGATCGGCGTGCGGCGGCTCGTGGCCGGGACGATGACGGACAATGTGGCGTCGCAGCGGGTGCTGGAGAAGGCCGGGTTCGTCCGCGAGAGCGTTCAGCGGTCCCGCTTCGACCGCCCCGGCGGCACGCGCATCGACGACGTCGTCCACGTCCTGTTCCCCTGACCGGGCGAACGCCGGGCGTCGTCGACGGACGACGGCGTCGGCGGCGCGGACGCGTGGTCACCGTTTCGAGCAGCGCCGGGTCATTCTGGGCAGTGAACAACCCCGACCGGCCGGAGTTCCACCTGCCGCTTGCGCTCTACTCCGCGTCCAAGTCGGCGGCAACCATGCTGACGATCCAGTACGCCAAGTCCCAGCCGGGCATCAAGTTCAATGCGCTCGAGCCCGGCACCACCGCCACCGACATGACCGCGGCCTTCGGAATCGGAAGGTCACCGGAGGAGAGCGCCAGAACGGTCGTCCGTCTGGCGACTCTCGGCGCGGACGGTCCGACAGGAACCTTCCAGGACGAAAGCGGTGAACTGCCCTGGTAAGCACGCGGGAACGGCCGGCACGGCCCGTAGGACAGTGTGGACCGTACCGGCGTTCGGCACGGTTTTCCGGCAGGTGAAAGCCCTCGACCAAGCCCAGCGGGACGGGACGGCGTCGTCATGACGAGTTAGGGGGCCGTTCGGCCTCGACCGGCGGAGAGCAGTCGATCCGGGTCAGAGGGCGACGCCGACGAAGACCGGTTCGTTGACCAGCGTGACGCCGAAGGCGGCGCGGACGCCGTCGCGGACCTCGCGCGCCAGGGCGAGAAGGTCCTCGGTGCGTCCGCCGTCGGCGTTGGTCAGCGCGAGGGTGTGCTTGGTCGAGATCCGGACCGGACCCCGGCCGTACCCCTTGGTGAAGCCGGCCTTGTCGATCAGCCACGCGGCCGAGGTCTTCGTACGGCCGTCCGGCTCCGGGTAACGGGGGAACACGGCGCCTGCGCCAAGCCGGTCGGCGACGCGCTTCTCCAGGTCGGTGACCTGGTCCGGGTCCAGGATCGGGTTGGTGAAGAACGATCCGGCGCTTCGCGTGTCGGGGTCGGCGGGGTCGAGGACCATGCCCTTGCCCCGGCGCAGACCGAGGACGGCCTCGCGGGCGTCCCGGAGCGGCACTCGTTCACCGGGGTCGACCCCGAGCGTCCGGGCCAGTTCGGCGTACCGGATCGGGGCGGACAGGTCGTCGTGTTCGAGGGCGAACGTCACCTCCAGCACGACGTGCCGGTGGGCGCCCTTGAAGGCGCTGCCGCGGTACCCGAACCGGCAGGCGTCGCGGTCGAGGACGACGACCTCGCCGCGTTCGCGGTCGTACGCGCGGACCTCGACGATCGTCTCGCTGACGTCCTGGCCGTACGCGCCGACGTTCTGGATGGGGGTGGCGCCGAGCAGGCCGGGGATGCCGGACAGGCACTCGACCCCGGACAGCCCCTCCTCGACGCACCGGGCGACGAACGGGTCCCACTCCTCGCCCGCGCGGGCGCGTACGAGCACGCGGCCGTCGCGGGACGCGGCCGGCCCGGCGGCGCGGGAGCCGCCCGGACCCGTGGTCACGCCACGCCCCGCGTCGCGGGACTCGCCGGGCCCCGTGGTGACGCCGCGCGTGGCGACGTGCACGACGGTGCCGGCGAAGCCCTCGTCGGCGACGACGAGGTTGCTGCCGCCGCCGAGGACGAGCACCGGCTCGCCCTCCCGGTCGGCGCGGCCGACGGCGTCGATGAGCTCATCGTCCGTCGTGGCCTCGACGAAGCAGCGTGCCGGGCCGCCCAGCCGCAGTGTCGTGTAGCCCGCGAGGCGGACCTGCTCGCAGCGGACCGCCATCAGGCGAGGCGGACCGTGGCCTTGGCGCGGGTGAGGACCTTCTGGCCGCCCGACCGGGCGGTCAGCGCGACCACGACCCGGTTGTCGTCGAGCTTGTCCTCGATCACACCGCTGATCTCGATCTCGGTGCCGTCGTCGTGCGGCACGACGACCATCGAGGAGAACCGCACGCCGTAGTCCACGACCGCGCCCGGGTCGCCGGCCCAGTCGGTGACGTACCGGCCGCCCTGCGCCATCGTGAACATGCCGTGCGCGATCACGTCGGGCAGGCCGACGGACCTGGCGAACGGCTCGTCCCAGTGGATCGGGTTGAAGTCACCGGAGGCGCCGGCGTACTTCACCAGGTCGAGGCGCCGCACCGGGTAGGTCCGGGCGGGGAGCTCCTGGCCGACCTCGACCTCGTCGTACTTCACCGTGGCGGTCATGGTCAGGCACCTCGCTCGATGATGACGTTGTGGGCCGTGCACACGTGCTCGCCGTCGACCGTCTTGATGACGGTCTGCAGGTCGAGGCGCTCGTTGCGCCCGATGGAGCGGATGCCGGCGATCGTCGACTCCGCCGTGACGACGTCGCCCGCGTGCAGCGGCCGGTGGTACTCGAACCGCTGCTCGCCGTGGACGACCATCGCGTAGTTGAGGCCGAGCTCGGGGTCGGTCAGGGACGAGCCCATGATCGAGATGGCGATGGGGAAGGTCGGCGGCGCGATCACGTCGGGGTGCCCGGCGGTCTTGGCCGCCTCCGGGTCACGGTAGATCGGGTTCAGGTCGCCGATGGCGTCCGCGAACTCCCGGATCTTCAGCCGGGTGACCTCGTACGGCTCCGACGGCGGGAACGCCCGCCCGATGAAATCGCGGTTGAGCGCCATTCAATCCGTCCCTTCCCCGGGGAGTACCCGCGTCCGCGCCAGGTGATCGATGCTGCGACGTTAACAGACGCGCTTCAGCCCGCCCCGGCGACCAGGCCGGGACGGGCTGCGAACGTCAGGGAACGCCGACCGGCGAGCCCGCTCCCGCGTCAGCGGGTCTCGCGGTGCGCCTGGTGCTTGCGGCAGTTCGGGCAGTACTTCTTCAGCTCGAGGCGGTCCGGGTCGTTACGCCGGTTCTTCCGCGTGATGTAGTTGCGGTGCTTGCACTCCTGGCAGGCCAGCGTGATCTTTGGCCGTACGTCGGTGGCAGCCACGAGGGAGTGCCTTTCTGGTGAGGGACACTGGACAGCGACCTACCGCTCCCCTGCGAGAGGGGAGGCGGTGAGGTGGTAGCGGAGGCCGGACTTGAACCGGCGACACAGCGATTATGAGCCGCTTGCTCTGCCTGACTGAGCTACTCCGCCGCGTGGTCGGGACGACCGGAGAAAAGAATACCGGATCCTCCGAGCGTGCCCGAACAGACGAAACCCCGGCCCACTGCGGCGGACCGGGATATCGGCTGCTAGAGCCCCCTTACGGAATCGAACCGTAGACCTTCTCCTTACCATGGAGACGCTCTGCCGACTGAGCTAAGGGGGCGTGCGCCCTTCCGCGCTCCGTAACCATACACGCTGCGCGGCTCCGACACGAAATCGATTCGCCGCCCCCGCTCACCGCCCGCCGTCCGGGTCCCCCGCGGAGCGCTCGCGACCGCCCCTGACCTGCCTCTGAGCCGACCCTGACCTGTCCCTGAGAGCCCGGTCACGGCGGCGATCCCGGCCCCAACGTGATCAAGGTCCACAGGTTCCCGGCCGGGTCCCATGTCGCTCCGGACCCCGTACGTCGGCGTCCGCCCAGAAGGGATGTCCCTTGATCCTGACAGGCGGGCTCGCGCGCTCTCAGGCCTCCGCACGCGCGCCGGCGCGGTCGCCGTGCGCACGCTGGGCGCTCAGCGCCGAGCGGGCCCGGTCGCCGCCGCGGCGACGCCGAGCGCGATGTAGAGCCCGCCGGAGACGTACCGCGAGGCGCGCCCTCCGGCCCGGCCGCGCGGCAGGCGGCGCGCGACGGCGTTCGACGCCAGGGAGTAGATCACGCGCACGCCGGCGCCGCATACGACGAACGTCATGCCGAGCAGGAGCACCTGCGGCCAGGCGGGGGCGTCGGCGCTGACGAACTGCGGCAGGAAGGCGAGGAAGAACAGGGCGTTCTTCGGGTTGAGGGCGTTGACCAGCACGCCCTGCCCGTAGATCCGGGACAGCGGGGCGCGGCCGTCGGGCCGTTCCACCGCCGTGTCCCGGCTGAGGACGCGCCGGACGCCGAGGTAGATCAGGTACGCCGCCCCGAGGTACTTCACCGTCGTGAACGCGGTGGCGGAGGCGGCGACGATCGCCGACAGGCCGAACGTCGCCGCCGCGACCTGGATCACGTCACCGGTGGACAGGCCGGCGGCGGACGCCAGGCCGGCCGCGCGTCCCTGGTCCACGCTCCTGGCGATCGTGTAGAGGATCGCCGGACCGGGGACGAGGAGGAACCCGACGGCCGTCGCGATGAAAACCCCATAGGTCGTTATATCGGGCATGGTGCTCATTCTGGCGGCACGCCCGCCGCGTCAGCGGAGCAGGTGGCGGGCGATGACGACCTGCTGGATCTGGCTCGTCCCTTCGTAGATCCGGAACAGGCGCACGTCGCGGTAGAGCCGCTCGACGACGACACCGCGCATGTAACCCATGCCGCCGAAGATCTGGACGGCGCGGTCGGCGACGCGGCCGGCCATCTCCGAGCAGAAGTACTTCGCGCAGGAGGGGCCGAGCTTGCGGTCCTCCCCCGCGTCGTACGCCCTCGCCGCCTCCAGCACCATCGCGCGGCCCGCGTAGAGCTCGGTCTGCGAGTCGGCGATCAGTCCCTGGATGAGCTGGTACTCCCCGATCGCCCGGCCGCCCTGGCGCCGCTCCCTGGCGTACGCGACCGTCTCGTCGAGGAGGCGCCGCGCCACGCCGACGCACACCGCCGCGATGTGCAGCCGGCCGTGCGCGAGCGAGGCCATCGCGGTGCGGAACCCGGTGCCCTCCTCGCCGACCATCGCCGTCGCCGGGACCCGTACGCCGTCCAGGTTGACCTCGGCGGTGTGCGCGCCGCGCTGGCCCATCTTCTCGTCGGACGGCCCGACGGTGAGGCCGGGCGTGCCCGCCTCCACGATGAACGTCGAGATCCCCCGCGCCCCCTCGCCCCCGGTCCGGGCGAAGACCATGAACACGTCGGCCTCGGGCGCGTTGGTGATGAAACGCTTCGCCCCGTCGATCCGGTAGTGGTCGCCGTCGCGTACGGCCTTCGTCGTCAGCGCGCTGGGGTCCGAGCCCGCCTCCGCCTCGGTCAGCGCGAACGCCCCGACGGCCTGCCCGGCGGCCAGCCGCGGCAGCCAGCGGTCCCGCTGCTCGTCGGTCCCGGCCTTGACGAGGACCTGCCCCGCGATGCCGTTGCTGGTGCCGAACATCGACCGGAACGCCGGGCTGGCGTACCCGAGCTCGAACGCGAGGCGCACCTCCTCGCTCATCGACAGGCCGAGCCCGCCGTACGTCTCCGGCAGCGCGTAGCCGAACAGGCCCATGTCGCCCGCGGCCTGCCGGAGGTCCTCCGGGATGCGGTCCGTGGTCTCGATCTCGTCCTCGCGCGGGATCACCCGCTCGCGGACGAAGGTCCGTACGGCGTCGAGCACGTCTGCGAAGTCCTGGGCGTCCACGCGTCCTCCGATAACCGAATCGGATTCTTGTCCGGGACCACTGTAATCGGGCGCACCAGACCGATCGCCGTCGGCTCTGACTCTCTGTGAGCGCCCACACCGGGATGTGGTGACCGACCGGATTCCGCGCCCTGGGATGATGCGGACCATGTCCTCCCCCGGCGATCAACGCACCGTACGGCCCCCGGCGGACGACGCGGAGATCCCGGCGTTCTGGCGGTCCCTCGGCCTCCCCGGCCTCATCGACGTGCACACCCACTTCATGCCGGCCAACGTCCTGACCAAGGTCTGGGCGTACTTCGACCGGTTCGCCGAGACGGACGGCCGCCCTCCCTGGGAGATCCGGTACCGCCACGAGGAGGAGCGGCGGCTGCGCCTGCTGCGAGGGTTCGGGGTGCGGCGGTTCACCGCGATGCTCTACCCGCACCGTCCCGGGATGGCCCAGTGGCGGGGCGGCTGGGCGGCCGACTTCGCCGCGCGCACGCCCGACTGCCTGCGCACGGCCACCTTCTTTCCCGAGCCGGAGGCCGGCGCGTACGTCGCCGCGGCGATCGAGGACGGCGCCAGGGTGTTCAAGGCGCACGTCCAGGTCGGGGCGTACGATCCCCGCGATCCGCTCCTGGACCCGGTCTGGGGCCTGTTGGCCGAGTCGCGCACGCCGGTCGTCGTGCACTGCGGGTCCGGGCCGGAGCCGGGCCCGCACACGGGTCCGGCGATCTTCGCCGAGGTCCTCGCCCGCCATCCCGGCATGATCCCGATCGTGGCGCACCTGGGCATGCCGGAGTACGCGGAGTTCCTCGACCTCGCCGACCGCCATCCGGGCCTTCGGCTCGACACGACGATGACGTTCACCGACTTCGCCGAGGACATGCACCCATGGCCCGCCGAGCTGACGCCCCGCCTGGCCGACCTCGGGGATCGCGTCCTGCTGGGCACCGACTTCCCGAACATCCCGTACTCCTACGCCCACCAGCTCGCGGCGCTGACGCGGCTCGATCTCGGCGACGAATGGCTGCGGGCCGTCTGCCACGACAACGCCGCGCGGCTGTTCGCGCGCTGAGCGGCGTGCGTCCGCTGACCGCGCGGCTGTTCGAGGACTCTTCCCAATCAGTCGGACAGCGGCCTCGTGGCGCAGTGCAGGCGGTCGGCCAGCTCATCCAGGACCCGCAGCAACGCGCCCCGGCCGTTCGCCCGGTGCCCGCGGCCGACCGTCAGCGGTACGAGCCGGGCGACCGGCCCGGTCGCGCAGTTGAAGGTCTGCTGCGTCACCAGCGTCCCCTCCGCGTGCTCCGCCACCTGGAACCGGCCGCACCACCACCACTGGCCGCGCGCCTGCACCCAGCCGGCGTCGCGATCGACCTCGATCGTGAGCGGAACCCCCGCCACGGTGGCGGTGAACGTGCTCGGGCCGCCGGAGACCGTCACGTACCGGTCGCCCGTCGAGCCGATGACGAGCGGCGCCTCCGCCCCCCTGAGCCGTCCGGTCGGCACGGCGAGGACCGCGCCGCGCACCTGGTCGATCGGTGCTTCGACGAGTCCCTCATGCGCGGACATCAGCGCGCCCGGACGCTGTGTGGTCATGGTGGAATTCAACCCGTTCGCCCCGGCCACCGCAGTCGGAATCCACCGCCTTCGGCCTCGGCCTCGGCCTCGGTGAAGTAGGAGGCGTCCTGCCAGGTCGTCACCGCGGCGATCCGCTCTTCGGCCGCCCCGGTGTTGCCGACGGCCTTGAACGTCGAGTGTGGAGAGTGACGTGTCGGCGGAAGAACAAGACTGTTGTTCGCCGAGCCGACGAGGCAGTGTGGATGCCGGGTCGAAGATCCCCTCCGCGTACCGGTCCGGAGCGGTTTCCCGGAAATGAAAAAAGAACTACGCTGGTTGCCGACTTTTATTATTTCGGCGCTCTTCGCAGTTCTTATAACAATTATATCAGCAGAGGGGGACAATTGTCCACCAGCGAGCTCGAGCTCGAGCAGGAATACGTCGCGATGCTCTATCAGCGGGTCGACGAGCTGCGCGAACAGGCTTCCGGGCGGCTGACCGGCGTGCTCCGGGAGAACGACGGGACCCGGCAGGCGCGCGTCGAGCGGGAGTCCGCGTTCGCCCGGTACACCGAGCGGGTGGCGAGGTTGGACGCGGCCGAGAACGGCCTGTGCTTCGGCCGGCTCGACCTGCGCGCCGGCGGACGCCACTACATCGGCCGGATCGGCATCCTCGACGACTCCGACGAGGACGCCGATCCGCTGCTGGTCGACTGGCGCGCGCCGGCCGCGCGCCCGTTCTACGTGGCCACGGCCGCCGCGCCGGAGGGCGTACGCCGCCGCCGTCACATCACCACGCGCCACCGCAGGGTGGTGGACCTGGACGACGAGATCCTGGACAGCGAGGCGCTGGACACCGCCGGCGAGGAGGGGCTGATCGGGGAGGCCGCGCTGCTGGCGGCGGTCAACGCCGGACGCACCGGCCGGATGCGGGACATCGTCGAGACCCTGCAGGCCGAACAGGACGAGATCATCCGCTCCGACCACCGGGGCGTGCTGGTCGTGCAGGGCGGGCCGGGCACGGGGAAGACCGCCGTCGCGCTGCACCGCGCCGCGTACCTCCTCTACACCCACCGGCGCCTGGCCGGGCGCGGCGTCCTGGTCGTGGGCCCGAACGCGACCTTCCTGCGGTACATCGGCCAGGTGCTGCCCGGTCTCGGTGAGACGAACGTGCTGCTGTCCACGGTCGGCGGGCTGTTCCCCGGCATCGAGGCCCGGCGCGCCGAGCCGCCCGCGGTCGCCGAGGTCAAGGGCAGGGAGCTGATGGTCGAGGTGGTGGCCGCCGCCGTACGGGACCGGCAGGCCCCGCCCTGCGGCCCGGTGGAGATCCCGTACGGCGGCGAGGCCCTACGGCTCGAGGAGGAGGACTACCGGCGTGCCGCGGCGGTCGCGCTCAGCGGTCCGGTGCCGCACAACCAGGCGCGGCGGATCTTCGTCCGCGAGATCCTCGACCTGCTCACCCGGCAGGCCGCCGAGCGGATCGAGGCCGTCGTACTCGACGACGACGGGCGGCCCCTCGACGGCGGCGACGGGCAGGGCGTGCTCGGCGGCGCGGACGTACGGGCCCTGCTCGCGGCCGGGTACCCCGAGGACCTGCTCGACTCCCCCGAGGAGGCACGGTCACTGCTCGACGAGTCCGACCTGGCCGACCTTCGCGGGGAGCTCGCCGCCAGCGCGGACGTACGGGCCGCCCTCGCCGAGCTGTGGCCCAGCCTGACACCGCAGCGGTTGCTGGAGGACCTGTTCGCCGATCCGCGGCGGCTCGCGTCGGCCGCGCCCGGCCTCACCGAGGAGGAGCGGGGCCTGCTGCTGCGGGCGCCCGGCGGCGGCTGGTCCCCGGCGGACGTGCCCCTGCTGGACGAGGCGGCCGAGCTGCTGGGCGAGGACGACCGGGCGGCCGCCGCGCAGGCGAAGGCCGAATCACGGGCGGCGGCCGAACGCCGGGAGCAGATCGCGTACGCGCAGGGCGTGCTCGACATCGCGATCGGCTCGCGGTCCACCGACCTGGAAGAGGGTGAGGAGGCCGAGATCCTCACCGCCGCCGACCTGCTCGGGGAGGAGGAGCTCGCCGAGCGGCACGAGGTCGTGACCCACCGGACGGTGGCCGAACGGGCCGCCGCCGACCGGACCTGGACGTTCGGGCACGTGATCGTGGACGAGGCGCAGGAGCTGTCGGCGATGGCCTGGCGGCTGCTCATGCGGCGCTGCCCGAGCCGCTCCATGACGATCGTCGGCGACGTGGCCCAGACCGGTGACGCCGCCGGCACGTCCTCGTGGGAGCGGGTGCTCCGGCCGCACGTCGGCGACCGGTGGCGGCTCGCGCAGCTGACCGTCAACTACCGCACCCCGGCCGAGATCATGGCCGTCGCCGCCGACCTGCTCGCCGCGCTCGACCCCGGCCTGCGGCCGCCCCGCTCGGTACGCGAGACGGGACGGTCGCCCTGGCGCCTGGCCGCCGCCCCTGCCGACCTCCCGAAGCTCCTGGCCGAGGTGACCGCGCGCGAGGCGGCGTCGGCGGAGGACGGCCGCCTCGCCGTCATCGTCCCCGACACCCGGCTCGCCGAACTCGCCGCCGCCGTCACCGCCGCCGTTCCCGACCTGGCCTACGGCGCCGATCCCGACCTGGAGCGCCGGGTGGTCATGCTGACCGTGCGCCAGGCCAAGGGCCTGGAGTTCGACTCGGTCCTGATCGCCGACCCGGCCGCGATCCTGGCCGCCTCCCCGCGCGGCCGGAACGACCTGTACGTCGCCCTGACCCGCGCCACGCAGCGGCTCGGCATCCTGCACCCGGGCCCGCCCCCCGCCGAGCTGGCCGGACCGTCGGTGCCCGAGATCGGCGCCGACCGGGCCTGACGCCGATCCGCCCGAGCAGGCCTGCGCCCGCTGAGCGCCCCGAGCCCGGACCCACCGCCTTCGCGGGGATCCGGGCTCGGTGCTCGGCCGGCCGGCGTCGGTGGCCTCAGGCGGCGTACCGGGAACCGGGCAGGCGGGCCGTGTGGACGAAGAAACCCTTGATGTTGCGCAGGGCGGCGGTGAAGGCGTCGAGGTCGACGGGTTTCGTCACGTAGGCGTTGGCGTGCAGCAGGTAGATGGCGCTGATGTCGTCGATGTTCGCGGACGTGGTGAAGATGACGACCGGGATCGACCGCAGCTCCGGATCGGACTTGACCTGTTCCAGCACCGCCCGCCCGTTGTACTTCGGCAGGTTCAGGTCCAGGAGCACCAGGTCCGGGCGGGGCGCGTCGGCGTACGGGCCGCGCCGGTAGAGGAAGTCGAGGGCCTGCTGCCCGTCCTCCAGCAGGATGAGCCGCGCCGGAGCGTCGGCGTCATGCTCGGCGAAGGCCTCCTGGATGAGGATCTGGTCGCCCGGGTCGTCCTCGACGATGAGAATGGAGACCGGCCGCTGCGCGGCGCTCACTCCGTCACCGCCTGCGCGTCGGACTCGTTCGCACTCTGCTTGTCGTCGTCGTGGTCGCTGAACAGGGTGAGCAGTCCTTCGACGCGATGGTCGGCATCCGCGGGGTGCCGGAACGGACGGGTGGGATCGACGCTGTAGTGATTCCGGCGCCCGACCTTGGTGCGGGTGATGTACTCGGCCCCTTCGAGATCGTTCACGATCGTCTGGGCGGCGCGTTCGGTGATGCCGATCGTGTCGGCGATGTCGCGTAGCCGCGTATGCGGGTTGCGGGCGATCACGATCAACACCCGGGCGTGGTTGGTCAAGAAGGTCCAGGGCTTCTCATCGACCGTACCGCCGCGTCGCGCCACCTGGCCTCCTCTTCCGGTCGCGCGCCACGCGACGACCGACCCTAACTCCTGACTCACGTTTACCGAATATTATTTCATGAAGACTTGACCCTTGCTACGGGCGGGTAGACGCTCGAAAGGTGCTGGCCCAGCCTGCCCCTCGGCCGACGCCGGCCGGGAACCCGATCGGCACCACCGTCGTGATCACCATCAGCGTCGTGGGTGATCAGGTGAACGTCGTCCTGACCGGTGAGATCGACGCGACCAACGCCGACCGGCTGCGCACGGCCCTGTTCACCCACCTCGACGACGGCCGCGCTCAGGTGGTCCTCGACATCAGCGCCCTGACCTTCATCGACTGCTCCGGCCTGGCCGTCATACGGAAGGCCGCCGCGTACGCCGAGGCCCTGGGCGGCTCCGTCCGACTGACCGGCGAACCGCACCCCCGCGTCCACCGGATCCTGCGACTGACCGGGATCGCCGGATCGGAGACGACGGTCTAGCCGCACGTACGCCGCGAACCGTCACCGGCCCCCTCTTCGATCCCCCATCCCGTACGCGCCGATCCCCATCCTGTGCGTGCCGATCATCCCGTACGCGCCGGCTCCCGTCCGTACGCGAGCGGTTCGGGCGATTTGCCGAACCGGCAACAGAACGCGCGGCAGCCGCGCCGGTCGCTGGATGATCCAGGTCGACGCACTTACTCCGCGAGGATCGAAAACCCTGGGGGAACCAATGCCGCAGTCCGTACCGGTCACCGACCTCACGCACCGTCTCGTCCCAACACCCGCCGGCCGCATCCACCTGGTGGAACAGGGCTCCGGGCCGCTGGTGCTGCTCGTCCACGGGTTCCCCGAGACGTGGTACTCCTGGCGCCACCAGTTGCCGGCGCTGGCCGCGGCCGGCTACCGGGCCGTCGCCGTCGACGTACGGGGCTACGGCCGCTCCTCCAAGCCCGAGGACGTGGCCGCGTACCGGATGCTGGAACTGGTCGAGGACAACGTCGCCGTGGTGCGCGCTCTGGGAGAGCGGACGGCGGTGATCGTGGGCCACGACTGGGGCGCGACCATCGCCGCCGACTCCGCCCTCCTGAGGCCTGACGTCTTCCGCGCGGTCGGCCTGCTGAGCGTGCCGTACGCCCCGCGCGGCGGACCACGCCCGAGCGAGATCTTCGCGCGAATGGGCGGGGACGAGGAGTTCTACGTCCGCTACTTCCAGGAGCCCGGCCGGGCCGAGGCCGAGATCGAACCGGACGTCCGCGGGTGGCTCGCCGGCTTCTACGCCGCGCTGTCCGCGGACACCATGCCGCCCGCCGGCGCCCCGGACCCGCACTTCGTCTCCCCGGGCGGGACGCTGCGCGACCGGTTCCCCGCCGGCCGGCTACCCGCCTGGCTCGGCGAGGCCGACCTCGACGTGTACGCCGCGGAGTTCGAGCGGACCGGCCTGAGCGGGGCGCTCAACCGCTACCGGAACATGGACCGGGACTGGGAGGACCTCGTCGACCTCGACGGCGCCCCCATCACCCAGCCGTCCCTGTTCATCGGCGGCGCGCTGGACGCCTCCACCACCTGGATGGCCGACGCCATCGAGGCGTACCCCGCCACCCTGCCCGGCCTGGTCTCCTCGCACCTCCTCGACGGCTGCGGCCACTGGATCCAGCAGGAGCGCCGTACGGAGGTCAACGAGATCCTCACCGACTGGCTCACCGCCCTGCCCGCCTAGCCTCGCCCACAACGCCGCGCCACCCCGCTGCACGGGCGGCCCACCAGGTCACACGACGCATCGTTGCAGCCCCAGGTGAGTCCGGAAACGCGAGGATCCTCGCGTTCCGCGAGGTGGACCACCTCCAACCCGGGCTGCCGGGCGAGGACGAGCGACCTGAATGTGTGATCTGTGGAGATCGTCCGCTATCTCCTCGGGGTGGTCGTGCGGGGGGCGTACCGAATGCACGGCAAAGGCCCAACCCAAGATGCTGACATGCGAGCTTTTCCCCGTCCTGGGCTGCGGTCGCCGAGCATTCGGTACGCCGTGGGTGGCGGCCCGGAGCCGCCCCGGCTGCCGGCTCGGCCCGACCAGGGTGACGAACCCGCCGCTATCGGGCAGTGATCAGCCTGGTCCATCATCTACGGCACCGCCGCCCGGCAAGACGGCAGCAGCCGCTACCTCGAACACGGCGAGCCCGTCACTCCCGCCTTCTGACGCGACGCGAGCCCTGTTCTTTACCGAATCTCGCTGTATTGGATCAACGCGGTGGCGCAAGCGCCGCCGCAGGCCGCCCGCTCCGGCACGCCCTACGGGCGTGCGGCGTTCGCCACCCGATGACCCGGTCAACCTCGAGATCGTGAAGACGGGCATTGGCGAAATTCGCGCCGGTGACGTCGGTCAGGCCATAGGGGTGGCTACCGGTGTTGACGTTCCCGAGGAGACCTCCGGTGAGGTCGGCGTCACGCAGATCAGCGTCGCGAAGATCACAGCCGGCAAGTCTCGCGCCCCTCAATGACGCCCCTCGGAGGTTGGCGCCCCGGAAGTCGCACATCTTGAAGAAGCACCCATCGAGGGTCGCGTGGCGAAGGTCGGCACCGACGAACGAGCAGCGGGCGAACCTCAGTTGCTGTGTCCGTACCGACGCGAGATCCCGGCCATCGAAGACCTGCCGGTCTACGGCTGCGAAATATGGAAGCCGTCCCAACATCTGCTTCGGGGTCACCCCGTAAGTCATGCTCGCTATCGTGTCAGCGGGTCTAAGCGGCCGCTATCCCATTAACCGGCGCAATCGGCGGATCGAGCGCACCTCTGGGGCTCCGCCGCCCCCAGACCCCGCGAGCCGTGGCACTCACCCGCACGATGGGGTCTGTCACCACGTCCCGCCGTTCGCGCAGGCGAGCACCACGGACCGATGCGCTCGCATCAGACCCCCGAATCCAGGGAACCGCCGCGGCTTCCGCGCAGGTCGGCGGGGGAGTAGCGCCAAGACCCATGACGTCCTGTGAATCCTGTCGTCGGCGCATCCCGCGTATGTTCCGGATCTTGAAACGGGTGCCGTCCATGGTCAAGCAGGCTTCTATCCGTACTCGGCGCCGAACATCTCCGTGAAGATGTTCTGTGGGTCGGTGCCTGGTTCGAAGAGGTGTGCATGCGCGTCGCCGATCGCCGCACGTAGAGCTTCCTCGATCGTCGCGCCAAAGCCTTCGCCGTCGTACGGGGTGACGTGCCGGGTGTCCTCAGTGAACCGCACTCGCCAGCGGCCTTCGACGACGACCGCCTCCACGAGCGCGTGTTCCAGCTCCTCGACGGGTGGCATCGGTTTCGGGGCCGGGCGTGCCATGCGGCGATTATCCGGAACATCCCGT
>NZ_JBFAUT010000071.1:0-41367 GCF_040679475.1 Actinoallomurus sp. NPDC052274
AGTCCGTCTGAGGCGAAGGAGTGGGGGCAGGAGTTCGTCAAGGCGCATGAGGCCGGTGGTGCCGAGGCCGTGACGGCGCTGGACGAGCGGTTGAATCAGCGGCTCGCCAGTGATGATGTGAGTGTTCAGCGGCTGGAGAGTTTGCTGAATGATGCTCGGGCTCCGCGGCCTGGGGGAGTGCGGTCCGATGGCGTGGTTTCGCCTGGGGGGCCGCGTGCGTCGGCGGATCAGGTCGGTGCGGTTGCCGAGAAGCGGGCGCTGGACGGTGGTTTGAGTCCGTCTGAGGCGAAGGAGTGGGGGCAGGAGTTCGTCAAGGCGCATGAGGCCGGTGGTGCCGAGGCCGTGACGGCGCTGGACGAACGGTTGAACCAGCGGCTCGCCAGTGACGACCTGACTGCCCAGCGGCTGGAAAAAAGGCTCGGCGACGAGGGTAAGAAGCTTGACGAGTTGGCGCGTAAGTCGACCCAGGGAGTCGATCAGGTAACTGAGAAGTACGGGCTTTCGGCCGATGAGGCTTCGCGCTTCTACGGCAAGACTTACCGGGCGTACATCTTCGGTGGTCAAAAGTCCGTCGAAATGGTGCATCGAGAGCTTGCCCAGTACCTCGATGATCAGCGGCAGTGGTCCTTCATCAAGAACGATCTGAAGAATCCCCGCGAGGGGGACCGGAGTCCGAATCCCGCCGGTCCCGAGTCGAACGCGGATTCTCCCGCACCGTCGGACACCAGGTCCCAATCGGCCAAGCCGCAGGCGAGTACGTCCGTCGGCGACACCCTCACTCCGCACGCGCCCCAGGATTCGAGGCCGGCAAGCGCGAAGGCGACCGGTCGTCCGGGAAGCGCCGGGCCGCGCTCGAAGGCCGTCAGTGGAGAGCCGCGTACGTCCGAATCGGTGGCCGAGCCGGAGACCGGACCACGGACGGCGGATCCGGGTCCGGATGATGCCGGGGCGGCTCTCGGTGAGCTGCGCGACGCGCGGACGGCTCTGGCGTCCATGCGCGAGCGGTGGAAGAACGCGGGAGAAGGGTCGTCCGCCTGGGCGTCCCAGGTCATGGCCGCCAAGAAGCGCGTGGAGCAGGCCGAGGCGCGTCTGCAGGCGGCGATGCCGTCGGCCGATGACCACGGTGACGGCCCGCCGACCAGGTTCGGTGGCGGAGAGGGAGTCCACCAGGACCCGGAGATTCCGGTCGTCCATGGCGAATACGACGCTGGGTCGTTCACCGTCCATGTCGGGGGCGGCGCCCGGAACCCGGAGCAGACGGCGCGGTGGATCGCTCGCAACACGACGTACGAACCGGGCGAGCCGGTCGTTCTGCGCATCCCCGGGGTGGGGAGGCCGAGTCCGGGGGGCGGACCCTCCTTCGCGGACGTCGTCGCCACCCATCTCGGCGGGCCCGTCCTGACGCCCGATTCCGGCGGTTCGTCAGCCGGTGGCGGCTGGATCACGCACCGGCCGGGCACCCTGCCCCCGGCGGCCGCGGAGACCTCCGTGGCCGATGGCCCTGCACCCATACAGAACGACTCCCACACGGGAACCTCGCCGCTGAGCCCGGTGAGTCCGCCGAGCCCCCGCAGTCCCAAAACTCCCCTGAGCCGCTTGAGCCCGGTAAGCCCGGTAAGCCCGGCGAATCACTCGGCGCCGGAGAACGGTCGATCGCCCTCGGCACCGGACGCGGCGGTGAGTTCCCCGGCGACCGGCGATCGGGTGGTCGTCTCCGGCCGGATCGAGCCGAGCGATGACGGCGATGACGGCTTCGTCGTCGACGGTCAGTCCGCCCTGATGGCTCCCGACGAGTTCGCCGCGTGGATCCAGGAGCAGCCCGAGTACGCGCCGGGTGTTCCCGTCGTCCTGCTGGCCGATGACGCGCATTCGTTCGCGTTCGCCGTCGCGCCGATTCTCGGCGCGCCGGTGACCGGACCGTGGGGCGACGTCTTGTCGCTGCCGACCGGTGATCTGGTGGCCGGGACGCTGCGGCGGGAGCCGGACGGCGGACTGCGGATCGACGACGCGCCGAACGACGGCTGGTACACCTATGGGCCGGACGGTGACCTCACCGGCCGGGTCCGCACCCTGCCCGACTCCGGGGCCTTCCTGCGCGACCAGGCGAGCGCCGCGACGGCGAGTGGCCGGCCGGCCGGCATCTGGCGATCGACGGCCGGTCCGAAGAACGCCGGTGAGAGTCCTGCCATGACTTCCGGTATGCCCGCCGAATCGGCGGCGGAGCCGCAGTCGAAGCCCGTGGCGGATGCGCCCGAGTCGGTCGCCGGCGCCGGCGGGGCCCCGGCACTGACCACTGCCCCACGCCTGGCGGCGATCGACCACCGCGCGTTCGGCCTGATCCCGCATCTTCGGATCGACGGTGGCGCGAGTCTGGCCGAGCCGCTGTCGAAGCTCCTGAACCGACCGGTCCGTGACGGCCTCGTCTCGGAGGTCGAGGCGGGCCAGGGCCCCTCCCCGTCCACCTCCGTGATGCCGGAGAGCGAGAGGCAGCCTCCTGCGGCGGCCGCACCCTCTGCCGAGGACGTGCCTCCGCCGGTGCCGCCGTCTCCTCCGGGGAGTACGCCTCCTACGGCGGAGCCGCCCGCGGTGGAGCCGATCGCGGATCCGATGGTCCGTTCGATCGGTGTGCCGCGTGCTGCCCTGCCGCAGATGCCGGCGCTGCTGCGGCGGATCCGGCAGGCGCTGGACGAGGCCGGGGTGACTTACACCGAGAACGAGCTGGCCCTGCTGACGCAACGCCTGCTGTCCAATTACCGGTACCTCGGCATGCACGACGCGGCCGGCGAGACCGGCGACAGCGGCCTGCAGGTGCCGATCGGCGATGGCGAGGTGCTGGTCACCCTCGATGCCACTGATCCGTACGAGGAGCAGAACCCGGCCGGTGCCACGCTCACGCCGCCCGGCCTGCCTCCGGTGGAGGGGGGGCACCAGGCGGTCGGCAGCATCAACTCGGTGTTCGCGACCGGTGCGCACGCCCAGTCGCAGAGCGGGCAGCTGGGGGCGACCCGTGGCGCGCTCTCGGCGAGCGTCGGTGTCCCCGTGGCGCCCGGTGTGATCGTGAGGGGCGGCGCCTCGATCTCCGGGACGGCCAACCAGTCGAACCGGTCCGACACGCACATCGCCGATGCCGAGGGCGGTCACGTCGAGGACAACCGCACCCCGCACAAGCTGATCGCCTACACGGCGAAGTGGTCGTTCAAGGTGCGTACGGACGATGAGCAGAGCTGGGCACGGACGCCCGTCCAACGGCTGGACGACCCGACCGACGAGCGCCTGTTCCTCTGGATTCCGGATCACTATCTGGAGAAGTCCCCGTCGGACCAGGTGATCGCGACCGGTGAGGCGGTCAAGGTCGACAAGCTGCCGTCGTACTTCTCGGCCTCCGGCCTGACGAACCTCCCCCGGCTGTTCGACGAGATCGCGGCGGCCCTGCGGGAGAAGGGGCTGCCGCTGCCGATGGGCAGCTCGATCCGTCAGGAGTTGCTGCAGAAGCTGTGGAACCTGGACATGCACCTGGACGCGGCGGTCAACACCGCTCGCGGGTACCGGTTCAGGCTGCACAGCGAGCATGGGCGGCCGGTGGCGGCGGTGTCGGTGCGGTCCGAGCGGCTGGCCGGCGCCCCGCGGGTCGGTGCGACCAGCGACAAGTCGCACATCGAGAACGTACGGACCGCCATCGACGGCTGGAGCGGCGGCCACACCATCGGCAACGCCAGCGCGCTGACGTTCCCGAGCGCCGAGGTCGACCTGGGGGCGCCGGTCACGGGGCTGGAGAAGGCCGGCCTGGGCATCGCCGGCTACCTGTCGTACTCGTCGTCGAACACCGACGGGATCTCGGCCGGGCGGACCGGTCTGCACGTGCTGGTGCCGCGTGACATCTCGTACACCACCGCGTACGACATGTCGTTCACGCATCGGGCGACGGTCAGCGTCCGTGGTGACGAGGACAAGCGGGCGCCGAGGACGACCGGCCCGGTCCCCGGCAGGGCGCTGGTCCGGGTGCCGGAGGCGGCCGCGTACGAGCACGGTCTGCCGGTCGACCGGGAGGCGCTGAAGAACCCGCCGGCCCAGGGCGGCACCGTGCCGTACGAGCCGGACGCGATCCGGGGCACCGGCCGGGGCCCGAACGACCCGGACACCAAGCCCGTGCCGCACTACGTCGCGGAGGGCAAGGGCGTCGGAATGGGTCTGGTCATGGTGGCCGAAGAGACCGTCGAGGAGATCCGGAACGCGCTCACGGCCGAGCTGTCCAGGACCGGGTTCCTGCCCGCGGACGGGGACGATCCGTTCGAGGGGTACACGTGGTACGGGCACGGCAACAGGCTCGACAGCCTGGTCGACAGCGAAGAGCTGTTCGACAAGATGGTCTCCAGCCGTGGCCTGGACTCCCACTACGACCAGATCCACCAGGACGGCATGACGTTCACGCTCCGCAAGCGGCGCGGTGGCATGGGCGTGGACCTGGACGTCGATTCGGCGAAGGTCACCATCAAGGCGCGGAAGAACCCCGCGCGCGAGCCGAAGTTCATCCGCAGTACGGAACAGTTCCACACGGTGAACCTGGCGATGGGCATGGACAGCGCGGGTGCGTCCGTCGGCCACTCGCGGAAGGTCGCGGCGGGTTTCAAGTTCAAGGGGCTCTTCCAGTCGCTCAAGACGGCGATGATGGGCGTCGAGTTCCAGCGGAGCGTCGGCGCCTCCGACGCGGTGGGCTTCCTCAACAACCGTCCCGAACTCCTGGAGTACCCCGGCAAGGTCGACGAGTTCGCGCTGACCAGCGACTATGAGATCACCGTCGAGTACCAGCACTCCGGTGTGCAGGGCAGGGTCCGCAACGGCCGCCGCGACCCGGACCCGATCAAGGTCGAGAACCAGACCGCCCTCGCCTATCTACTGCCGCTCGGCACCGAGGAAGGCCCGATATCGGAGGGACCGACGCCGGCCGGGGTCCTCGAACAGGGCGTCGTCTACTTCGTGGACACCACCGGCGTCCGGGACGCGGTCGCGGCGCTGGGGCGGATGACCGATCCGGCCGGTACGGCGTCCGCGGCCCGGGACACCTTCACGAGCACGATCGAGATGCGGGCGCATCTGAAGGAGATCCTGAACGGGGAGTACACGACCGACCGTCCCTTCGAGCCGGGCATCTTCCGCGACACGTTCGGCGCGATGGACATCCGGGGCGACCTGGGCCCGACCAGGTTCACCGGCGCGACCGGCGACAAGTTCGTGCTGGGCCTGATCAAGCTGTTCCTGGCCCAGAGCAGCCTCACCGACTCCGGCTCGGTCGGCTGGAGCTGGGACCAGCTGGACATCGCCGCCGGCGATACGGCGGGGCTCGCGAGCCTCACCGCCGAGACGGACCTCAACCGGCACTGGCAGCACAACACGTCGCAGACCTCCGGGCGCACCGGCGGCAAGGAGCTCCTCCAGCTCAACTTCAACCGCGTGTACTCCTTCGAGACCACGGTGGACTTCGCGGTCTCCAGCCGCCGGGAGAAGCACTCCAAGCTGGTCCCCGGCAGCTCGGCGCACCACACCGAGCACATGGATCCCCGCACCATGGTGTTCCTGCTGCCCGAGCCGGAGGCGCTGACCCAGTACGCCGAGGGCCGCCTGCCGATCTCGAACCGTCAGCTCAAGGACGCGATGCTCCGCTGGCACACCGGCAGGTTGAAGCTGAGCGGTGACCTGGCGGCGAAGATCCTCATGCGCTGGAAGAACGAGGCGCCCGGCCTGCCGAAGGACAGGCGGGTATCGCGGGGCAAGCTGGCGCACTCGCTGGCGCGGATGCACGTGACCGGTGCCGCCCCGGTGCTGGACGCGCAGGTCAGGGAGCAGTTCAACACGACATTCGGGCACGGCCTGCGCGACCCGTACGACCCGTACCTGCACCCGCGGATGCCCGACGACGTCGTCGCGTACGCGGAGGGCCGCGAGCCGCTCACCGACCAGCGGCTCGCGGAGGCGCTGAACGACTGGCGGAACGGCAGGCTGCGGCTCAGCGGCGACGTGGTCGCCCAGACCCTGATGCGCTGGCACGACGAGGTCCCCGAGCTCCCGACCGGGGTCAAGATCAACCGTGGCCCGCTGGCCGGAACGTTGGCCGAGCTGCACACGCTGGGCGGAACGCCGATCACCTCGCTGGGGATCCGTGAGCGGTTCAACGAGAGGTTCCGGCAGAGGCTCGGGAACCCGCGGCGGCCGTACGACCTGATGGAGCTGCCGGAGTACCTGACCCGCGACGACCCGGGCGGCCGGTTCCTGGGCCACTCCGGCGTCCATGAGCTGAAGTACCCCGATGGGCGGACCACCTACGAGATCGTCCGGGACGAGATCGAGCGGGTCGCCCCCGGCCTGTTGGCCGCCGGCGCGGAGATCTGGAACGGCAAGGGCCGCCGCGTCGGCCGGATGCAGGGCTCCGTCGACGCGTTGCAGGCGATCCTGGCCGAGGGCCGCGACCAGGCGATGTGGGAGGAGTTCCTGGCCAAGGACGGCTACTCCCTCTACCTCGTCAACCCCGTCGGCTGGTTCCTGACCGACGTGATCGAGATCAACCTGACCGACGTGCTGACCTCCCGGCCGGAGGTGCACGACTACCGGTGGAACACCGGCATCGAGGTCTACTCCCACGGTTACGTCCCGACGTCCAAGTCCACGTCCCGGGACGGCTCGCAATCGTGGATGTTCGCGAAGCTGTCCGCCGGCGGTGCGCACGCGAGCGGCCCGGCCGACCTGAGAACCTCGGTGGGGCACCATCGCGGCACGACCCGCGCGGAGAACGCGGTCAGCGAGCAGACCGTCTACGACTGGGCGAACCACTACGCGGTGCGCTTCGAGCACGAGCTGACGGTCACGGTCCGGCGGCTGAAGATGTCCGGCCGGCCGCTGAACAACCTGCTGCTGTCCGGCCTCGACAAGTGGACCCGCCACGGGGCGGTGGCCCAGACCACTGTGGCCGGCACGCTGGACCTCGAAGTGCCGCACGCGCTGGCGGAGGCGGGCACGCTCCGCGGCCCGGAGAACGTCCGTGACCTGATCCCGCTGGGCAAGCTGCCCGGCAACGCGTACGTCACCGGCGTCGTGCTGGACGACCTGCTGCCCGCCTCCCGCAGGATGCTGGGCGCGTTGTTCGGCCCGCACTGGTACGAGAAGGCCCTCGGCGCCCAGGCGAACGATCCGGGGACCCGGTCCAGCCTGTCGCTGCCGACCCTGCTGTCGCGGTCGCACCTGACCAACCACCTGCGGAACGCGATCGGCGGCGAGCGGTACAAGCTGGCCGACAACCTGTTCATCCCCGGCCACTCCAGCGAACGCGCCACGATGTGGCTGCGGGGTGACCTGTTCGACGCGCAGGTCATCGGGCGGATGGCCGACGGCGGTACCGGCACCGGCCGGTACATCAAGCACCAGAGCGGCACCACCGCGAACAACAGCTCCGACCTGGCCCGGGTCACCGGTGACGTCGCCGTCGGCGGCAGCGGTGTCCTCGACCCGCAGCATCCGGACCGCAGCTGGGGGCTGACCGACGCGGCCGGCCGCGTCACCTCCGCGAACCAGAACAGCGCCGGCACCGAGAACTACCGCCGCGAGCAGCACGCCAAGGAACTCGGTTCGCTGCTGCTGGTGCGCATGCGCGGCCAGTTCCGGCTCGAGGCGCAGAAGACCCGGCACCACCTGTTCCGCGAGTCCCACAACGTGGGCGACCCGCTCCGCAGCGACCCGGTCACCGGCGACGTGTACGTGGAGATCTTCGAGGCGCAGTACGCGGAACTGCGCGCGGCCGTGGACGAGCAGCGGCGGGAGCGCGAGCAGGACCTGGGGAACCGGGTGGACCCACAGGCGTGGAAGGGACTGAACGCCGCGCCCCGCTTCGACCTGCTCGCGCTGCTGGCCGACGCGGCGGGCCACGGCTACACCCCCGCACGCGCCCACCAGAGCCTCGTCACCCACATCCGCGAGCAGACCGGCGGCGACCGTCCTCTGGTGCTCACGGTCGGTCCGGACGCGCAGGTCCGGAAGTACCGCACCATCCTGCAGTGGGCGGCCCAGACCATCCGGGACGACCTGCGCTTCTCGGCTCACGAGCCCGACCCCGGCCTGCTCACCCTCCCCGCCCGGTACGAGCAGCGGCTCACCTGGACCGGCGACCGGCTGACCGATGGCCT
Organism: Actinoallomurus sp. NPDC052274; assembly: GCF_040679475.1. Taxonomy (NCBI): domain Bacteria; kingdom Bacillati; phylum Actinomycetota; class Actinomycetes; order Streptosporangiales; family Thermomonosporaceae; genus Actinoallomurus; species Actinoallomurus sp. NPDC052274. Next base: position 8,169 of record NZ_JBFAUT010000071.1, read on the forward strand.
GCCCCACTCCGTCGAGGACGAGATCACCGCGATCATCGGCCAGGTCAACCGGGCACACGCCCTGCGCCGCGACAACGAGGCCGGCGCCCCCGCGGAGCTGCCGCCGGACGTGGCGATGCTCAGCCTGGACCCGGTCCACCTCGCCCGCGACGTCGCGTTCGAACTCGGCGCGCACGTCCGGCTCGACGTCCACCGGCCCAACGGCACCGTACGCAGCCACTGGGCGGACCCGGCCGGGCGGATCCACGCCGTCGACCCGGCGACCTTCGACGACGTCCTGACCGCCGAATCACCGGACCGGCCCGAAGTGTTGTCCCCGGGTGACCTGGACGACGCCCCGGCGCATGCCGCCACCCCGTCGCCGTCGCCGTATGCGGTGGTAGGCGATCCGGACGATACGCCGGCGCACGCCGCCGCACCCGCGCCGCCGGGAAGCCGCCGATCGGGAGGTCACCACCAGTCGTGGGGGTACCCGGAGTCCCAGCCGCAGGCGGGTTGGCAGATCCATGAGACGGCCGGGACAGGCTGGGGCGGCGATTCCACCGGTGGTACGGAATCGCCGGCCGTCCGGGATCTCCTCGCGGAGCAGGTCGTGCAGGCCGGGCTTCAGCAGGTCGGCCTGTACCAGTGGCGCGGGTCCTCGGACGCCGATCCGGAGGCGGGCTGGCAGATCGGCGAACAGACCGTGTGGGGCCGGCCCAATGACTTCGGCCGGTGGGTCCGTGGTAGCGGACCTGAGCCGGGGCCATCGGGCACGATGAACTGCTGGGAGGGGATCCTCCTCGTCGCCTACCAGGCCGGTGCCGTCAGCAAGGAATGGCTGGACGGCATCCACGCGATCGCGACTCGAGCCGCGATCAGGGCCGCTCGTCGTGGCCGCGACCATGGATCGGCCGCGTACATCGACCGACTCGAGAACCAGATCGCCCCTCCTGCCGCCAGGGTCGGTCACTCCATCGATCCGAACACCGGCCTGGTGGAGCCCGGTTTCCAGCGTGGGCACCTGGTCCTGCTCGACGGCTTCGGCCACGTCATGCTCGCCCTCGGCACGCGTGATGCGCAGGGCCGCAATGAGGTCCTGAGCCTGTGGTGGTACCCCAACAGGCGACCGCTCGGTCAGCTCACCGTCGAGTCACATGGCTTCTGGCAACTGACGACGGTCGAAGACGTGATGGCCACAGCGTCGACGCCCTTGGTGCCCGGCGCGCCTCCCGCCCTGGCGCCGGACGCGACGATCGAATCCGCGAGGCCGGCTTGGCTGCCTCCGGCGCAGACGGCCGCGAATCTCGCCTCGTCCTACGGATACGGATACGACACCGCGTACGGACAGGACCCGTACGGCCAGGGGCAGGGATATCCGGTGGTGGGCCGGCCCTATGACATGCCACCGCACTACGCGCCGCCCGCGCCGGGCTCGTCGTCGGGTGGGCAGGTCGATCCCCGGCTGGATCACGTGGTGCGGCTCGGTCAGGAGTCGGTCGGCGCCTATCGGCCGGGAGGAGAGCCGCGTCTCGACCCGGACGACGGGTTCCGTATCGCGGAGACGGACTCGTCGGGCTCGCCGAACGACTTCGCGCGGTGGATCCGGGGGGACGGACCCGAACCGACGCCGACGGCATCGATGAACTCCTGGCAGGCGATCCTGTTCACGGCCTACCGGGCCGGAGCGGTGGACCGGGACTGGCTGGTCCGTGTCCACGACGCGGCCGCCGACGCCGCCCTCACCGCCTTCGCGGCCGCGACGACCGACGGGCTCGGGCAGGCCGACGCGTACGAACGGGCGCACCAGGCGTACGTCGACAGGATCATGCGCCTCGTCCGTACGGGCCCGGCCACCGAGCATGGGCTCGGTCCGGATTCCACGGTGACGCCGCCGATTCCGCGTGGTCACTGGGTGGCGATCGACGGCACCCGCCACATCGGCCTCGCGCTCGGCACCCACGATGCCGAAGGGCGTCAGCAGGTGCTGAGCCTTCCCCCGTCCTCGGCGGCGGAGCCCGCGACGCACAGCGGCGAGCAGCCGCCCGGATCGCAGCCGATCACGACGATCGAGGAGCTGCTGCAGGAGGCCGGCGTCGAGTCACCGATCACCTCGATGGCCCCTGCCTGGGCCGACCAGGGCGCGATGAGCGAAGTCTCCGAACCGGGTACGCGGGTCGCCCGGCCGGCGCCGTTCGCGACGTGGGAGCACCTGCGGTCCCACGCCCGGGTGACCAGGGTGGCGACAGAGCGTGCGTTCGACGCGGGACCTCGGTTCCTGCAGGTCACTCCTCCGCCGGGCGGCGACCCGAACGTCGGGCGCCAGGTGCTCGTCCGCGAGAACGTGCAGCTGATCAAGGCCCCCAACGGGCAGTGGGTCCGGAGCCACGTCGTGGCCCTGCCGGTGAAGCCGGAGAACGGCGTCGACCCCGCTGCCGTCGCGCGACACGCGGAGGAGCTGAACAAGGAGCTCGACGTCTATCTGAACGAGCGCTACTACGCGCTCCCGAAGTCGGGGCAGCAGTTGCACATCGAGGTGCAACTGGTCATCTGGCCCGACCACGCCGAGGCCATCACCCTTCGGGCGGGCAGGACCCCGGCAGGGCCGAACGCGCGTGAGTGGGGTCTTGAGGACGACATCCATGCCGTGATGCACGAGGCGGCGTTGCACCACGCCGGGCTGCTCGACGCATATCCCGACGCATCGTCGCTGTTCCGGAAGTCGGCGAAGTCCCCTGCGGTCCATCAGGACGGCCCGATGTCGGACGCGCCGTTCCATCCCTCCCAGCCGATCCCGAAGCGCGATCTGCGCACCATCGAGGACGTCGTCGACAGCACCGCGGTGTTGTACGGCTACTCGGGGGACTCACACGGCTCGGCCGTCACCGAGCAACCCGGCGCGGGCACCGGTGAGGGCGCTGCCGAGGCGGACACGGTGGTCGGCCTGCCGGACGACCACCCGGCCCACGCGGCTCCGCCCAGTCCAGGCGAACACACGGGGGCGGGCGCGCCGACCGGGCAGGCGGAATTCGATTACCGCGAGTTCGTGGAGATGGAGCCGGATGAGCAGGATGCGGTGCTGCGCTCCATGTCCATGCAGGCGCGGGAGAGAATAGCGTCAGACCCTGACGTGGTGCGCCGGATGCGGGATCTGATGCCGGCGCGTGATTTCGCGGCCGCGGTGGCGCATCTGATGACGTGGGTGGTTCCCGGGTTGGACGATCCGGGTACGGCACAGTCCAGTTTCCACGCGATTCTGAGCAGGATGCTGATTAATGAGGAGGTTGCGGAGAACCTGCTCAGAGCGGGCGCGCGGGCGCTGATCCTTCCAAGAACCACGCCGATCACAGATCTTTCGGTCTTCGCCGATAAGGACCCCGACAGTCCCGTTATGAGGGGATACCCCCGGCTGTGGAAACATGTGCGGGCATACTCTCTTTCCGAGAGCTACATCCTGTCGGTGATTCCGGAGGAGAACCTCACAGGCGCGCCCACTGTCATCGGTGCGGACTCCGAGGCGGGCCCTGATTCCTTCCCGGCCGGTTATTCTGCCGCCGTGCACGAGATCGCGCATGCGATTCTCTTTTATGGGCTGAAGCCAGAGGGGCAGAACCTCGTGCAGGCGGTGTTCAACGCGAAACTGGAGCGAGCAGCCCACACCGTCGAATGGTGGCCTGACGGGGTAAGCCATCCCTCGCGCCCGGATCTGAAGAACTATTCGATGTACAACGTCGGTAAGTTCTTCGCTCAAGCCGTCAACGTGTTCTTCTCGGTGAACGGCGGGACTGATCCGTATACAGGAAGTGAGCGGCATAACCACCCTGAGTGGCTCAGCGTTTATGAGCCGCATCTGTACCCACTGCTGGAGCAGATTTTCGGTTCGCCCTCCAGGCTCGTCGCCTCGCCGCGGGACCTGACGGTCGGCGATTCGGGTGGCGCCCCGACGCATGCCCTCGGACCCGCGTCCCCTGGCCTCTCGGGGCCGCGCGTGCTGCCGGATCTGCGTCCGGCCTCGAGCGTTCCGGCGGCGGAGGTCTACCCGTTCGATCCGGCGATGGTTCGGGATTGGAATCATCGCGCGCTGCTGGCCGGTACGGGGTCGGTCGACTTCTACACGTGGGTGCCCTCGGGCGCGGACCCGGACCGCGATTTCCGGATGATGATCCCAACATTCCGGGGAGTCAACGACTTCGCCCGGTGGCTCCGTGGTGAGGGACCTGCGCCGTCGTGGCTGAGCGCGATGAACTGCTGGCAATTCCCGCTGTACACCGCGTACTGGGTCGGCGCGGTCGACAAGGCATGGCTGGGATCGATTCACGACCACGCGGCCCGAGCGGCGAAGCGCGTGTTCGACGGGCTGCTCGCCGACGGATCGTCTGAACGCGCCGCGGCGAACGAAGCACTCGGCGTGTACGACGAAACGCTGCTGGCCTCGATGACCGTCGGTGAGGTCACCGAACATCGTCGAGATCCGCGGACGGGCTTGCTGACGCCGGATGTCCCTGCGGGACACCTCGTCTTCATCAACGGCAGTAAGCATGTCGCGTGGGCGCTCGGCACTCGTGACGCCCAGAGGCGGCAGGAGGTGCTGAGCCATTGGGATTACCCATCGGCCGGCTCGCCGATGCCGTTCCGGCAGCGGATCTCGGGCGACGCCGGCCACACCCAGAAGACGACGATCGAGGAGCTGCTGGGCAGATTCCGTCCTTCCGCGACCGTCACGTCCGCGGCGCCGGCGTGGTCGGATCCGCGTACGGTGGCCGCTTCGCTCAAGGACCCCAGGGTTCAGGCACCGCTGGTGCCGGTGGCGGCGCCGGGTAAGAGGGTGGATCTTCCGGCGAGTGAGGATTGGTTGGATCGGCGGGCTGCGGCGCCGGTGGTGCGGGTCGCGACGGAGCGTTTCGACCCGAAGGTCGATTTCCTGCCGGGACAAGCCCCGGGCCGTGCGCTCGAGGGGGCCCAGGGGGGCCAATGGCGACGGCTCTCCGAGGGGTTGCCCGGGACGGCGAAGGCGTCGGGGTGGGAGACGCTGGTCCGGGCGAATGTGCAGCGGATTCAGGCCGGTAACGGGCGGTGGGTTCGTCGTCATGTGATCGCGTTGCCGGTCAGAACGATGTTCGGGGTGACCGCGAGGGACGTCGGTGAGCTGGAGAACGCGCTGCAGGGGGCGCTCGACCGGTATGTGAACCGGGGTTATGAGCTTCCGAAGTCGAAGGATCAGTTGCACGTCGAGGTGAAGCTGGTCGACGCCCCCGGTCATCCTGAGGCGGTCGAGATCCGGCCGGGCCGGACGGCCGCCGCACCGGACCTGGAACTGGGTGGTCCGGACGCGCGGCATTGGGGCCTGGGGGACCTCACCGTGGAGTTGCTGCACGAGGTGCTGCATTACCTGGGGTTGCCGGATGAGTACCGGGATCTGCTGGCGGTGTTCCGGCGTGCGGCGACGTCTTCGGTGGTCAAGGCGGACGGTCTGATGGCGGGGGGTGTGTTCGACCCGTCACAGGAGATGCCGTCGCGGTATCTGGAGATCATCGAGTCGGTGGTCGACGCCACCGCGGTCCTGCGCGACCATCCGCTGAACGCCCCGGACAGGCCCGGACCCGGAGCCGACAATCCGAAGGCGTCAGAGGTGGTCGGCCGGGCCGATGACGTGCCGACCCATGCCGCTCCGCCCAGTCCGGGCGAAGACACAGGGACGGCGAGCGATCGGTCGCACCGCGTCCTGGAGACCATGCGGAGTTTGGCCGGCTCCTTCCGCTGGGGAAGGTCCTGGCCTGATGAGGATGACGGCTTCAACATCAGCGTGCGGCCGAGCGATGGACGGGTCAACGGGTTCGCCGTATGGATTCGCGGTCTGGGGCCTGCGCCGCAGCCGACCGACGCGATGAATTGCTGGGAAGCAATCCTGTACGCCGCATACTTGTCCGGAGCGCTTGAAAAGGAATGGTTGGTAAGTGCCCACGATGAGGCGACTCGTGCGGCGAATATCAGGTTCCATCGAGCGATAGCCGCGGGGCACACCCGGGACCGTGCGAAAGACCGAGCAGAGACGGCTTACCATCGCGAACTGCTCCGTCGCGCCACCAGGGGTACGCCGACCAGGCACCGGATCGAGAACGGCCTGGTCACTCCGGACGTTCCGGCAGGGCACTTCGTCATCCTCGGCGGGGACTGGCACGCCGTACTGGCGCTCGGCACACGTGACCACTTCGGGCGCCAAGAGGTCATGAGCCACTGGATTCATCCGTCGAGGGGGGCCGATGGGCTCGGGACGGTCCAGCGGACGACGCTGGAGGAATTGCTCCAGAAACTCCCCGAGGGCATGACGATCGACTCTTTGGAACCGGTCTGGTCGGAGCTGGACGACCGGTCCCCGACGTCCGAGCGCCATTCCGCGCCGAAGGCGCCGACGGATCTGCATCCGGCCTCGAACGTTCCGACCGCGGACGTCTACGCGTTCGATCCGGCGATGGTTCGGGATTGGAACCATCGCGCGCTGCTGGCCGGCAGGGGGTCGGTCGACTTCTACACGTGGGTGCCCTCGGGTCCGGACCCGAACGACGATTTCCGGATCGACGTCCCAACGGATCGGGGCCCCAACGACTTCGCCCGGTGGCTCCGCGGCGAGGGACCTGCGCCGTCGTGGCTGAGCGCGATGAACTGCTGGGAATTCCCCCTGTTCACCGCGTACTGGGTCGGCGCGGTCGACAAGGCATGGCTGGAATCGATTCACGACCAGGCGGCTCGAGCGGCGAAGCGGGTGTTCGACGGACTGGTCGCCGACGGATCGGATGAACCCGCCGCGGAGGGCGAGGCATTCGACGTGTACTACGAAACGCTGCTGGCCTCGATGGCCGTCGGCGAGGTCACCGAACATCGTCGAGATCCGCGGACGCGCTTGTGGACGCCAGATGTCCCTGCGGGACATCTCGTCTTCATCGACGACGGCGGGAGGCATGTCGCGTGGGCGCTCGGCACTCGTGACGCCCAGGGGCGGCAGGAGGTGCTGAGTCATTGGACGGCCCCATCGGGTGGTTCGTCGATGCCGTTCCGGCGGCGGATTTTCGGTTCGCGCGCAACCGGCTACACCCAGAAGACGACGATCGAGGAGTTGCTGCCCGGACTCCGTCCTTCCGCGACCGTCACGTCCGCGGCGCCGGCGTGGTCGGATTCACGTACGGTGGCCGCTTCGCTCCAGGACTCCAGAGCTCAGGCCGCGCCCGTGCCGGTGGTGGCGCCCGGTAAGAGGGCGGATCTTCCGGCGAGTGAGGATTGGTTGGATCGGCGGTCCGGGGCGCCGGTGGTGCGGGTCGCGACGGAGCGTTTCGACCCGAGGATCGATTTCCTGCCGGGACGGGCGCCGGGCCGTGCGCTGGGATCGGATCAAGCGGCTCCGGGTCGTGAATTGCGACGGTTCGTCTCGAACCTGCCGGGCCGTGCGTCACGATCGGGTAAGACGATCCAGGGCCGTGCGTGGCAGCGGCTCTCCGAGGGGTTGCCCGGGACGGCGAAGGCGTCGGGGTGGGAGACGCTGGTCCGGGCGAATGTGCAGCGGATTCAGGCCGGTAACGGGCAGTGGGTTCGTCGCCACGTCATCGTACTGCCGGTCAAACGGATATTCGGGGTTCACAAGCGTGACGTCGCGGTGATGGAGGCGTCGCTGAACCGGGTGCTCGACGAGTACGTGAACCGGGGTTATGAGCTTCCGAAGTCGAAGGATCAGTTGCACGTCGAGGTGAAGCTGGTCGACGCCCCCGGTCATCCTGAGGCGGTCGAGATCCGGCCGGGCCGGACGGCCGCCGCACCGGACCTGGAACTGGGTGGTCCGGACGCGCGGCATTGGGGCCTGGGGGACCTCACCGTGGAACTGCTGCACGAGGTGCTGCACTACCTGGGGTTGCCGGATGAGTACCGGGATCTGCTGGCGGTGTTCCGGCGCGCGGCGACGTCTTCGGCGGTCAAGACGGACGGTCTGATGGCCGGAGGTGTGTTCGACCCGTCACAGGAGATGCCGTCGCGTCATCTGGAGATCATCGAGTCGGTGGTCGACGCCACCGCGGTCCTGCGCGACCACCCGCTGAACGCGCCGGACAGGCCTGGACCAGGAGCCGACAATCCGAAGGCGTCGGAGATGGTCAGCCGGGCCGATGACGTGCCGGCCCATCCCGGCGCACCCGCGCCGCAGCAGTCCGAGAATCGCCCCGCGGCCGATTCGCCGGACCCGGCTTCACGGGCGTCCGAGGACCGGACGCGGACAGCGCCCTTCGTGCCCCAGGACGCGCCCCCATCCGTCTTGGCCCAGATTCGGTACATGGAGGAGGCGTTCCGGTTCGAAGAGCGCCTCGCCGTCCACCTGTCCGAGCACGAGGCGGTCAACGAGCACCTCGGCACGGTCGTGCGGAACCTCTGGTCGCGCACACCGGAGCATCGCCGGTCGGAGTACGGCTCCGAGGACACCTGGGTGGCCGGTGTCGTGGGGACGTCGATCGACCGGCTGCAGCAGGTGGTGGACGCGGGGAACCTCCGGGAAAGGGTGGCCTTCCTGTTCAACGGGGTGAGCCACGGCCTGGTCCCCCACCTGCTGAGGGGCTCGCAGGAGCCGGCCGCGGAGATCAGAACCGAGCGCGCCGACCGGGTACCCACCGAGACCCGCGTCGCATTCGAGGAACGTCTCAAGGAGATCGGCGAGTCGGACCTGGATCCCGCGGCCAAGGAGGCGGCGATCGCGGCGGCGTCGGCGGAACTGCTGCGTACGAAGCGGCAGGCGTCACAGGTACGGCCACCGCTGAGCGCGAACGAGCGCCTGATGGTCGGCGACGGCGAGTCCCTGCCGTGGGTCGGCGCGGACAAGAACCACACGCTGCTGATGAAGAGCGACTTCCAGCAGTTGTCGGAGAAGACCGGCGGGCTGGTCAGGACCGGCACGTCGGGCTCCGCGTACCTGTTCATCCACAACCTGGCACGCATGCCCCGCCGGTGGCGGGGCGTGGACGTCGACCTGGGCCTGCTGCGCTTGGCGCTGTTGGGCGCGATGCTGTCGGCGGACCACCACAGCTTCCACGAGGTGATGCGTGGCGCCCAGATCGCCCTGGACGAGATCTCGGACCACGATCCGGCACTGGACTACGTGGACAACTGGGGGCGGTACCGTCGCATCGCCCCGCTGAGCGAGGACGAGCTCCGTACGGCAGTGGCCTACCAGGGCAGGTTCCCCGACGAGCACGCTCGGGACCTGCTCGACCGGTCCCCGGCGGCCCCGCCCCATCCCGCGCCCAAGGCACCGATGGGTCTGCGTCCGGGACCGCGCGTTCCGGCGGCGGAGGTGTATCCGGTCGATCCGGCGGTGACGCCGAACTGGGTGGATCGCGTGACGCGGGCCGCGCAGGCATCGATCGGCTCCTTCCGCCGGGTGGACTCAGGACCCGATCCGCAGGACGGCTGGAAGATCGCCGGGGAAGCAGACGGCGTGGCGAACGACTTCGCGCGCTGGATCCGCGGCGATGGCCCCGCTCCGAACGCGGCGAGCGCGATGGACATGTGGGAGGTGTTCCTGTTGATCGCCTACTGGGTGGGCGCCGTCGACAAGGCGTGGCTGGACAGGACTCATGAAGAGATGGCGCGGGCCGCGCGGAACGCCTACTACAACGCGATCAACACGGGCATGGACGACGAAGATGCCTTCGAGGAGGGCGGGGGAGCGTACTTCGAGGCGCTCCGGAACCGCATGCACGTCGGTTCGGAGACCCGGCATTATCTCGATTCCGCGACCGGCTCGGTGGTGCCCGACATTCCGGTCGGCCATTTGGTGCACATCAGCTCCGCTGACCATAGCGGGATCGCCCTGGGCGCCCGCGACGAGAACGGCGAGCTGCGACTGGTCGGCTACTGGGTCGCGGACTCCGCGGACGCCTCGGACCGGACCGACTCCCTGCGGGTGATCACGCTGGATGACCTGGTCGAACGGTCCGGGGTGCAGCTGACCATCGCGTCCATGGCGCCGGCGTGGTCGGTTCCGGGTGCCCCGCTCGCGCTGGCGGATCCGCCGGCGGAATTCGACCGAGCCTTCGGAGAGGCGGTCTTCCCGGATCGGTTGCGGACTCGAGAGTTGGACGACCAGGCAGATCTACGGCTGAATCCCCTCTGGTCCCTGCTCGAGGACGTACCGCCGTCAGTGCTGACCGGAAACCGGAAAGCGGTATGGCTGTACACGGTGCGTCCCGATGGCCGGGTGGTGGTCGGAAGTGAGACGCCGGGCCGGCTTCTGGGGCCGGAGCAGTTGGCCGACCTCCGGGCGTCGGATCCGACTCTTGCCGAGCTGGATGACGATGCGGCTCGGGAGACCCTTGATGAGCGTTGGGGTCGTATCGGGCACCCGGGAATAGGCGCGGATTTCGCTGCGAATGGCGATGCGAAAGAGGGTTCGTCGAGGGTTTCGGGTGAGTTCTGGTGGGACGAGGAACTCCAGCAGTGGGTGGTCGACGACAATTCCGGCCGTTACATGTACTCGCGTGGCCCGAACTCGCCGAACGAGGTGCGGCACTGGGTCTGGAACGCGGCGGCGCTGCTCAGCGCGCACACGGGGCGGCATGTCGGCTTCCGCATGGTCAGCTGGCCCGATCGGGGTCGCCCGGCCGGCGCCGGTCGTGAGGCCGCACCGGCCGCGGGGACTCCGATCGCGGCACGGTGGCCCAGGCCGCTGACGACGGATGACTACGGCATCATCGACAGGCGCGGCACGGGTGTGCTCTTCCGCGCACCCGGTACGCAGGTCCCTCGCTGGCAGGTGCCGCGGGCGTTGATGAACGTGCCCAGCCGCCCGCTGTTCCTCGTGCATACGCAGAACTACGTCGAGGTGAGCACCTTCGCCCGGCCCCGGCTGCGGATCTCCGGGGACCGTACGCTGGCCGTCGAGGACGGCGTCTCAGGACAGCAGGTGTTCGCGACGGCCGAGGCCGTCGCACGTTCGTCGGCCGAACTGGTCCGTGCGGGCGCCGGGGTGCGTCTCGAGGTCGACGGGGACCTGTCCATCGTTCTTCCCACCGAGGATGGCGGGATTCGCCGGCTGTTCCAGGTCACTCCGGTCTTCCCGACGGAGTCCGGGCAGTCCACCGCCGAGGACAGCCGGGACTTCGCCGACCTGGTGACCGGCGGTGATCGCCCGTCGTCGATGGTGTTCCGCGATCCGGACAGCGGCCGGGTCGCCGCCGCGCCGATCAACGCGTCCGACGACGCGGAGGTCACCGGCACTCACCACCTCGCCGAGGCCCTGGCTCAGGCGGCCGATGGGGAGATCCGGCCGGAGGAGGTGGCTCCGGAGTGGGCGGCGGCGCACCTGAGCCGCGATCGCCGGCCGGCCGGTGGGGAGGGCGGCCCGCTCCCCGGCGAGAGGTATGGCAGCGCGCTGGCCGTCGGGGAGACCGACGACCCGCGACGTGACGCCCTGTCGCAGGCCGCCCGGCGTATCGGCGTCAACGAGTACGCGTGGGCCGAAGTGGGCGAGGGGTATGTGGTCCAGTCCATCGCCGCCCCCGACGCGCAGGGGCGGCCGAGCCTCGCACAGAACTTCGCCAAACCGGGCGGCACGGTCGACAGCCCCATCCGTCACCAATTCGCGACGGTGGTGCTCGCCAGCGAGGACGGCACCCACCAGATCACTCTGGAGAACTTCTCCCGAAGCGGAATGCGGGACCTCACGCGTCGTGGCGCCGTCCAGCACACCCTGACGCACTACGCGGCGGACCAACTGCGGGAGATGGCGGAGGACCTGCGCGCGGAGATCGCCTGGCAGGAGGGCGCAGGCCTCGGCCATGATCCGGAGGTGCTCGCCTACCTCGACCTGGCCGAGGCGCTGATCCGGGCCAAGGGCGCGGAAGCGGAGCAGGAGCGCGAGGACGCGATCGAGAGCGCCGTATCCCACCTGGCGCGCGTCGAACGCCTCATCCCGGGCGAACACCAGTGGCGCGTGCGGATGTTCTCCAAGCACCCCGGGGAGAGCTTCCACGACGGCATGGCGAATCTGGTGAAATCCGCGTTCTCGCCCACGGTCAACCCGCTCACCGGTGTCGTGGTCCGCGGCCACCGGGACCTGCCCACCTCCGACGGTGCACCCGCGGGTTCGGCGACGCCGGGCGAGAAGGACGGGCCGGGCACGAAGGCCGATGTCCTGGCGAGTGCGGATTGGCGGGATCGGCGGGCCGGGGCCCCGGTGGCGAGGGTCGCGACGGAGCGCTTCGACCCGAAGATCGACTTCTCGGTGGCCGGGAAACCGAAGGCGTCGGGGTGGGAGACCCTGATCCGGGCGAACGTCCAGCGGATTCAGGCCGGTAACGGGCGGTGGGTTCGTCGCCATGTGCTCGCGTTGCCGGTGAAGCCGATGTTCGGCGTGACCGGAGGCGACGTCGATGTGCTGGCGAACGCGCTGCAGCGGGCGCTCGACCAGTACGTGAACCGGGGTTACGAGCTTCCGAGGTCGAAGGACCAGTTGCATGTGGACGTGAGGCTGGCCATCGCTCGCGACCACGCGGAGGCCATCGAGATCCGGCCGGGTCGGACGGCCGACGCACCGGACCTCGAACTGGACGGCCCGGACGCCCGGCATTGGGGCCTGCTCGACTTCACCGTGGTACTGCTGCACGAGGTGCTGCATTACCTGGGTCTCCGTGATGAGTATCGAGACCCGTCGGCCGTGTTCCGGCGTGCGATGACGTCTTCGGCGGTCAAGGCGGACGGTCCCATGACGGGCGGCGTGTTCGACCTGTCACAGGAGATGCCGCAGCGGCTCCTGGGCCTGATCGAATCGGTGGTCGACGCCACCGCGGTCCTACGTGATCATCCGCTGGGCGCGCCGGGATCGCCTGCCCCGGGAGCCGACGACCCGGAGGCGTTGAAGGTGGTCGGCCGGGCCGATGACGCACCGGCCCACCCCGGCGCATCCGCGCCGCGGGGGCTCGAGCCCGGTGCGGACGTGGGCCGGGAGCCGGGCCTGCCGTCCCATGCCGTCCCGTCCGCGCCGTCGGATCTGCGGCCGGCGGCGAGCGTTCCGGCGTCGGATGTCTACCCGCTTGATCGGGCCCGGGTACGGAACTGGACGCGTCGGGTACTGCGGGTCGCGGAGGGGTCGATCGGCTTCTACCGGTGGGTTCCGCCGGTGCTGCCCGACCAGAGCCGTGGATTCCAGGTTTCTGCGACATCGAGGAACGGCACGCCCAATGACTTCGCGCGGTGGGTCCGCGGACAGGGGCCCGCGCCGACGGAACTCGGCCGGATGAACTGCTGGGAGGCCATCCTCTACACGGCGCACTGGTCTGGTGCGGTCGACCGGGACTGGCTGAGGCGGATCCACGGTGAGGCGTCTCAGGCGGCGGACGAGACGTACCGCGCGGCGCTGAACGGCGGGCGGGACGCCATGGCCGCGACACTGCGGGGGGTCGAGACCTATGGCGCCACGCTGATGCGCTCCCTGACCGCCGGCGAGCCGATGCGGCACCGACGTGATGCTCGAACCGACCTGGTCACGCCCGACCTGCCCGCCGGGCACTTGGTGATCATCAACGGGGGCGCCCACGTCTTGCTGGCGCTCGGAACACGCGACGCGCAGGGGCGCCATGAGGCGCTGAGTCATTGGAACTTCCCCGAGGATGAGCCGGGACGGCGGACGGCCGCTCCTTACGATCCGCCCTCGACCGGTTCGGGGTACCTGCAGAAGACGACGCTGGAGGAGATTCTCACCCTTCCGCAGTTCAGCCGGCCCAGGTCCATCGTGTCGGCGGAGCCGGCGTGGTCGTCGGGGCCTGGGCGCGGTCTTCGGCCTACGGGTGGTGTGGCGGCGCCGATCGTGGAACCCGCTGCAAAGGTCGAGAAGCCGGCGAGCGCGGACTGGCGGGCCCGGCGGCTCGCCGCGCCGGTGATGCACGTGGAGACGGAGAGTTTCGAGGCCAAGGCCGACTTCAGCGTGGCGGACGGGACTCCACGCGTCTCGGGCTGGGCGACGCAGATCCGGATCAACGTCCAGCGGATCCAGGCGGCGAACGGCGCGTGGGTCCGTAACCATGTCGTCGTCGTGCCGGTGAAGCCGATGTTCGGGGTGGGCGCGGACGACGTTGCTTCGATACAGCGGTCCCTGAACCGGATGATCGACCAGTACGCGAACCAGGGATATGAGCTCCCGGTTTCGAAGGACCAGGCCTTCTTCGCGGTGAAGCTGGTCGTCGACCCCGACCACCCGGAGGCCCTCGAGATCCGGCCGGGCCGGACGGCCGACGCTCCCGACCTGAGGCTGGACCGGCCGGACGCACGGCACTGGGGGACGGACGACTTCACCGTCGAGCTGTTGCACGAACTGTTCCACTACCTGGGCCTGCGGGACGAGTACCGGGACGTGCTGTCGCTGTTCCGCGGGCTGGTGCGGTCTTCGGCCGTCAAGACCGACGGGATCATGGCGGGGGGCGTCTTCGACCCGTCGCAGCCGATGCCGGCCCGGTACTTGCGGGACATCGAGTCGGTGGTCGACGCGAGCGTGGTGCTGCGGGACTTCCCGCTGACCGCGCCCGGGGCACGCGGGTTCGCCGCCGCCCTGCCGCCGGCCGGCGAAGGCGACGCGGAGACGGTCGCGGCGGCACCGATCTATCGGGTGGTGAACCGGCCGGACGAGGGCCCACGGCATCCCGCCCCGCCCGCGCCGCAGGGGCCCGCCTCACAGACCGGCACGGCTACGGATGAAGTGCCCGTGGCCGACCGGACGACGGGGGACGGGAGGCCCGAGTCCGCCGCCGGAGGGCTTGGGATGGCCGACCCGCTCGACGACGACTCCGGGTGGCGGAAGTCCAGCCATAGCGAGGGGGATTGCGTCGAAGTCGTCGTCTGGCGTTGAGGGCGCCGTCATCTGACGTTGGGGGCGTGGCCGTCTTGGTGTGCTCCGGGAGAAGGAAGGTGAATCTGGCATGACATGCGTCGATATTTGGAGAACGGGTGGAGTCTGTGCGCGCCAGAAAGACCTCTTCCTCGCCTGGCCGGGCGGTTCTTCGTGCCGGTGGGGCCGTGGCGGGAGTTCCGGCGGACGCCTCCGGGTGGCGGAGCAGCAGCCGGAGTGTCCCCGATGAGAACGGCACGAAGGCGTGTGTCCAGGTCAAAGTCGTCCCGGCGCATGTCGCGACGCGTTCCGCCGGGCAGGCCGCGATGAAGACGTTGCAGGCCCCCGCGGAGCTCGCTCCGGCGTCGTCGGTCGTGCCCGCCGTGGCGCCGGCCGGGTCCGGTAAGAGGCCGTACCGCTGGTACTCGGTCTCCTCGATCCGATCCATCCTCCGCCGGCGCACCCCCGCGCTCCGGTCCCGTCCTCCCGCCGCATCCGGCGGTCCCGCGGATGCATCCGGTACGGCGGCCGAGGCGAGCACCGGCGCGGACCGGCCGATGTCGTCCTCCACCGGTCCGACCGGGGCGCCGTCGTCCGAGTCGGCGCCCGCGGCCGCGGACGGCCGGACGCCGTCGGCGGCGGAACGGCCGGCCCGGCCGCGGGCTCCGTGGTACCTCGACAAGGACGCCCTGGGCGAGGCGACGATCACCGGCGTCGACCCGTGGTCGACCGAGGACGCCCAGCGCTGGGCCCATGAGGTCGGCAGCAGGGTCCGGCGCGCGGACGACGGTCCGGAGCTGAGCGCGGGGATCCAGCGTGGACTGCGTGAGGTCCTCGGCACCGACGACACCGGGAAGAGCGCCGAGGAGAGCATCGAGAAGTGGGAGACGCTCCTGCAGAACGGCCGGTTCCTCGTGGCCGACGGCCACCTCGTGTGGATCCGCCCGGTTCTGCGGGACGCGAGCCCGGGCGAGCAGCCGACCGGCGGCGTCCGCAGTTACGGGGTCTCCTTCGCCTCGATGTCCTCGGGCGGCAAGTCGGGCGGATCGGTCACGCGCGGCTTCGACGCACTCCTCCTGTCGTTCCTCGGCATCGGTTCGCGGGTCGCGTCGGCCGTGGTGCCCGGGCTGCCGGCGGTGACCGCGGACGCGTCCGTGAAGAAGGAGGAGGGCCATGACCGGCAGGTGATCGCGGGCCGCAAAGTGTTCGTGGCGGCGAACACCCGTTTCCGGTCGGGTCTGGGGATACGGGTGTTCGTCGACGGTGCGGAGCGCCCGAACGATGTGGTGCTGCCCCAGCGTTTCGACGTCGACCTCCCCGAGCCCTTCACGGCCCCGGACGCGCCGCGGCCGGAGGGAACGACGCCCCGGACCGGCGCGGCCGCAGGCGTGCGGCGTCCGTCGCAGGCGACCGAGACGATCAACGCGGTCGACCTGATCCCCGTCGTCGCGAACCTGCAGCGGCGCCTCCTCGGCGCCGGCCTGCCGGCCGAGTCCGTCCGTACGGTGATGGGCGAGGTCACCGAGTACGTGAACGAGAAGTCGACGCGTAACCGTAGCCGCGTGGTCCTCAGCAGCGGGGTGCCGACGAAGAAGGTGACGGTTCCGACGGGGCCACTGAGCCGGTTCGAAGGGCATTTCTCGTTCAGCGCGCAGATCGAGCGGCTGCAGTACCTCGGCGACAGCGAGGTGACGGTCCGGGAGGACTCTGGGGTCGGCCTGACGGTCAAACCGGGGCAGGAAGGTGACAGCAAGGCGGCGACGGGTTTCTCCTTCGGCATCGCCGGCCTCGACGCCGACCCCGGGGCGCACCCGCCCGACCTCGAACACGCGCAGCACGGCACGGGCAAGGGCTTCGTACGCGGGCCGTCCTTCATGACGCCCTTCTCGCGCGGCGCCGGCCATGGGCTGTCCGAGCAAGGGCTCGGCCACACGGTGCTGAACCGCGGCGGAAGGCAGTCCCGGTATCGGACGGGCCTGCACGTCGACGTCGACATTCGCTCGACGACGCACACCATCGACCCGGTCAGCACGGTCGTGGAGGCGGAGACCAGTGTGCCGAAACCGGAGGCCG
Source organism: Actinoallomurus sp. NPDC052274 (assembly GCF_040679475.1). NCBI lineage: Bacteria > Bacillati > Actinomycetota > Actinomycetes > Streptosporangiales > Thermomonosporaceae > Actinoallomurus > Actinoallomurus sp. NPDC052274. The sequence continues at coordinate 25,069 of NZ_JBFAUT010000071.1, forward strand.
CCGACTTCGAGAAGCGGATGACCGGCGCCGTGCGGACTCCGGCGGATTCGATGCCACCACCGTCGGCGTTCCGGCGGCCGCGGAATCTCAACCGTCCGATCCAGGTCGACCCCGCGCACCGGGAGCCGCTGGCGCTGGCGGCGCGCCGGGGCGTCGGCTTCGGCATGCCGGCTCTGCTGCCCGGCTCCGAACTCGTGCACCAGCAGATCCGCGCGGTCCTCGAGCAGGAGCACGACGCCGTCTCGGGCGGGAAGAAGGTGGACTGGTCGCAGGCGGACCTGGACCTGGTCACCTACTTCAGCAGGCCGGCGCTGGAGGCGGACCTGCCCGCCGTGATGGCCGGAGTGGACCATACGGTCAACGTCGGCGGGCGCGCGTACGAGATCTCGGTCCAGGCGCAGCCGAGGGAGCGGATCGGCGGAGACTCCTATCCGATGACCGTGAACGGGCGCGCGCTGCTGGCCGCGGCGACGGCCGGCCACCGCAACACCGAGATCGGAGCGGAGCTGGGCTGGGGCGGGGGTGTGCGGTTCACCTGGCCCTGGATTCGTTTCGTGCTCGGCGCCTGGAGCGCGCACGGTGGGTACTCCTACACCGCCAAGAGGGAGTTCGGGGGGAGCGCCAAGTCCTACCGGCGCACCGAGACCACCGGCCAGGTGGACGAGCACGACTACAACGTCATCTACCAGATTTCGGTGCGCCCCGCCGAACGCAGCCGGATCACCTGGTGGATCGACCGGCCGGAAGACGTCACCGCCCGGATCGTCGTCCCCGAGGAGCACCGTCCGGCCACGCCGCTCACCGCCGTCGAGCTCGAGAAGGCCGGTACGGCCGAGACCCCGGCGGCGTGGCCGGCCGACGACTTCGTCGACCTGGCGGCCGGGGGCGCGTCGGGCGTCTATCCGTCGTTCTTCGTGATCCCGGAGCTGCCGCGCCTGGCGGCCCGGCTGTACGCGGAGGCCAACGGCCTGCCGGACCGCTGGGCCGACGACCGTACGAACTGGCCGTCAGCGATCAAGGACCTCAACAAGCCGGACAAGCTCGCGCAGTACTTCCCCGTTCTGACCGGGCAGAAGGGCCGCATCGTCAGCCTGCCGCGGGGAAAGGACGGCCTGAAACAGGCCTTCCGCATCCGGCTGCGCGGCTACCGGCCGCGTCACGCCGGGGCGAGCGGGAGCACGGAGATCGAGCAGTACGCCCAGGGCACCCGCGGCCACAAGTACGGCGGCGAGCACAAGCTCAAGGGCGGCTACGGCTTCGCGGCGGGCCCTCAGCTCCGCATGGGGTCCGAGGCCGGGAAACAGGTCGTCAGCCCCGAAGACGGGCCGGAGACCGGGCACTCCGCCGGCGGTGAGCACGGGGGGAGCGTGGGCGGCCGCGTCCAGGTCACCCTTCAGGATCACGTTGGATTCACGTGGAAGAAGGAGCGGAGCGAGGCGCGCGGCCACATCGGCATCTCACGCGCGACCTACGAGGGCACGACGCACACGTACCGCACGGACCCGGTCTTCGAGGTGACGCTGATCCGGTGGAGACGGGGGTACCGGTCGAGGACGCGCCGGTATCTCCGGGTGACGGACGCGATGGACCTGCTGGTCCCCCAGCGGCGGATCTTCGATCTGGGCCTGACCGCGCCCGGCGTGACGCGGCCGGTGCCTCAGGCGCCGACGCGCCACGTTCCGCCCGGCCTGCTGCCCGGGATGTCCTATCCCGAGACCATGAACGCCGGCCAGGTCCTCGACAAGATCAAGCAGCAGCTCCGCCACCACGGAGTGCTGAAGGAGTTCTTCGAGGGAGAGGACCGCCCCAACCTTCTCGCCCGGGAGCTCGACGCGGCGTTTTCCTCCGACGCCCTGCGCAACAACTGGGGCCTGCTGACCGGATCCGGAGTCACCCGCTGGATCCCGGTGCCGCAGCCGTTCGGCGGCACGCGGTACGTGTTCGTCCGGGCGACCGCCGCGGTGGGCACCGCCACGTCACAGTCGCCGCGGCCGGAGGTGAAGCTCACCCTGCGCGATGAGGGACAGCGCGAGGAGTCCCGCGAGAAGTCGACCGCTTTCACGTACGGCGGCGGGGTCGACGTCCGCGGCCGGGTCGGGCGCAAGGGCCACGGGGAGGGCCACGGCGGCGTCGAGGCCGGCGTCGACTTCACCGCCGAGTCCTCCCACGGGACGGAGGCGCACGAGAAGACCCTGGAGATCTACCGGGCCGGCACCCGCGAAGGCTCCCTGGAGTTCGAACACCCGCTGTCGTTCAGGATCGAGGTCGGGCTCAACACCGAGCTGCCCGAGCTGCTGAACGTACCGGTGCGCGGCCTGCGGGAGGCGGTGATCGGTCTCGGCCGGCTGGCGGCCGACCCGAAGGCCGGTGACCGGTGGTACTCCCACCGGCCGTTCGTCTGGCACACCGTGATCGAGCCGGACGCCCCCGACGGAGCGACCGGTGACGTCCGGCTGCTGGTCCCGCAGAGCATCGCGATCCTCGACGCGCCGCCCGCGGGCCGCGAGCCCGCCCTCGGCGACACCCCGGCCTGGGACGCCCGCCCGCCGTGGGAGGGACAGCCCGACGAGGCGGTCGACGCCCTCGCGCGGAACCTGCATCCCTGGGGCGTCCCGTTCGCCGCCGCCGTCGAGCGCTGGGCGGCGCTGCCCTCGTCGCCGTACCGGCTCCCCGACGATCTGAGCGCCCCCGCTGCCTGGAACGTCCCCGGTCTGGACTTCACGACCATCGCGGGCCTGCGGTACCTGCACTTCACCAGTCAGCAGCTGATCCGCCCGTACATCAAGGAGTCGCTGAAGAACGCCTACGAGGTCCCGGTCGGCTCGCGGAAGACGATCGCCGGCCTGGAGATCACCGGGGCCGAGCCGATCGGGCCGCTGGACGGCACGCCGTTCAAGGGCCGGATCTACACCCAGGAGAGCGAGGCCGAGAAGGAGAAGACCGGCAGGTCCAGGGGCTTCCGCGTCCGGTTCGGCCCGGAGGGCGGCGGTGAGGTCGGCGACGCCGAGCAACTGGGGACCGGCGCGTTCGAATACGGCCGCGACGAGGCAGAAGAACAGGAAGGGGAGCTCGGCGGCACCGACGAGAGGAACAAGGAGGCCACCCGCCGGTACCGGCACTACAGGTTCGACGTCGCCGTGACCCTGACCGGCCGCCGCGGGACTCTCCGGGTGCCCGTCTCCGGCGGCATGTACGGGATGCTGCCGCTGGAACAGGGCCCGGACGGCGGCCACCGGCTGGCCGATGACCTGGAGAACACCCTGCCGCACCTGTTCGGCTCCCGTCCCGCCGACGCTCCGTTCGCTCCGCTGCCCCCGTCCACCGTCCCCATCCAGTGGCGGGACAGCAGCCGCAGCATGCCCCATGAGAATGGCACGAAGGCGTGTGTCCAGGTCGCTCTGGTTCCGGCGCGCCTCGCAACGACGAGTGTCGCCGAATATCGGAGAACCGATCGACGGGGCGACGCGCCGGCTCGTCGAGTGCCCAGCGCCCCTCTGGACCTCGTACCGGCGTCCGGGACGGCCCCCGAGGACGTCTACCCGGTGAATCCCGCAGTGCCGCGGGATCTGGTCACCCGGGTGATGCTGGCCGCCGAGGGATCGGCCGGATTCTACTGGTGGAGAGGAGACTCGAACGTCACCGCCGATGCCGACGGTGGATGGGGCATCGCCGAATTCAACAACAAGGGACTGCCCAACGACTTCGCCCGGTGGCTTCGCGGGAACGGCCCCGTACCGAAGTCGGACAGCACGATGAATTGCTGGGAGTCGCACCTCTTCACCGCGTACTGGACCGGTGCCGTCGACAAGAATTGGCTGGAAGACGTGCACCAGGAGGCGGCCCGGGCGGCGGAAGACGCATACTTCGACGCGCTCGAGTACGGGCTCGATGAACATGTCGCAGTAAGCGGCGGCCAGGATATTTACTCCCGGACCCTCTTCGAGCTCGTCGGTGACCCGTCGTCCACCCGGCAGCATCGATTCGATCCGGACACCGGGCTCGTGGAGCCCGAGATCCCTCCGGGTCATTGGGTGCTCTTCGATGGCTCCAAGCATGTCGCGCTCGGTTCCGCGGCACGTGACGAGCGGGGCCGCCAGGTGGTCCTGAGCCATTGGGAACATCCCCCACTGGGCGAATCGGCGGAAGACCTGTACGAGGAGGAGTCCGGCACGGCAGGAGGACCGGACCCCTATCACGTCAAGGTGTGGCCCGACCATCTGCAGCCGGTCTCCCTGGCGGAACTGCTGCTCGAGAACTTCGATTCGGACGTGCGGATCGAGTCGGTCGCACCGGCGTGGGCGGGCCCGGACCTCGCCGGCGGTACCGCGCGCAGAGACCTCGCCGCCGCCGTCGCTCCGGCGACCGCCCAGGTGACGCCCGTCGCCGAGCCGGGCAGGCGGGTCGCCACTCCGGCGAGTCCGGACCAGTGGGCGCATCGCCGGTCCGAGGCGCCGGTGCTGCGGATCGCCGAGGAGCGGTCCACCCCTGATGGGACGGAGACCCGGATGCGGGGGAATGTGCGGCGCATTCAGGCGGACACCGGCCAGTGGGTGCGCCACCACACGGTGGTGTCTCCCGTACGGCCGTTGTTCGGAGTCCCGGCGGAGGAGGTCACGGAGATCGAGGCCTCCCTGCAGCGGGCGCTGGATCGGTACGTCAACCAGGGGTATGAGCTCCCGGAGTCCAAGGACCAGTTGCACGTCGAGGTGGAACTGGTCATCGATTCGGAGCACCCGGAGGCCGTCGAGCTGCGGCCCGGCCGGACCAGCGACGCTCCCGACCTGGACCTGCGCGGACCGGACGCGCTGCATTGGGGAACGAAGGATTTCACGGCGGCCCTGCTCAGCCTGGTCCTCAATCGCCTGGGACTGCCGTATGAGCATGGGGACCCGTCGTCGTCCGGGCGGGGCGACGCAGACGGGATCATGGCCGGCGGTGTCTTCGACCCGTCTCAGCCGATGCCGCAGCGGTACCTGCGGGCCATCGAGTCGCTGATCGATGCCGGGGCGGTGCCCGAGAGCCCGGCCGCGGACGTCGAGGACAGGGCCGAGCCGGAGGTACGCCCGTGGCCGCCCACCGCGCCGCGCGTGGACCGGGCCCCCCGGTTCGACCTCGTTCCGCTCCTGGTCGACGCGGCCGGCAGCCACCTGGGCGTCGCGCGCGCTCACCAGGGCGTCATCCGCCACATCCGGCAGCGGACCGGCGGCGGCCGACCGGTCGTTCTCACGACCGACGAGAAGGCCCGGGCCGTCCAGGCCCACCAGGCGGTGCTGCGCTGGGCCGTACGGACCATGAACGCCGACCTGGCCGCGATACGGCAGACCGACCCGGCCGTAGAAACGCCCCGCGCCCTCGAGCACTACGAACTCCGGCTCGGCCGCCCCATCACCGGCCCGGTCGAGTCCGTCCAGCAGGCCACCACCGAGATCATCAACACGGTCAACGCCCTGCACGCCCAGCGGCCGGACGACCCGACCGGCGCGCCCGCGATCCTTCCCCCAGAAGCCGCGGTGCAGGCCCTGGACCCGGTGACCGTGGGGCGCGACGTCGCCCTCGCGCTGGACGCGCGGGTACGGGTCGACGTGATCCGCCTCGACGGCACCATGCGGCAGACGTGGATCGACCCCGACGGGCGGACGTCCTCCTTCGACCCGGCCTCGACGCGTACGGACCCCGGCGCCGAGGAAGCGGTGTGGGTGTCCGACCCCATGACCTCCCGGCGCCGGTTCTTCACCGCGGCCGTGGCCGACACGCACGACCTGCTCACGCCGGTCCAGCGCGCCGAGTCGGATGTCCACGACCTCACCTACAACGACCTGGGGCGGCTGTACCGGACCGCGCACGGCCGGCGGCAGACGTTCGAGCAGGCGTTCACCACCGAGATCGCCGAACGCTCCCGGCGACTGGCCTCGCTGCACCCGGCACTGCCGGAGCTCCTGCGTCGCGCCGCCGAGGCCCACGCCTTCTCACGCCAGGAGGCGGAGGGGCTGCGGCGACGCCAGAACGACGACGATCCGTTCGGCGTGGTCCTGCACCTGTCCGAGCAGGTACGCCGCGCGCAGTGGAACGAGGAGAGCGCCGCGCAGATCCTGGGCTGGCTCCGGGACGCTGCACGCGGCGGACCCGCCGACCGAACCTGGACCGAGGACGACGTACGCGCGATCGCCACTCGGCTCGACCAGATGACCCTGGCCGCGCCCCCCACCCCGGCGACACCGCCGGACCGGCGCCTCGCCGACCCGGCGCAGCCCCCGGATGACACGGTGTGGCTCGGAGAGACCGATCCTCCGAGGGCGCCCGCCCCGGCGGACGCTCCTCCGGAAACATCTTCGACTCCCGAGCCCGCTGAGCCGGAGCCTCCGGCGACCGACAGCCTGGTGGCCCGGAGCGAAACGATGGGCCGGAGCGAAACGGTGGCCGTCCCCGAGGCGGAGGAGGGGGGACCCACCGCCCCTCAGGCGATGACGCTCACACGGATGGGGCTGAACGTGATCCCCGTGGCCGCGATGGGCGACGAACTCGTCAACGCCCTGGGCGCCGTGGCGCCCGCCGAGACCGCCGCCGTCGGCAACGGCAGGCCGCCGACGCCGGGAGAGCTGCGGACTCACCTCGCGGACGCGCTCACCGCCGACCTCCGGCAGGCCCCGGGCGAACGGCGGTTGTGGCCGGCGCTCGACGCGCACCTCTCGGTTCCGCGCGAGGCGGGAGCGACCGACGGAGCCGGGCCCGCCCATGGCGGCCACGGCCCGACGGACGATCGGCGCCGCGCCGCGACGACCGGGATCACCGCACCGGACGGCACGGACGAGGCGGCCGGCCTGATGCTCGCCGCGGCGGCCGTCGTCCTGGGGCTGCGCATCACCGTCGTGCCGCCGGACGGCGTCCCCCGCGAGTTCGGTCCCTCGTCCGGTCGGCGGGTCGTGCTCGTACGGCTCGCGGCACCGGGACCGCACACCGGGTCCTGGGCGGCGACCGAACCGATCGCGGGCCCCGGTCCGGCATCGGCCCAGGCGCCGCCGGCGCGGACCTCGGACGTACGGCTCGCACCGCCGCGAACGCAGGTCCCGGCGACGCCGGCGGCGGCAGGTCGCGCGGAGGATTCGTCCGCGCCGCCTGACGGGAGTTCCCGTACGGGTGACGGCGGGGCGCCGATCGCCAATCTCGGCGTCGATCCCATCGGGGCGGAGGTCCACCGGAGGGCCGATGGTGGCCGAGGCTCCGGTGACGAGGCCCCCACGTCGAGAAGAGAGCCGGCCCGACCGATCCAGCCGGCGTCGGCCACCGGCCCGGCCGGCGAACCGCCGCTTTCTCCCTCGCTGAGCGCCAAGTTCGGGCTGGAACTGGAGTTGCTGCGGGTCACGGTTCCGCTGTACTCCCGGGGCGAGGTCCTGCTCGAAGGCGATGGGTGGCGGTTGGAGACCGATCGCGTTCCGGGCTCGAGCCGCTCCAGTCTCGAATTCGTGCTGGCCCCGATGGTGGACCTGCGCGATGTCATGACCGCGATCCTCCAAATCGTCGGCGTGGTCGCGAAGATGAGAGAGCTCGCGTTGGGCGCGCCGACGAGGACCTTCCCGCTCTCGGCCGCGTTGGGTGGATCGGCTCGGCCTGTCGCTCTCCGGAAGGAGACGGACGTATCGGCGGAGGACGTGCGTTTCAACGTGCGGCTCCAGGCCACCTACGGCATACGCCTGGCGGACCTCGACGAGGCCATCGGTCAAGTGCTCAGTGCCAAACAGGCGACGGCCATACGGCGGGCGGCGCACTCGGTGCACGAATTCTATGAGCGCAGATATTCCAGGTCGCTGTCGGACAGGTCGCGTGGGTTCATCACGCTGATCGCGATGTACCTCGAGCGCGCGAAGGGGGGAACCTTCGGGGGGACCGTCCATGTCCTCTTCAGGTTGATGGCCCGGAGCGACTTCGCCTCCATCTTCGAAAAGTTGCTCGATTCGTCCGACCGGCAAGAGATGTCCCGACTTCTACTCAGGCAGTCGAATCAGGATGTTCCAGGGCTCATGGCGGCGCTTGGGTACAGCGCTTCGGATCCGGTCTTCAAGAAGCCCTACGTGGTGAACACCCGAACGAAGGCCAAGACGGACGGGCCTCGGATCATCGACTGGTTGGCCTCGATCGTGCACGGTCGCGGTGAGGGTGTGCTGAGGAAGGATCTGTTGTCCCCTCCTCCGGGCCACCCCCTTCACTCCGGCGATCTGGACTCCGACTACGGCATGGGCGCGATGGGGGTCGACGAGGAGAACGGCATGGTGCTGTTCGAGGTTCGCGGAGCTCCCTATCGTCCCGACTCCATACCGTTGAACAATCGGATGGCCTACGCCGTGGCCCGGGAATACGCGCATGCAACGCACTACAACCCGTCGCTGATTCCCGATCGCTTCGCCGCCTGGCCACAGCCTCTCGCCGTCGAGTCCGCCGACCGGCTCAATCAGGTGTGGACGGAGCTTTCCGGTTTCCAGGAACTGATGATGAAGCGCGGCCCGCGACTGACCGCCAAGGAATGGCGGATGATCGTTGCAGGTCACCTAACGGGCTCGCGGGAAAGCGTTCGTGAGATCAAGGCCGGGCCATTGCCTCAGATCGTGCAGTCACTTCTGCCGCGACTCGAGGATTTGGAAAGAACATTGCAGGGATTCATGGACATCTCTGCTCCGGTCGAGGCGCCGGACCGGTTCATGGCGCTGATGTCGGAGTTCCCGGCGGCGATGGCGAGAGTCGAGGAGGTGCTTTGGAATGCGGAGAACCGGTTGTCCGATGAGATGACCGCCCTCTACGGGATCCCCCAACTAACAGTGAGCAAGGAAGAGTAGATGAGCGAGCAGAACGAAACGGAGCGGCAGCGCCAGGAGCGCGCGAAGCTCGTCAGCGCCTTCAACAAGCGCGCGTGGCAGCCCAGCGAGCAGCCCCAGCTCGCTCCGCGCGTCCTGGCGGGAGGCGCCGCGCTGATCGTCGTCGCCGGGACGGTGTTCGGCATCGGGGCGTTGAGCTCCTACAGCCACAAGAAGGCCGCCGAGGAACACGCGCGGCAGGTGGCGCTCTCGACGGGCCAGAACCCGGCCGCGCAGAACCGGACCGTCGGCGAGACGGCCCAGACGGTCGCCCCGCAGGGCGGCACTCCGCAACAGACCGCCGCGCCGCAGCAGGGCGGCGGGACCAGGCCGGGCCGGCAGACCGCGCACAACGCGCTTCCCCAGGCCGCCGGACCGGTGAAGAAGGACCCGAAGAACGCCGCCGCTTCGCCACCGGCGTCGGCGCCGACGGCCACGGCCCCCGGCACCACCACCGCCGCCGCGAACGCCGCGCCGTCGGACGACCGAGCGGCACGGAGACTGCAGCTGTTGGCCGCGCAGCAGGGCGGCGAGACGGCCCCGTACATCGCGCCGCGGCCGGCGAAGAGCAGCGCTCCATCGCCGACGTCGGCGTCTCCGAAGGCCGTCCACTCGAGGCGCAGCACGCCCCGTACGGCCCCCGGCAACGCGGCGGCGCTCCCGAACAACGCGGGGTCCTCGGCGGCCTCCGGCGTTCTGCTCAAGAACGTGATGACCGGGATGTGCGTCGACGTCCCCGGCTTCGGCAAGGGAACGATCGACGGGAAGGTGCAGCAGCACACGTGTGACGGATCGTCCGCCGACAACCAGCGGTGGGACCTGGTGGTCGGTCAGAAGGGTGCCGGCCCGAACGGCGCCGACCTGTTCACCATCCGTAACACCAAGGACGGCTACTGCCTCGACCTGCCGGACTACGGGACCGTGGACAAGGGCGACGTGACCGAGTGGTACTGCGACCCGGGGCCCGGTGACAACCAGATGTGGTACCTGGAGCGCAAGTCGTCGGGCGCATACTGGATCCGGAACGTCAAGACCCCGGGCGACCAGTGCCTCGATGTGGCCGGCCTGAACGGCTCCGGCGGGCAGGACGCCAAGCTGACCACCTTCCCCTGCAGCCTCCAGGACGACCACCTGTGGACCTTCGTCCGGTGAATCGGGCTTCCGTGGCCGCGGTGAACCGCTGATCAGGAGACAGAACGCACGAAGGCGTACCTCCCGCAGGGGAGAGGACCCTCCGGGAGGTACGCCCGCCGTGGCCGCCGCCATCGCGGCAGGCCGGATCGGTGACCCCGCTCAGGGAACCGAATCGCCGCCCCGGTAGCGGCGCATGAGCGACCCAAAGAGAAAGGCCGAGGTCTACCGCACCCTCGGCTTCGTGATGACGGAGGCGGCGGTGGGGGTGCGTGGGGCGAAGCCCCCTGCCGCGGGGGTCCGGGGGTCGCCTCCCGGGTGGAATGGCGAGGGCCAGCGGGGAGGAAGCGAAGCTTCCGACCACACTGGCCCCGGTCCGAAGTGTCCGAGGCCGTACTGGAGCCGAACGCACATCCTCTCGCCCTCACCCACTCATTTCTGCTGGGAAGCAGGTGAGCGGCGATGCGAAATCACCGTACCTGGAATGGCTCGGCCGACGTCTGCATTCGCCGTATCACCACGGTCAGTGTGGTGTTCCTCGCGCTGATCGCGGCGGTGGTGAGCTTCGGCCACATGCACGAACTCGCGCTCCGGCACGGTGAGACGTCGCTGAACGCGACGCTGATCCCGCTGAGCGTCGATGGGATGGTCGTCGCGTCATCGATGTCCGTGCTACTGGCGGGCAGGACCGGTGTTGGCGCCCCATGGTTGTCGTGGACGCTTCTCATTGTCGGGAGCCTGGCGAGCCTGGCCGCCATGTCGAGGTCGCCGAGCCTACGGTGGTCGGCCGGGTGATCGCCGCGTGGCCCTCGTTCGCCTTCGTCGGGGCCTATCACCTTCTGCAGGGGCAGCTACGGATGCGGCTGTTGGATCCAGTCGATCACGACGCCCCGGTCGTGAAAGATGCAGGATCTGCACCGGTGGCGACCGAGCCCGTACCGGAGGATCTTGGAAACGACGGCTTGCCGGTGTCCGGTCTCCGCAGGCGCTTGCAGTTGGAGGCCTGGCAGTGGGCCCTTGCGTACCGGGCGGAGAACGGTGAGCTACCCGGTGGCGCGGCGATCGGGCGACGGTTCGAGCGAAGTCCCCGGTGGGGGCGCCTGGTCAAGAACGCCGGCCTCGCCGGTTCACTCACCTCCTTTCCGAAAGCCGATAACTCACCCGCCCAGGTTGTGCGGTGACCGGTCACGCTGGCGGCGGGGCGTGGCCCGGGAGATCACCCGGACCTGAATCGGTGTGCGTACGGCGATCGGGAGGGTCTAGCCGGCGGCCTCGGCCAGGTCCGCGAGCAGATCGCCTAGGACGAGTTCCTCTTCCACCCGGACCGTGCGTTCTGCCATGGCCGTGGCCAGGGCGGGGTCCCAGGGGGTCGGGCGCGGCCGGCCGGTCAAGGGGGCCGTGGAGGTGGCCGACAGGTAGGCGGCCGCGTCGAAGCGCCATGGACGCCATGCGAAACGCTCGCGGACGGCGGTGGCGATGGCGATTCCGCCCCAGTCGAAATCGCCGTGGTAGGCAAAGGCGGAGCCTCCCCGGTGGAGCAGATCGAGCAGTTGCCAAGCGGCCGCCGATGGCCGTCCGCCCACGCAGACCAGCGGTGGGCACTCCGGGCCGAGGGCTTCGGCCGCTGCGGCGACGACCACGGGGTTCTCGCAGATTCGGACCAACCCGGTACGGATGGGCCCCGGATGGCGGCGGAGCATGCGCAGTGTGAGGGTGATCGGCTCGCCCGCGTCTTTCGCCGCTTCGAGCATGCGTCCGTGCGGTGTCCTCTGGTCTCCGGTGAGACCGAGGCAGAGGACGAGCGAGGACAGATCGTCCAGGTGGACACCGACGTTCGCCCACGCTCGCCGGCGGGATTCGGCCGTCCCCTCCGAACGGTAGGGGAGGCCGCCCAGGGCACGGGCCGCCGAGAGGGCGAGGGTGGCCAGTGCGGATCCCTCATCAAGGGCGTGTGCGTCACCGCAGGTCTCGGCGGCGAGCTGGCCGAGGGGGATGCCAGGGGAGGGGATGCGGTCGAGAACGGCGGCAAGCCGGTCCAGGACGTCCTTGGCGTCGCCGGGACCGGTGGTGAGGCGGCGGACCGATCCGGTGCCGTCCAGCCAGGCTCGCCAGTCGGTCAAGTCGGGACGGCCGGCGATGACCGCGTCGAGCCGCACGTGGGCCTTCTCCCAGGCGGCGGCCGTATCGGCGTTCTCACGCGCCAGGTCACGGATGGGGCCGCCGAGGAGTTCGACCGCGGACGCAAGGCCGTCGGGGCAGGCACCGCGGCGCAGGACGCGGTCGACCTCGTCGAGGGAGACAGAGAGCGAGGCGCCGCTGCCGGCCCGTCGGCCCAGCAGCTTCTCGATCGCGCGACGCTGGTCCGGCGCCGCGTTGGCCAGCGTGGTCGTTCCGGTGAGTGGAGCGCCGCGTTCGAGACGGTGGCGGGCCCGGGCGAGCAGCCATTCGGTGTCCGGCCCACCCAGGAGCCGCCGCAGCCGGTCGAGGTCAGCCGTCATGCGAACAGCCCGTCCTGCGAGGGATCACCGGCTTCAGGCCGGGGGAACGGATCGGGCCGGGGAGTACGGTCGCGTTCCCGGCCGTTCCACCGCCAAGGAGTGACGAGGACCGCGTCGATGCCGTCGCGACGGGAGAGCTGGCAGATGGCCAGACCGGGCACTGAGGGGTAACACCCCCATTCGCGTTCGCTGGTCATGACGACGTCCATGTCGAAGGTCGCCAACAGGCCGAGGCACTTGGCGCGCGAGTCGTCGTCCACACCCGCGAACGCCTCATCCAGTGCCACCAGCCGGGGTGCGTAGGGGGTGGCAGCGGACTTGTAATGGGCCGACGCCGCGGCGAACAGCGGCACGGACGCGGCGAGCACGCGTTCGCCGCCGGAGGCCGGGCCCGTCGCCGGGCGCCACTGGCCGTCCTGAAGGCGCTGGATCGAGAACTCGTGCCAGGCGCGGTAGTCCAGCGCCCGGGTCAGCGCCTCGGTCCATCCGGCGGCGGGGTTGTCGGCGTGCTCTTGGGCGATCCGTTCCTGCAGGAACGCGCCCACGGCCGTGCGGTCCTCTGCCGACCAGGCATCGACGGTCTGCCGCAGTGTCGCGCGGATGCGGCCGAGGCCGTCGGGGGCGTTCTTGGCCTGGTTCCACATCAGGCGTAGCCGCATGCCGGTCGAGGTCGGGCGGGCGCTCAACTCGGCGTTCATCGCGGACACCTCCTCCTCGGCGGCGGTGATCCGCTCGTGGAGTTCGCCCGAGACCTCGTTGAGGAGGTGATTCTCCAGGATCTCGCGTTCTCTGGCCGACAGAAGCCGGGCGCGCTGCCCGGTCTCCTCCGCCAGCGCGTCGGCCAGGCCGGGAATGTCGCGGGTGCGCCCCTGGAACAGCACGTCCACGACCATGATGCCGTCGTGCAGGGTCAACCCGACCGAGTGGCCGTGCCGGGACATGGCGTCCGACAGCAACTTGTGCTCCTCGGCCACCTTCCGCTGACTGCGTTCCCATGGGCCATCGGAGTCGTCGACGGTCTCGAGCCGGGCGTTGACCTCCCGGGCGAGCTGTACGGCGGGGTTGGCCGCCCACTCGGTGGCGGGGTCGGGGGTCGTGATTTCGGGCAGCGCGACGGCGAGCAGACCGGTGGCGGCGAACGACCGGAACTCGGCGACCGCGGCGTCGCGGGCGGTCGCCGCTTCGCGGATGGCCTCGCGTAGCCGGTCGCGGGCCTCCTCCGCCTTGGCGCGTTCGGCGACGGCATTCCGCTCGCGTTCGGCGGCGGTCCGTTCGGCCGACTCGCGGGCATCGAGATCCTGGTGCACTGTTTCGAGCTGCCGGAACAGCTCTTCGACGGCGGCGCCTGCGGTCTCCACCAGGGCCCGGTAGGTCTCCTCGGCCTGCTCCGCTTCGCCGCGGGCGACCGTGGCCAGCTCGGCGGCCTCGTACAGCCGGGTCTGGGCGCTTTGCAGGTCGTCCGTGGCTTCGCGCAGTGCCTGGCGGGCGGACAGCACCGACTCGGCGGCCGGCCACAGTCCGGCCAATGCCAGCCGGTAATCGTCCAGTGCTGAGCGGACGATCCGCAGCTCCTCCTCATCGGCCGGCAGGCCGACATCGGCGGCGAATTCGGCGGCGTGCTCCGTGGCCGTGTCCACCTCGGCCTGCCGACGGGCCACGACACCGCGGGCCTCGGCGAGCGCGGTGTCCACTTCACGGCGTCGCCGGTGCTCCTCGGCGAGCCGGACATGCGCCTCGCGCAGTGCGGTGTCCTGAGGGAGCCTCCGGTGTTCGTCGGCCAGTGTCCGCTGGCGCGCCGTCAATGCCGTCAGGTCCCGTTCGAGGCCGGCGACGCGGTCGCCGACATGGGCGAGTTCGGTGCGCAGACGTTCCAGCCGAGCCCGCCGGGCCGCCTCGCGGGCTCCCTCCCCGATGTACGCGGCGGTGTCCTTGCGCCACGTTCCCCCCAGAACGCCATTGACCCAGCGGCCGTCCGCCGTGACCCAGGTGCGCGTGCCGGGACCGAGGCCGATCCGGGTGAGGACGGCTCGTACGACCTCGTCGCTGAGGGCGGCGGCCTGAGGGTCGGCACGGTCGACGGCGGGATGGAGCACGGTCGCGCACGAGGGGCCGTCGACGGGGGCGCCGGACAGGACGAATGTGTCGTCCTCGGCCAGCAACTCGCCTCGTGGCGTCACCCAGGCGTCGAGGACGCCTGAGGCCTCCAGCGCCGCCTCGAGACCGGCTCGCTGTTCGTCGGGGAGCGGGCCGGAGAAGTCGACGACCTTCCACAGCGGTGCACCGGGCCGGTCGGTACGCGTCGCGGCGTCGCGAGTGTGGGGGACGGGCGGGACGTCGTGCACACCCGACTCGAGCCGGGAGATCTCCGTCTCCAGCTCTGTGGCCTTCTGCCGTTCGGCGCGCAGGCGGGAATCGAGGTCGGCTTCAAGCCGCCCCAGCGCGGTGGTGGCCGCACGCGCGGCGTCGTCCACGGCCATCGCCGCCGGGTTGGTTCTTGCGGCCGTCTGCGCCCACGATTCCAGCGCGGCCATGATCGCGTCCGGGTCCCCGACCTCGATCTCGGTCAGTTCGGTCAGATAACGCAGGTAGTCCGCGACGAGGCCCGCGGCGCCCTCACGCGTCGCGTCCTCGGCGGCCGAGATCCGCTCGGCGGCGGCGCGCAACTCGCCGTCCAGGCGCTCGACCTCCTCACGGGCCTTCCCCAGCCGGATCCGGGCCTGCTCGAGCCCGGCCAGCAGCCGATCGAGCTCGGCGACGGCACGGGACCTGTTCACGGCCAGCGCCTCGGTGCCCCGGCGCGCGGCGGCCGGGTCGGCCTCCCACCGGACGGTGATCTCTTCGTGTTCGTCGGCGCACCGTGCCGCCCGTGCCGCTCCTGCCGCCTGCTCCTGCATCGCGTCCAGCGTCCGGACGGCCTCGTCGCGGCGCCACCGCGTGGTGTCGGCGGCGGATCGGCGGCGGTCGGCCTCGGCGGTCTTCTCCCGGTGCTCGCGTTCGAGCCGGGCCGCGTGGTCGGCTCGGCGCCGAGCGTCCTGGCCCATCTGCTCGATTCGTTCGGCGTCGCGCATCCGCGGGCTGGCCTGCAGCGCCTCCCTGCGGGCCTCCAGACGCCGTTTCGTCTCGGCGAGCTCCCCCAAGAGCCGCCCTGCCGCCTCCAGCTCGGCCTGCGCTGCGGTGTACCGGCCTTCGGCTTCGCCGAACTCCCGGCCCAACCGCTCGTACCTGCTGTGAGTCTGCCGTGGCGCGGCCGCCCGGCGTTTGGCGGCGATCGCGGCGTATCGGCGGTAGTGGCCGAGAAAGTCGGTTGCCGCCCCACGTGCCTCCTCGAGGGCGCGCAACGCGTCGCGCTCCTCGTCCAGGCCACGGAAGGCCTCGGCCACCGTACCGATCAGCGTGGGGCTGAGCGGCGGCAGCGCCTCGGTCAAGGCCCGCGACATCAGCCGCTCGTCGGGTTTCTTCGACAGTTGGGGAGCACGAAGCTGGATCAGCAGATTGACCAGCGCCTCGTACCGATGCTCGCCGAGCCCGAACAGCGCCTCGTCGACGGCCCGGCGGTAGTCGGACGCCCTGTCATAGACCATCCCGTGCCCTTCGACCGCCTCCCGCAGCTTCTCGCGGGTGAGCGCGACCCCGGTCGGTGAGACCAGGCCGAGCCCCGTACCCACCCGCTGTGAGGTGACGAAGAACCAGTGGCGCGCGATGCCCCGCCCGGTGACGGCCTTCATCCCGCATCCGATCGTCCGGAACTCGGTCCTGCCGTCGGCGGCGCGGCGGCCGAACTCGAGCCAGGTGTAGCCGAGCCGCTCGGGGTGGGGATGCCTGCCGCC
>NZ_JBFAUT010000072.1:0-41227 GCF_040679475.1 Actinoallomurus sp. NPDC052274
GACGTGGGCGCCAAGGCGCTGCGGCTGCGGATCACCTCCGGCTCGGACTCGATCTGGTCGTCCGACCGGTGCGCCGCCGGACCCGCGTCCGATCTAGTCCCGAGCCGACGTCCAGGGGAAGCTCGTGAAAGTTACAACCGAGTGATGTCTCGGTGCACCTGGGATGTCTCCCGTCAGAAGGCGAAGAAGACGCCTCCGGTCGCGCGGATCGCCGCGCGTCGATCGAAGAAGGTCCGGGGGTGGCGGCGAGAGTCGCCGTTCCCTCGGCCCTCAGCGGTCACGCGCACGGGCGCGTGGACCAGCGCGCATGCGCCGGACCCCTCCGGCAGGTCGGCGATCCGGCCGTCGACGGCGCGCGGCCGCTCGCACGCCGCCGCGGGGGCGAGGTGCGTTCCGCCGTCAGGGTCGCAGGTCAGAACGGTCGTACGGGCGGGGTCTCCGCCCTCGATCGGACTGACGGGCAGGGTGTGGACCCCCGCCGGACCGGTCTGGATGGTCGTTGGCGCCGCCACCGCGGCGGGGCCGGCGGCCAGGGCCGGCAGCCCCGAGGCGGCCACCGTGGTGGTCCGCCGGCCTCCGCCTCGCAGCGAGTCGGGCATGCGCATTCCAGCCTCCTTTTCCAAGCCGAGCTGTGTTCGATGGCCATTTCGGCGTGCGAGAGTCGACCTTTTGGGCGTTCCCTCGTCCGCCGATGGGACCTTTCCTCAAGGGATCTGTCGCGACGCGCTAACTCGCGAATCCCTTTCGCTCACGGACGTTATTACGACGAAATCTGCGATTCAACCCCCGCAGCCCTGTCCACACCCGGCCACACGATCACAAGAGAACGTTTGAAAGATGTACTTCCGCGGCGCGACCGTCGTCCAGCCATCATCAGTGCTTCTGTCATTCACTTCGCGGTGGGAATTTATTATTTTCCCAATAATCGAAGGAGACAGTGGGATGGATCACAGTCGGCGACCGCGGCGCGCGTCACGGGGGGGGACATCCCGAGAGGTGGCGCACACGAGGACGCCGCTGTGACGTCAAAGTGACGCCATCTGACGCTTGTCGTGACGCCATCCGGCATGCCATGCTGGCGTCATGCACCTGGAGTCGTACGTCGCACAGCTCCGCCAGGAGCTCGCGATCGCCGCCGAGGCGGGCGGCCAAGAAGCCCGCGAGCTCGCCGAGCGGCTCACCGCGCCGCTGGAGTCGGCGATCCGGCTCGCCCTGCTGGACGCCCTGTCGGCCGCCGCCGAGGAGATCACCCGGGAGCTCGCCCCCGGTTCGGTCGACCTGCGCCTTCGCAGGGGCGAGCCCGAGTTCGTCGTGGATCCGCCCTCCGGAGGCTCGGAGGAGGACGCCACCGTCACGGCGGCGCCACCGGCGGAGCCCGCCGCGCCGGTGCCGTACAGCGCCAAGGACGGCGCCGTCTCACGGATCAGCCTCCGCCTCCCCGAAGAGCTGAAGGTCAGGGCCGAGCAGGCCGCCGACCGGGAAGGACTCTCGGTCAACGCCTGGCTCGTCCGCACCATCGCCGAGGCCGTGGAGCGTACGGACCTCAAGCGGGACGTCCACAGGCGCTCGGCCTCACGCGGCGGCCGCTACACCGGCTGGGCCCGCTGACCCGGCCCCCTTCACCACCACCGACCAGCGGCGGGGTCTCGACCCTGCGACCAGAGAGGCAGCATCATGCCCACATTCGCAACCCCCGAGCCGATCTCCGCGACGCTCGACGCCTCCATCGCCGAGTTCCGTGTCACCGCGTCCGACCGCGGCGACACCGTCGTCGAGGTGCGGCCCGCCGACGCGTCGAAGGCGAGCGACGTCCGAGCCGCGGAGGAGACCACGGTCGAATACACCGACGGACGACTGCTGGTCAAAGGGCCGAAGCGGCGCGCCAGCATGATCCTGGGCCCCGGCAAGAACGCCGCCGTCCGGATCGACATCGAGCTTCCTACAGGCTCCCACCTGCACGCCTCATCCGGGTTCGGCGGCATCCACTGCGCGGGACGGCTCGGCGACTGCGAGGTGTCCAGCGGCGCCGGCGTCATCTGGATGGAGGACGCCGGCACGCTACGGGCGAGTACCGGCGGCGGGGACGTCACGGCCGGACGTGTGGCGGGCGACGTGAAGATCACCACAGGTGTCGGCGCGATACGCCTCCGCCACGCCGGCGGCGCCGTCACGCTCAAGACCTCCTCCGGAAGCACCTGGACCGGCGAGGCCTCCGGTAACGTCCGCGTCCGCTCCGCCAGTGGTGACATCGTGATCGATCAGGCGCACGGCGACATCGACGCGAAGACCGCAGCGGGCAGGATCCGCATCGGTGAGATCTCTCAGGGCACCGTCGTCCTGCAGACCGGCGCCGGTCAGCTCGAGGCCGGCGTCCGTGAGGGCACGGCCGCCTGGCTCGACGTGCACGCCACCGCCGGCACCGTGCACAACATGCTGGACGAGACCGACGGCCCCGGAGAGGCCGACCGGACCGTGGAGGTCCGCGCCCGCACCGGACTCGGCGACATCGTGATCCGCCGGGCCACCCTGACCCCTCAGGACTGAGCCGTACGGCGCCGCGCGGCGCCCGACCACGAGGCGGCACCGATCCGCCGACCGGCGCTCCTCCCTTCTGACCGGACTCGGGGCCTTCCTCCGTCACCCCACCGAGCCACGAGCCCGGTAACGCGCCCGCCTCGCCCAGAGGCACGGGTGATTCCCCACTCTTCGATCCTCTCGGCCCGGGGAGCGGTTTGGCGCGTCCGCGTCACACCGCGCCCTGACGCTGCCCGTTTCGCCGATGGCGACATCGGCCCCGACCTCCGACAAGGAGACTCGCATGAGCGACGCGATCACAGCCGAAGGGCTGGTCAAGAGATACGGCGAGGTGACCGCCCTGGACGGCCTGAGCTTCTCCGTCCCGCAGGGGACGGTGCTCGCCCTGCTCGGCCCGAACGGCGCCGGCAAGACCACGACGGTGCGGGTCCTGACCACGCTCCTGCGCCCCGACGGCGGCCGCGCCACCGTCGCCGGATATGACGTCGTCGGCGACGCCCGGCGGCTGCGCTCGTACATCGGGCTGTCCGGCCAGTACGCCGCCGTCGACGAACACCTCACCGGCGCCGAGAACCTGGAGATGGTCGGGCGGCTGTACCACCTGGGCGCCAGGCGCAGCAAGGCCCGCGCCCGCGAGCTGCTCGAACGCTTCGACCTCACCGACGCCGCCGACCGGCCCGTGAAGGGCTACTCCGGCGGCATGCGCCGCCGCATCGACCTCGCCGGCGCCCTGGTCGCCGACCCGCCGGTGCTGTTCCTGGACGAACCCACCACAGGCCTGGATCCCCGCGCCCGCGCCGCGCTGTGGGACACCATCTCCGAACTCGTCGCCGGCGGCAGCACGCTGCTGCTGACCACGCAGTACATGGAAGAGGCCGACCACCTCGCCGACCAGATCATGGTGGTCGACCACGGCCGCGCCATCGCCCGCGGCACCGCCGACGAGCTCAAGGACCAGGTCGGCGGCAACCGCATCGAACTGACCGTGACCAGCGCCGCCGAACTGGAGACCGCCCGGCAGACGCTCGCCTGGGTCGCCGTCGGCGCCATGCGGACCGTTCCGGAGTCCCTGCAGATCACCATTCCGGTCACCGACGGCCCCGAGGCACTCCGCCAGGTCCTCGGCCGGCTGGCCGACGAGGGAGTCCGGGTCCGGGACGCCGGGCTGCGGCGGCCCACCCTCGACGACGTCTACCTCACCCTGACCGGGCACCAGGCGTCCGGCACCGTCCCGCAGGCCCAGGAGGCCACCCGATGAACGCGCTCACCATGCCCATCGCCGACGGCTGGACGATCGCCAAGCGCAACACCCTGAAGATCCGGCGGTCGCCGGACCTGCTCGGTGCCGCGATCATGTTCCCAATCGTGTTCGTGCTGCTGTTCGCCTACGTCTTCGGCAGCGTCATCGACGTCCCGGGAATGTCCTACCGGGAGTTCCTGCTCCCCGGCATCTTCGTCCAAGCCGTGATCATGGGCGCGCAGGCCACCGGTTACACGCTGACCCTGGACCTGCAGAAGGGCATCTTCGACCGGTTCCGCTCGCTGCCCATGGCCCCGTCCGCGGTGCTGATCGGCCAGACCGTCAGCGACCTGCTCATGAATCTCGCCAGCCTGCTCGTCATGGCGGTGATGGGACTGATCGTCGGCTGGCGGGTGCACACCTCACCGTTCGAGGCCATCCTGGGTATCGGGCTGCTGCTGCTGTTCGCCTACGCCTTCTCCTGGGTCACCGCCACCGTCGCGCTGGCCCTGCGCACCCCGGAGAGCTTCAACAACGTCGCGACCATGGTCTCGCTCCCGCTGGTGTTCGTCTCCAACGCCTTCCTGGACAGCTCCAAACTGCCCACGCCGCTCCGCGTCGTCGCCGAGTGGAACCCCGTCTCCACCTTCACCCAGGCCGCACGTGAGCTCTTCGGCAACACCAACGCCGCGCTGAAGACCTCGGGCGCCTGGCCCATCCAGCACGCCATCCCGGCATCACTGCTCTGGATCGCCGTCATCCTGATCGTCTTCATCCCGCTGGCGACCCACCTCTACAAGAAGGCGGTCAGCGCCTGACCACCGACGCGACGCGAAGACGACCCCGGGTCCCCGTCATCGGCGGCGGCCCGGGTGGTCGCCGTTCCGGCCATCACCTCGTCGCCGTACCGAACGCCCGGTCAAGACCGGAGCCGAACCGCAAATCTGCGAAGTTCGCCCCACTTCGCCCCACTTCGCGCCCACGATCACCGAGCATTCGGTACGGCCGGCCCGCTGAGACACGCCCCGATATCCGGCCGGCCTCGCGAATACGGCGCCGACTCGATCTGTTAGCGGGGATCCGATCGCCGCGTGTGCTCGACCACGGACCGCGTTACCGGAACGACTGCCAGTAGCTCGTCCAAGCCCCGGAAATCATCGGGATTCGTGGTGAACAGCGGTAGCCCTTCGGCGATCGCCACCGCAGCGATCATCAGGTCGGCCGCTCGCCGGCGCGGCTTGCGGCCTGCGGCGACGACCCCTGCGGTGACTCTGCCGAAGGCCCGCGCGGCCTCGACTCCGAACGGGATGGGATCGAATTCGTGCTCCACCCGCTGCACCACGTCAAGCCGTCGAGCACGCTCGGCATGCTCGTCGTAGTCACCCTGTTCGCTGTTGGGGCGGACCTGGTGGGGACCTGCCGACAGTTCAGCGAGTGTGATCGCGCTGATCGCCATCTCGTCCGGCAGTTCGGCGGGATCGATCCAGTTCCGCAGAATCACGATGTTCGTGTCGAGCAGGCCCTGCGGATGACGTTCAGCGGCCATAAGGGTCGGCCGCGTCGTGGTCGAGGGCGGCATCCTGATCGGCGCGGAACGCGTCGATGTCGATGGCGGAAGCGCCACGGGACATCGCGGCGAACTCCTCACGGGGGACGAACCGGCGACGCCGACGCAGGGGGATCAGTTCACCGATCTGGTGACCGTCCCTGGTGACCGTGAACGCCTGCCCGTGCTCGACAGCGTCCATGATCTCTTTGGAGCGGTTCCGCAGATCCCGCTGGGTGATCTCAGGTTGCGCGGCCATATCCCGATGCTATGCCTGGGTGCCACACTGCGCCACCCGGTGCCACCACCGACATTGTGGAAGCGTCGATGGACGCCCCTCGCCGTCGTCCGGAGCGTCCAGGTCCCCGGCGCACGCCGGAATGCTAGTGCCGCATTAAGCAACGTTGGTCCTGTCGGGATGACGGGCCGTCTTGGTGCCGGCTCCGGGAGATGAGGCGTTTGCGATCATCGATTCGGGAGGTTGGTAGTGCGGCGCCGCCGACCGTCTCTGTTCTGTCGCAGGCACCTGCTGTAATCACCTCATGCCTCGACGTGTTGATCCGGATGCTGCCCGGACGGTGATGCGTACCGCCCGGGTCGGCCTGCGTCTCACGCCCGGCCAGCGGGAGCGGTGTTTCGGGCTGCTTGTCTCAGCCGGGGACGTGTGGGCGTGCGTGCTGGATATGAACCGGTGGCGGCGCCAGCGCGGCCTGCCCGCCGTGGCCTCGTATCAGGCGTTGTGCCGGGAGTTGTCGGCGGCCGGTCCGGGCACGTTCGGTGAACTGGACACCAAGGGGGCGCGGTCGGTGCTACGCCGCTACAGCGACGCGTGGTTCGCCGCCGCCAAACGCCGCAAGGACGGGGATGCCTGCGCCCGGTTCCCGCGCCGCAAACGCCGCCTGGTGCCGGTCCGGTACTACCACGGCATCTTCACCCTGGAGGACCAGCGGTTACGACTTCCCGCCGGTCGCGGGTGTCCGCCGTTGTGGGTGCGGCTGGACCGACAGGTGCCCTACCCGATCGAGCAGGTCCGGTCGGTCACCTTGCTGAACGAGAGCCGCCGGTTGTTCGTCGAGGTGACCGCCGAAGTCCCCGTCGCCGCCTATGAGCCCGGCACCGAGCCCGACCCGGACCGGGTGGCCGGAGTAGATCCGGGAGTGATTCATCCGTTCGCGGTGGCCGGACCCGACGCAGAAGGTCTCATCGTGTCGGGGCGGGCGATCCGCGCCGAAACCCACCTGCATCTCAAGGACGGCAAATACCGCCGCCGGACGATGGCCGCCCGAGCACCGAAGCCGGGGCAGGTGGGGTCGCGACGGTGGCGGAAGTTCCGGGCCCGGCAGCGGAAGCTGGAGGCCCGGCACAAGCGCCGCGTGAGGCAGGCCCAGCACGAGGCGGCCAAGACCGTGATCGGCTGGGCGGTGCAGCGCCGCGTCGGGACGCTGGTGGTCGGTGACCCGCGCGGGGTGCTGGGCCTGAAGGCCGGGCGGCGGCACAACAAGCGCGTCCGGGACTGGCGGGTCGGCTACCTGCTCCGCTGTTTGAAGGACAAGGCAGAGCAGGCCGGGATCCGCGTCGTGCTCGTGGACGAGCGCGGCACGTCCTCGACCTGCCCGTCCTGCGACCGGCGGGTACCCAAACCCACCGGCCGCCGCTTCACCTGCATGCATTGTGATTTCAGCGCGCACCGCGACCTGGTCGGCGGCGCCAACATCGCCCGGCGAGGACCGGGCGGCACCATCACCACCAACAACCCGTTCCCGGTGGTGATCACGCACCGTCGAGCCGGACGGCACCTCCCCCGTACCGGACCAGCCCGGCGTGACCCAAGACGACGCCCCCATCACGGCACCGTCAAAAGGTCCAATGGCCGGCCGCGGCCCGCCCCACCCCCGTGGGGAGTCGCTCGCCCCAGGCGAGGATCACCCAACACGGTCAAAACGACCAACGTTGGTTGACACGGCACTAGACGAGGACCTGGGTGATGGGGAGGGAGGAGTCGGCGGGCAGGCCGAGGTCGGAGGGGGCGAGGCCGGCGGCGACGAGCTCGGAGCCGAGGGCCGCGACCATGGCGCCGTTGTCGGTGCACAGTTTCGGCCGGGGCACGCGCAACTGGATGCCGGCCTTGTCGCAGCGCTCCTGAGCCAGGGCGCGCAGCCGGGAGTTGGCCGCGACGCCGCCGCCGATGAGCAGGTGGGACACGTCGTTGTCCTTGCAGGCGGCGATGGCCTTCCTGGTCAGCACGTCGACGACCGCCTCCTGGAAGGCCGCGGCGACGTCGGCGACCGGGACCGGCTCGCCGGCGCGCTCGCGGGCCTCGACCCAGCGGGCCACCGCGGTCTTCAGGCCCGAGAAGGAGAAGTCGTAGGTGCCGTCGTCGTACTTGCCGCGCGGGAAGAACACCGAGCCGGGGTCGCCCTCGCGTGCCGCGCGGTCGATGTACGGGCCACCGGGGAAGCCGAGGTCGAGCACCCGCGCGACCTTGTCGAACGCCTCCCCCGCCGCGTCGTCGACCGTGGCGCCGAGCGGGCGCACGTCCGAGGCGACGTCGGGGACGAGCAGCAGCGACGAGTGGCCGCCGGAGACGAGCAGCGCGACGCACGGCTTCGGCAGCGCGCCGTGTTCGAGCTGGTCGACGGCGACGTGGGCGGCGAGGTGGTTCACGCCGTACAGCGGCTTGCCGAGGCCGAGGGAGTAGGCCTTGGCGGCGGCGACGCCGACGAGGAGCGCGCCGGCGAGTCCGGGGCCGGCGGTGACGGCGATCGCGTCGATGTCGTTCAGGGTGACGCCCGCGTCGGCCAGGGCACGGTCCACGGTCGGCGTCATGGCCTCCAGATGCGCCCGCGACGCGACCTCGGGGACGACCCCGCCGAAGCGCGCGTGCTCGTCGACGCTGGAGGCGATCGCGTCGGCGAGCAGCGTGTGACCGCGGACGATGCCGATGCCCGTCTCGTCGCAGGACGTCTCGATCCCCAGGACCAGGGGTTCGTCCTTCATGCTTGCACTCCCTGTCCGGCGGGCACTCCGCTCCGCCGCGAGTCACGGACCATCACGATGGCGTCCACGCCAGAGGGCTGGTAGTAGCGCTTGCGGACGCCGACCGGGGTGAAGCCGAATCGTTCGTACAGCCGCCGTGCCCGGTCGTTGTCGGCGCGGACGTCGAGGAACACCTCAGGGCAGCCACGGGCGGCGGCCTCGTCGAGGAGCGCGGTCAGCAGCCGGGCGCCGAACCCCCGCCCCTGCAACTCCGGCCGGACGCCGATGGTGAGGACGTCGGCCTGGCCACCGACGGCGGCGAGCCCCGCCCAGCCGGCGAAGCGGCCGTCGCCGTCCTCGAGCACGACGTAGTGCCGGGTGCCGGTCGGATCGGCCAGCTCCTCGCGGTAGGCCTCCTCCGACCAGGATTCCTCGGGGAACAGCACGGGCTCGAGCGCGAGGACGTCGGACAGGTCGGCGGCGCTCATCGCGCGCAGCGTCATGGCTGCGTCACCCGTTTGCGCGGGCCGGGCTCGCGGGCGTCGGGCTTGCGGAGGTACAGCGGGACGGGCTCCAGGAGATCGGGGCCCTCCCCGCCGGACAGCCGGGTGAGCACCAGGTCGGCGAGCGCGGCGGCGGACGGCAGCGCGGGCTCCTGTCCGGCGAGCGTGTCGGCGTAGAGCAGCGCGCCCTCTCCGATGGCGGGCAGGCCCGGCTCGGCGGCCTCGGCGGGCTTGCCCACGGCGGGACCCGTGCTCCGGGCGCGGGACGAGGCGTAGGAGGCCCAGTAGACCTCCTTGCGCCGGGCGTCGGTCGCCGCGACGAAGGGGCCGGTGCGGCCGGACTGCCAGGCGAGGACGTCGAGCGTGCAGACGCCGTGGACGGGGATGCCGAGCACGGCGCCGAGCGCGCGGGCGGTCGTGAGGCCGACGCGCAGGCCGGTGTACGGGCCGGGCCCCACGCCGACCGCGATGGCCGACAGGTCGGCCCGGGTCACCCCGGCCTCGTCGAGCACGGTCGCGATCGCGGGGGCGAGCACCTCGGCGTGCCGCCGCCGGTCGACCGCGTTGGACTCGGCGCGCAGCCGGACGCCGCCGGCGGTGCCCTCGCTCAGGGCGACGGTGACCGCGGCGGTCGCAGTGTCAAAAGCCAAGACCAGCACGACCTATGAGCGTAGCGCGCCCGCGGCATCACCGTGGCCAGGTGGTGCCGGTCGGCGGGTACCGGGCGGCGCGGTGGACCTCTTCGAGCAGCTCGGCGGCGGCGCGCAGCGCCTTCGGCGCCGGTCAGGACTTTGACTGGAGCTTGGAGATCACGTCGCGGGCGGCGGAGAGGGCCCCGTTCGCGGCGTCCGAGGAGGAGATCGGCTTCGCGTCGCCGTCTTTCTCGTCGCCGCCCGAGAAGTGGACGGTGACGAGGACGTTCGCGAGGCGGGCGTTGGCGACGGCGTCGCCGATCCCGGAATCGTCGACCGTGTAGACGACGTACGCCTGTTCGCCGACGCCGCTCACGCCCCGGCTGTCACGCACTTTGACCGTGTCGGCGAGCTCCTTGCCCGCGCGGTCGGACTCCCACTCCTGGCCGAACGTCCGGGTCGCCACGCCGGTCGCGCTGGTCGCGCCGTCGGCGGTGAGGGCGCGCAGCTCGACGGTGAGCTGCCGGCGGTTGTTCCCGAAGAGGCTCCAGGCGCATTCGCTGTGCTGGTCGGGCTGGGTGCTCTGGCTCATCTCGGTGGCGTCGGCGCCCGGGGTGAGCTGGTCGGCGACCTTCTGGCTCAGCGCCGTGCAGGCGTCCGGGACGACGTCGCGCTCGGAACCGTCGGGTGCGGTCATCGGCGAGCTCTGCGGTCCGGTCCCGGCCTTGGCGGCCGTGGTCCGGGCCTTGCCCGGCCGCAGGAGTGCGACGGCCGCGACGGCGCAGACGGCGACGACCAATGCGAGGACGCCCGCGACGGCCCAGACGCGTCTGCGGCGTCCGGCCGGGCGGGGGGCGCGACGACGGCCACTCACCAGATCTCTCCCCCTCGTCGAGCTGTATGTCCTGATTCGCCAGGAAGGTGAGATTTACTCGTGAGGGTATTGCAAGATCACGGTTACGTCTGCGCCCGAACAGGAAGGGACCGGTCCAAATCCGCCGATCACAGCAGGTGGTCGACGGGCGAGTCAGCCCAGCGGGCGCCGACGCCCGTGATCCGGACGGTGCGCTCCTCCGTGTCCCCGCGCTCGATCATGACCTCGAGCCGGTCCTCGGACAGCTCCTCCACCATGCCCTCGCCCCACTCGACGACGGTCACGGCATCCTGCAGGTCGAGGTCCAGATCGTCGACCTCGTCCAGCCCGCCGAGGCGGTAGGCGTCGACGTGCACCAGCGCGGGCCCGCCGGCCAGCGACGGGTGGACCCGCGCGATCACGAAGGTCGGCGACGTGATCGGCCCGCGGACCTTGAGCCCGTCGCCCAGGCCCTGGGTCAGCGTGGTCTTGCCCGCGCCGAGCGGCCCGGACAGTACGACCAGGTCGCCGGCGCGCAGCGCGGCGGCCAGCCTCCGGCCCAGCTCTCGCATGACCTCATCGGTGGGAACCGGGATGGGTTTCACGCCGACCGCTCCTCCTCCGCGACAGGGCGCACCCGGTCGATCAACCGGATGAGCGCCCGGGTTACGACCTCAGGGTGCTCCATCATCGTGACGTGGCCCGCCTCGGACAGCTCCACGAGCTCCGCGTCCTCCAGCACGGCCGCGATCGCCCGCCCGTGCGCGGCGGGCGTCAGCCGGTCCTCGTCGCCGACGACGACCAGCGCTGGCAGGTCCTTGAGCACCTGCAGCGCCGCGAGCTTGTCGTGGGCGGCGAGCGTCGGGTAGAACTCCGCGATCACGTCGATCGGCGTGGAGCGGATCATCTGCTCGAGGAAGTCCACCACCGTGGGGCTGACGTGCTTGTCGCCGAACGCGATCCGGCGGGTGACCATGAAGGCGACGTCGGCGCCGACCTTCCGGCCGCGCTCGATCAGCTCGGCCCGCTTGCCCAGGCTGCGCGTCACCCGGGGCAGCGCCGCCTTGAAGACCTTCCCGAACGCCATCGGCAGGCCCAGGCTCAGCTCCGCCAGCTCGCCCGACGACGTGTTGATCAGGGCGACGGCGGCGATCCGGCCGTCCTCGAACAGCTCCGGATGGCTGTCGGCCAGCGCCATGATGGTCATGCCGCCCATGGAGTGGCCGACCAGGACCACCGGCGCGCCGGGGTCCACGGTGGCCTCCAGGACCGCGAACAGGTCCGCGCCGCACTGGTCGACGGTGGCGTGGGTCAGGTCGCTGCGGCCGGACCGACCGTGGCTGCGCTGGTCCCAGAAGACCATCCGCAGACCGTCGTCGCGGCCGAGGTCGCGCCGCTGGTAGTGCCAGCAGTCCTCGTTCAGGCAGTAGCCGTGGCAGAAGACCACGGTGAGGGGGGCGTCGTCCGGCCCGTCGATCTCGACGTGCAGGGGCACGCCGTCGCTCGCCTCGACGGTCAGCTGCCGTCCGTGCAGCTCGCCGAACGGCTCGCCGGCGTCGGGGTCGGGGGTCAGCCGGGCGCGTCCGACGGCGTACTTGCGCGCGGCGACGACCGCGCCCACGCCGACCGCGCCGACCGTGCCGACCGCCGCGCCGATCAGCCCGATGCGTTTCTTGTTCATTCCGGGGTTCCTTCGTACGCGCGGGGGACGCGTGCGCCGATGCGGGTGACGATCTCGTAGGAGATCGTGCCGAGCAGGTCGGCCCAGTCCTGAGCGGTGGGCTCGCCCCGGTCACCCGGGCCGAAGAGGATCACCTCGTCGCCCGCGTGGATCTCGTCGTCGCCCACGTCGATGACGAACTGGTCCATGCAGACCGTGCCGGCGATGCGCCGCCGGCGACCGGCCGCCCAGACCTCCAGGAGGTTGGTCCCGCTGCGCGGGATCCCGTCGGCGTACCCGAGGGGCACGACGCCGAGCGTGGTCTCCCGGTCGGTGGTGTACCGGTGCCCGTACGAGACGCCCGTGCCCGGGGCGACGCGCTTGGTGACGATCAGCCGCCCGGTGAGCGTCATGGCGGGCCGGAGGCCGAAGTTGTGGTCCTCGCGCCCGTCGGAGGCCGGGTGCGAGGGGATCGGGCTCAGGCCGTACACCGCGATGCCGGGCCGTACGAGGTCGTAGCGCGCCTCCGGGATCGTCAGCGTCGCGGCGGAGTTGGCGATGTGCCGGACCTCGGGGCGCACGCCCGCCTTCTCGGCGAACTCGACGGCCTCGTCGAAGGTCCTGAGCTGGGTGGCGATCGACGGGTGGCCCGGCTCGTCCGCGCACGCCATGTGGGACCAGATCCCGACCGCCTGGACGCGCCCCTCCGCCTGGGCGCGGAGCGCGGCGTCGACGACCGACGGCCACTCCTCGAGCGTCGCCCCGGCGCGGGACAGCCCGGTGTCGATCTTCAGGTGCAGGCGCGCCGTACGGCCCGCGCGGGCGGCGGCGGCCGCGATGGCCTCGACGACGTGCACCGAGCTCGCGGCCAGGTCGACGTCGGCGGCGACGGCCTCGTCGAACGGCTCACCCGCGCCGTGCAGCCAGCACAGCAGCGGCGCGTCGACGCCGGCCCGCCGCACGGTCAGCGCCTCGGCCAGCGTGGCGACGCCGAGCCGGGAGGCCCCGCCCGCCAGCGCGGCGCGAGCCGCCTGGATGATGCCGTGCCCGTACCCGTCGGCCTTGACGATCGCCATCACCTCGGCGCCCGCGGCCTTCTCGCGGAGGACACCGACGTTGTGGCTGATCGCCGCCAGGTCGACGTGCGCTGTTGCGGGGACG
This sequence comes from Actinoallomurus sp. NPDC052274, assembly GCF_040679475.1. Classification (NCBI taxonomy): domain Bacteria; kingdom Bacillati; phylum Actinomycetota; class Actinomycetes; order Streptosporangiales; family Thermomonosporaceae; genus Actinoallomurus; species Actinoallomurus sp. NPDC052274. The sequence continues at coordinate 13,107 of NZ_JBFAUT010000072.1, forward strand.
TTCATCATCATGGCTTCCAGTGTGGCAGTCGCGGGGGTGAGCTCCGGCCATCCGCGCCGAGGTGATGGCGGTCGGCCGGACACGACGGGCTACGGCGATCCGCGCCGACGTGACGGGCGTCAGCCGGACACGACGCGGAACGCGTCGGGCAGCGCGTCCAGGACGTCGTACGCGCTGATCGGCGCGGCGCCCTCGCCGTACGGGTCGGCCGACAGCCGCGCGGCCAGGCCGTGGAGGTACGCCCCGGCGGCGGCCGCGTCGATCGCCGGCATGCCGCCGGCCAGGAGCGTGCCGGTGAGCCCGGACAGCACGTCGCCGCTGCCCGCCGTCGCCAGCCAGGGCGTGCCGGTGGGGTTCACCCGCACCGGCCGGTCGGCCTCGGCGACGAGCGTCGTGGAGCCCTTGAGCAGCACCGTCGCGGCCAGCTCCGCGGCGGCGCGGCGCACGTGCTCCAGCCGCCGCGCCTCGACCTCGTCGGCGTCGGTGCCCAGCAGCCGGGCCAGCTCCCCCGCGTGCGGGGTGAGGACGGTCGGCGCGCTCCGCCACAGCAGGTCGCGGCGCCGCGCCAGCACGGTCAGCCCGTCCGCGTCGACGAGCACCGGCAGGTCCGTGGCGAGGACCTGGGCGAGCAGCGCCTCGGCCCGCTCGTCCGTGCCCAGTCCGGGACCGGCGACCCACGCCTGCACCCGCCCGATCTTGTCGACGGAGTCCCCGATGACCGTGGTGATGGTCTCGGGCCAGCGGTGCCGGACCAGCTCCACCGCGTGCTCGGAGGAGGCGAACCGCACCATGCCGGCCCCGGCGCGCACCGCCCCGCCGACGGCCAGGACGGCCGCCCCGGTGAACGTCTCACTGCCCGCCAGGATGCCGACGACGCCCCGCCGGTACTTGTTCGATTCCCCGGTCGGGCGGGGCAGCCCGGCGGCGACGTCCTCGGCGACCGGCGCGCACACGTCCGGGTCGGGCAGGTACGGGCCGAGCCCGATGTCGATCAGCTCGACCACGCCGGCGTGGTCGGCGCCCGGGTCGACGAGCAGGCCGGGCTTGTACGTCCCGAAGGTGACGGTCACGTCCGCCCGGACCGCCGGGCCGGCGACCTGGCCGGTGCTCGCGTCGATGCCGCTCGGCAGGTCGCACGCCACGACGATCGCCCCGCTGTCGGCCGCGCGCCGGGCCAGACCGGCGTACGGCTCGCGCAGCCCGCCCCGGCCGCCGATGCCGAGCATGCCGTCGATGATCAGGTCGGCCCGGTCGATCCCGTCGGCGACCCGCTCCTCGTCCGCGACGGGCAGCGCGCGGCCGCCGGCGGCGCGCAGCGCGGCGAGCCTGCCCTCGTGGGTCTTGGTCCCGGCGAGGATCGCGGTGACGCCGGCGCCGCGCCGCGCCAGGCCCGCGCCCGCGTACAGGGCGTCGCCGCCGTTGTCGCCGCTGCCGACCAGCAGGACGACCCGCGCGCCGTACACCCCCAGGCCCGGCTCGTTCCGCGGCCGCAGGATCCGGGCGCACACCGAGGCCAGGCCGGCCGCGGCCCGCCGCATGAGCGTCCCCTCGGGCAGGCGGGCCATCAGCGCCTGCTCGGCGGCCCGGACCTTGTCGACCTCGTGCGCGTACCGCATCACGCTCGCCTCCTCATGGGACGTTCTCGCCACGACCGCCGCCGCGAATCCCTCATCGGGCGTTCTCCGCCATCACCACCGCGACGGCGACGCCGCCGTCGTGGCTGAGCGACACGTGCCAGGTGGTGACGCCCAGCCGTTCGGCCGCCTCCTGGATGGTGCCCGTCACGTGCAGGCTCGGGCGGCCGTCCTCGGCACGGCGTACCTCCGCGTCGGTCCACCGCAGCCCGCGCGGCGCGCCCAGCGCCTTGGCCAGGGCCTCCTTGGCGGCGAACCGCGCGGCGAGGGACCGCGGGGGCAGCCCGCGTTCCCGGTCGGTGAAGAGCCGGACGGCCAGGCCCGGCGTGCGCTCCAGCGACCTGGCGAACCGGGCGACGTCGACGACGTCGATCCCCACTCCGACGATCACTCGACCAGGTTTATCACTCCGGGAGTACGGGGGCCGCGTGGACGTGGTCGACGGCGGGCGCGCCGGGGTGGTCGACCAGCCACGCGACGCGCTCACGGGTCTCCTCGTCGGCCGGCGTGTAGACCGCCATCCGGGTCTCCGGCGCGGCGGTGACCGCGAAGTTCACCACCGACAGCCGGATCTCGCCGACGGAGGCGTGCCGGAAGATCTTCACGCGCGTCGATGGCACGGCGACGTCATGCGCCGCCCACATCCGCGCGAACTCCGGGCTCGCCGCCGACAGGCGCTCGACCAGCCCGGTCCAGGACGGCTCGCCGAGGTGCCGGGCGAACGCCGCCCGGAACATCCCCACCATCTGCGGCAGCTCGGTGTCCCGGTTGAGCATCTGGTTGCAGCACTCCGGGGTGACGAACATCCGCCACAGCAGGTTGCGGGGCTTGGTGTCGTCGGCCTCCAGGATGCCCGGCCACACCGCGGCGTAGGCGGTGTTCCAGGCGAGCACGTCGTACCGGCTGGACATGATGGTGGCGGGCAGCGGGACCAGGCCGTCGAGGACGGTCTGCACCTGCGGTTCGAGCCGGTCGTGCGGCGCCCGGCCGGGCACCGCGGGCACGTCCGCCAGCCGGTACAGGTGCTCGCGCTCGGTCTGGTCGAGGCGGAGCGTACGGGCGATCGCGTCGAGGACCTGGCCGCTCACGTTGATCGGACGGCCCTGTTCGAGCCAGGTGTACCAGGTGACGCCGACCCCGGCGAGCTGGGCGACCTCCTCGCGGCGCAGTCCGGGTGTGCGCCGACGCAGCCCCGCCGGAATGCCGACGTCGGCGGGGGTGATGCGGTCCCGTCGGCTGCGCAGGAAGGCGGCCAGCTCGGTCCGCCTCCGGGTGGTCGTCGCGGTCACCCGTCCATGGTGCGGCATGCCGGACGGCCGTGCCAGGTGCTGTCAACACCAGTATCAGTGGGCTCTCACCACCCGTACCTCGCCGCAGGGCGCCCGCGCCGCCGGTGTACGGCCCGGTCGCGAATGGCCGAGGAGGAGACGGCCGAATCTTCCTGACCTGTCACAGCGTCTTGAGGACTCCGCCGTCGGCCACGAGTTCCTGGCCGGTGATGTCGTTAGGGGACGCGGCGAACACGATCAGCCGCGCGACCTCCTCCGGGGTCGACACGCGCCCGGTGGAGTACCCAGGGTCGTCAGCCGGCGTAGTTGATCGGCCCGGCGGACAGGTCCCGGGCACCGATCGAAGAGACGTTGATGACCACACCACCGCGCTCGGTCCGGCTGTGATCCTGGAGCCCTTTAGTTCTGACCGGGGGCATGGGAGAAACTCCGGCTCACCTCTTGGCGCGGCTCCAGCGATCCGCGGCGGTGAAGATCTTGCCGAAGGTGTCAGGGCGGAGGCGGGCCCCCATAGCGCCTTCAGGGAAGAGGGCGCCGGCCGAGGTAACACCGAAGACCGTCGCGTCGGCACCCGTGCCGGAGAACCAGGGTCCGCCGCTGTGTCCGGGGCCTGGCACACATGCGGCTGAGTACAGCGCGCCCGGGCCGCTCTTGGCCGAGGCCGGGGCCGCCTTCCCACTGCAGGCGCTCAGAATGTTCCCGCGCAGCTTCCCGGTCTGCTCATCCGGATATCCGATGGTGGTGAACTTCGGGAACGAGACCTTGGCGGTCATCTTCGGCGTGAGACCGCCGACGACATCCTGGATCTTTCTGTCGCGCTTGTCGGGAGCCACGCTCAGAACGGCGACATCGATGTAGGAGAACCGGTTCGGGTGGCCATCCCACAGGGATGCGTTCGAGGTCTGCCATGCATGCGACACCCAGGCCTTTTTGACGTCCCAGATGCCATAGGGCGCCTTGATGTCGTACTTGTCGCCTGTCTTGGGATCGGCCTTGGCGCTGAAGGCGGGGATGAACTGAAATTTTTTGTAGTACTTGGCCTTGGGGCCGATTCCGGACTGCACGCAGTGGGCCGCCGTAAGAATCAGGCTTCGGCTCGGTGACTTCACGACGGAGGCCGTGCAGAAGCTCGGGGTCTTCTTACCAGGCTTATAGATCCAGAGAATACCGGTGGCCCGGGAAACGGGGTCCTTGCCGTACGGCGTGGGCCACGGACGATAGTCACCCGGCTTGGTGGCCGCCTTCGCAGCGGTAGGCACCGCATGGGGGGTCTTGCCCGGTAGTTCGACCAGCGTCCACGTGGCGGCGAGCGCGGCGGCCGTGGCGACGGCGAGGATGCGTGAGTTCACGGCGTCCACCTCAAGGGGGGAATAAGAGGTACGTCCCGGTTGCCCGGGACTCAGCTTTGGTGATCATGACATCTTGATCACCAAGACCGGTCAGGAACCGGAGAATCCAGACACGGTGCCAGGTGCTGGCAGCACCGGTATCACTGGGCTCTCACCACCCGTACCGCTCCGGCCGCAGGCTCGGCGCATGGCCCAGATCACCCTCGACGCCCCCGCGGCGCACGCGCCGGTCCGCCGCGGCGGGCTCCTGACGCTCATCATGCTCGGGCAGTTCATGGCGGTCCTCGACGTGACCGTGGTCAACGTCGCCGCCCCCACCATCCGTACCGACCTGCGGGCCTCCGGCGCGGGCCTGCAGCTCGTCATCGCCGGCTACACGATCGCGTACGCCGTGCTGCTCATCACCGGGGCGCGGCTCGGCGACATCCTCGGGCACCGGCGCGCCTTCCTCGGCGGGCTGGCGGTGTTCACCGCGGCGTCCCTGGCCTGCGGACTGGCCGGGAGCACCGGCCTGCTCATCGGGTTCCGGCTCGTCCAGGGCGCGGGCGCCGCGCTGATGGTGCCGCAGGTGATGAGCCTGATCCAGCGCAACTTCACCGGTGCCGCGCGGGCCCGCGCGCTCAGCGTCTACTCGGCCGTGCTGTCCGGCGGCGCGGTCGCGGGCCAGGTCATCGGCGGGGCCCTCGTCAGCGCCGATCTCTTCGGCACCGGCTGGCGGCCGGTGTTCCTGGTGAACGTCCCGATCGGCGTGGCGCTGCTCGTCCTCGGGCCGCGCCTCCTGCCGGGTGACCGCGGCGAGCGGGGCCGCCGGCTGGACGTTCCCGGCGTGCTCGGCCTGTCCGCGGCCGTCGTCTGCTTCGTCGTGCCGCTCGTGCTCGGGCACGAGGAGGGCTGGCCCGGGTGGGGCTGGGCCATGCTGGCCGGCAGCGTCGTCCTGTTCGCGATCTTCGTGGTCCTGCAGCGCCGCGCGGCCGCGCCGCTGATCCCCGGCCGGCTGCTGCGCACGCCCGGCGTCGTCGTCGGTGGTGCCACGATCTTCCTCGCGATGGGAACGTTCGGCGGTTTCCTGTTCAGCCTGGCCCTGCACCTGCAGGGCGGCCTGGGCGACAGTCCGCTGCGCGCCGGGCTGTCCTTCATCCCCGGTGCGGGCGGATTCGCCCTGGCGAGCCTGAACTGGCGGCGGGTGCCCGCCCGGTGGCACCGCCTGCTGGTCCCGGGGGCGTTCCTCGTCGCGGGCCTCGGCTACCTGGGGCTGGCGGTCTTCCAGCACGGCGGAGCGGGGCTGGAGGTGGCGATGGCCCTGACCGGCCTCGGCCTGGGCGGGGCGTTCAGCCCGATGCTCGCGCTCGCGCTCGCGCAGGTGCCGGTCGCGGACGCGGCGGACGCCAGCGGCCTGCTCGTCACGATGAACCAGCTCTCCCAGGTCGTGGGCGTCGCGACGTTCGGCACGGTGTTCCTGAGCATCGCGCCGCCGACCGGCCACGCCCTGGCGGTGACGAGCGTCGCCCTGGCCGCGACCGCCGTGCTGGGCGGCTGCTGCTCCCTCCTGGCCGTACGGCCCCGGCGCGCCGGCTGAGGTTCAGTGTCTCTCGCCGCCGTACGGGCCCGGCGCGTCGGCCGAGGTCGAACCCGCCGGGCGGCCGCCGCCGACCGAGGTCAGATGCGGCGCAGGCGTACGCGGTGGATCCGGTGGTCGTGGTCCTTGCACAGGACGAGGGTGGCGCGCTCGCGGGTGGGCAGGATGTTGGCGACGAGGTTGACCTCGTTGATCTCCCGCCACATCCGCTCCGCGTACGCCGCCGCCTCGTCCGGGTCCACCCGCGCGTACGGGTGGAAGAACGAGCGCTCGTCGGTGAAGACGGTGCGCCGGAGCGCGAAGAAGCGGTCGATGTACCACTGGCGGGCGTCGTTCACCCGGGCGTCCACGTAGATGGAGAAGTCGAACAGGTCCGACAGCGCCAGACCGCCCGGCCGGGCGGTCTGCAGCACGTTGAGGCCCTCCACGATGAGGATGTCGGGCCGCCGGACGACCTGACGGGCCTCGGGGACGATGTCGTAGGACAGCGGGTCGTACACCGGGACGGACAGCTCCGCGGCACCCGCCTTCACCGCGGAGACGAACCCCAGCAAAGCGCGGCGGTCGTACGACTCGGGGAAGCCCTTGCGGTTCATCAGCCCGCGCTCGGCCAGTGTGGCGTTCGGGTAGAGGAAGCCGTCGGTGGTGACGAGTTCGACCTTGGGCTCGCCGGGGCCGCGGGCGAGCAGCGTCCGCACCAGGCGGGCCACGGTCGACTTTCCGACGGCGACGCTCCCCGCGATGCCGATGACGAACGGGGTCGGGGCGACCGGGTCGCCGAGGAAGGCGCCGACGGCGTCCCGCAGGCGGCCGTCGGCCGCGGCGAACAGGCCGATGAGCCGGGCCAGCGGCAGGTAGACCTCCTCGACCTCGGCGAAGTCGGTCCGGTCGTTCAGCCCGCGCAGGGCCTCCAGGTCGTCCGGAGTGAGCGACAGCGGCATCTCGGCGCGCAGTGCGCGCCATTCTTCGCGGCCGAACTCCACATAGGGGCTGGGCATGCCCTCCCCATCAGCGATCATGGGGGAAACCTTAGCCTTTACTGAAGTTAACTTCTGGTGACCTTTGCCGGAAGACGACGGTCGGGGCGACACTGGTCTACCCGCTCACCTGGAGCCATTAGGGTGGCGTGCCATGTGCGGAATCGTGGGGTACGTCGGGTCGCAGGCCGCTCTCGACGTCGTCGTCGACGGGCTCGCCAGGTTGGAATACCGAGGGTACGACTCGGCCGGCGCGGCGGTGCTGGCCGACGGGAAACTGACGGTGACCAAGCGGGCGGGCAAACTCGTCAACCTGCGGGACGCGCTCGCCGAGAGCCCGCCGCCGCAGAGCCGCGCGGGCATCGGCCACACCCGCTGGGCCACCCACGGGCCGCCCAACGACCGCAACGCCCACCCGCACGTCGACTGCACCGGCGCGGTCGCGGTCGTGCACAACGGCATCATCGAGAACTTCGCCGCCCTCCGCGTCGAGCTGGAGGAGCGCGGCCACGAGCTGTCCTCCGACACCGACACCGAGGCCGTCGCGCACCTCCTGGAGGAGGAGGTGACCAGGGGCGCCGGCCTCACCGAGGCGATGCGGCGGGTCTGCGGGCGGCTCGAGGGCGCGTTCACGCTGGTCGCGGTGCACGCGGGCGAGCCGGACCTCGTCGTCGGCGCGCGCCGCAACTCACCGCTCGTCGTCGGCGTCGGCGCCGGGGAGAACTTCCTCGCCAGCGACGTCGCCGCCTTCATCGCGCACACCCGCGACGCGATCGAGCTGGGCCAGGACCAGGTCGTCGAGCTGCGCCCGGAGGGCGTCACCGTCACCGACTTCGCCGGCGCCCCGGCACCGGTGAAGGAGTACCACGTCGACTGGGACGTCTCCGCCGCCGAGAAGGGCGGCCACGACTACTTCATGCTCAAGGAGATCGCCGAGCAGCCGCGGGCGGTCGCCGACACCCTGCTGGGCCGGGTCGGCGCCGACGGCCGGCTGACCCTCGACGAGATGCGCCTGTCCGACCAGCAGTTGCGCGACGTCGAAAAGATCATCATCGTGGCCTGCGGCACCGCCTACCACGCCGGAATGATCGCCAAGTACGCCATCGAGCACTGGGCGCAGATCCCGTGCGAGGTGGAGCTGGCCAGCGAGTTCCGCTACCGCGACCCGATCCTCACCCGCACCACCCTGGTCATCGCGATCTCGCAGTCCGGCGAGACCATGGACACGCTGATGGCGGTGCGGCACGCGCGCGAGCAGCGCGCCAACGTGCTCGGCATCTGCAACGTCAACGGCTCGACGATCCCCCGCGAGTGCGACGGCGTGCTGTACACCCACGCCGGCCCGGAGATCGCCGTGGCCTCGACCAAGGCGTTCCTGACCCAGCTCGTCGCCGTGTACCTCATCGCGCTGTACCTCGCGCAGGTCCGGGGGACCAAGTGGGGCGACGAGGTCTTCGCCATGATCCAGCTGCTCGCCACCATGCCGGAGAAGGTCGAGGCGGTCCTGGGCACGGTCGAGCCGGTCCGCGAGCTGGCCCGGTCGCTCGCGGGCGAGCGCTGCGTGCTCTTCCTCGGCCGGCACGTCGGCTTCCCCGTGGCCCTGGAGGGCGCGCTGAAGCTCAAGGAGCTCGCGTACATGCACGCGGAGGGCTTCGCCGCCGGCGAGCTGAAGCACGGCCCGATCGCGCTGATCGAGCAGGACCTGCCGGTGGTGGTCGTCGTGCCGCCGCGCGCCCGGCCGATCCTGCACGACAAGATCGTCTCCAACATCCAGGAGATCCGCGCCCGCGGCGCCCGTACGATCGTCATCGCCGAGGAGGGCGACGAGACCGTCGCGCCGTACGCCGACACGCTGATCCGGGTCCCGGCCGTGCCGACGCTCCTGCAGCCGCTCGTGGCGACGGTCCCGCTGCAGGTCTTCGCCTGCGAGCTGGCCACCGCGCGGGGTCACGACGTGGACCAGCCCCGCAACCTCGCCAAGTCCGTCACCGTCGAGTAGCCGGTGGCGCGCTACGTCGCCCTCCTGCGGGGCGTGAACGTCACCGGCAACAGCAGGGTCGCGATGGCCGACCTGCGCGCGTGGCTGGCCGAGCTGGGCTACGCGGACGTGCGCACGCACCTCAACAGCGGGAACGCCGTGTTCACCGCGCCGGAGGAGCCGACGGAGCGGATCGCCGCCGCGATCGAGGACCTTCTCACGACCCGGCTGGGCCGTGCGGTCCCGGTCGTCGTACGGACCGCGGCCGAGCTGGTCGCGGTGGTCGAGGGCAACCCCCTGGAGGTCCGCGACCCGGCCAAGTTGGCGGTGGCGTTCCTGGCCGAGCCGCCGGCCCCGGAACGGCTCCGCTCCCTCAAACCCGCCGATTTCGCCCCCGAGGAGGTCGGATTGGGCGAATCGGTGCTTTATCTTTACTTCCCCAACGGGATGGGCCGCTCGACGCTCGGACCGACCCTCGGGCGACACCTCGGCGTCCCGATGACCGTCCGCAACTGGAACACCGTCACCAAGCTCGTAGCGCTCGTGGACGCCTGACCCGGCGTCGTGGTGCGACGCAACCCGTGATCACTGGCAATCGCTGCGCTCTAGACGCAGCGATTGCCAGTGCGACGCTCAGGTCCGCTGACGTGAGTCGGCGGCGAGGGAGCCGAGGAGGCTCAGGGCCTCGCTGCTCGGCGATGCCGGTTCCGCGTGGTAGACGACGAGTTCCTGGCCCGGGCTGGAGCGGACGTCGAAGGTCTGCATGGACAACGTCAGCGCTCCGACGTCGCGGTGGTGGAAGCGCTTGCTCTCCAGGGCCTTGCCGCGGGCGTCGTGCCGGGCCCAGAGCCGGGCGAACTCCGGGCTCTCTTCGAGCAGCTCGGTGAGCACCTGCCGGATGCGCGGGTCGTCGGGCGCCTCGCCGTAACCGAGCCGGAAGCCGGCCACCGAGTTGCGCGCGACGTCGTGCCAGTCCACATAGAAGCTTCGCGCGGCGGGCTCGGTGAACACGACGTGCATGAGGTTGCGCGAGTGCGACCAGTCGTGGAAGAGCGCGTCGGCGATCGCGTTCGACGCGAGGACGTCGAAGGCGCGGTTGTAGACGATGGCCGGGTTGTTCGGCCAGGCGCTCATGAGCTGCAGGAGATTCGGGTCGACGTGGTCGTTCACGGCGGCGCTGCGGGCGCGTGGACCGAGTCCGGCCAGGCGGAACAGGTGCAGGCGGCCGTCATCCGGCAGGCGCAGGGCGACGGCCAGGGCCTCGACCACCTGCGCGGACGGTGTGCGTTCCCGGCCCTGCTCGAGACGGACGTAGTAGTCGACGCTGACGCCCGCCAGCGATGCCACTTCCTCGCGCCGCAGGCCGGGGACCCTGCGGTGCCCTGTGCTGGGAACGCCGGCCTGCTCCGGCGTGACCTGGGCCCGCCGGGCCTTGAGGTAGGCGCCGAGATCGGAGGAGGTCATGCGGCCATCGTAGGTCGCGGGCCGGCTCGCTTCCTGGGTGCGCTACTCCCAGGGAGGATCCCTCCCTTCCCCACCCCGGCGGGCGCCCCCAGTGTGGTGGTCATGCCAACGAACCGCCCAGGGGCCCAGACCCCACCCGAGCACAAGGTCGTCCTCGTCACCGGGGCCAGCAGCGGCATCGGCGAGGCCATCGCCGCCCGGCTGGTCCGCGAAGGACATCACGTGGTCGCGGGCGCGCGGCGGGTCGACCGGTTGCGGGAGCTCGCCGAACGCACCGCGCAGGAGGCCGCCCCCGCCGGCGGCGGCCTGTACCCGGTACCGCTCGACGTGACCGACCGTACGAGCTTCGGCGCCTTCGTCGAGTTCGCGCGCGACCGCTTCGGACGGGTCGACGTCCTGGTCAACAACGCCGGAGTCATGCCGCTGTCGCGGCTGGACTCCCTGCTGGTCGACGAGTGGGACCGCATGATCGACGTGAACGTGCGCGGGCTGCTGCATGGGATCGCCGCGGCCCTGCCCGTCTTCACCGAGCAGGGCGGGGGCCACTTCGTCACGATCGCGAGCATCGGCGCCCACCAGGTGGTGCCCACCAGCGCCGTCTACTCCGGCACCAAGTACGCCGCCTGGGCGATCACCGAGGGCCTGCGCCAGGAGGCCGATCCCTCGATCCGTGTCACGACCATCTCTCCCGGAGTGGTCGCCTCCGAGCTCGCGGACTCCATCACCGATCCCGGAGCCGCGGCCGCGATGCGGACCTACCGGGCGCACACCATCAAGCCGGACGCCATCGCCGAGGCCTTCTCGTACGCCCTCGCGCAGCCGGCCGACGTCGACGTCAACGAGATCGTCGTACGGCCGGCCCGCCAACGCTGACGTGACCCCGCAGAAGAAGACCATGAAGGAAGTCATGATCACCCCTCACGAGAACTCTTCCCTCCCCACCTCCTGGGACCTGACCGGGCGGGTCGCCGTCGTCACCGGCGCCGCCCGCGGCATCGGCCGCGCCACGGCCGTCCTGCTGCGCGAACGCGGTGCCCGGCTCGTGGTCACCGACCGCTCCGAGGCGGTCGAGGAACTCGCCGCGAGCGATCCCGGCAACGTGGCGGCGCTGGTCGGCGACGTCGCCGACGAGGAACTCGCGCGGTCGACCATGCGGCTCGCCACCGACCGCTTCGGGCGGCTCGACATCCTGGTGAACAACGCGGGCCGCACCCTCAACAAGCCGATCACCCAGACGACCGTCGAGGACTTCGAGGGCATCCTGCGGGTCAACGCCCGTGGCAACTTCGTCCAGGCACGCGAGGCCTTCCGCGTCATGGAGGCCGGTGGCGGCGGTGCGATCGTCTCGGTCGCCTCGGTGTCCTCGGTCGTCGCCTTCGAGACCCAGACGGCGTACGCCGCGTCGAAGGGCGCCCTGGCGCAGATCACGCGCGTGCTCGCCATCGAGGGCGGCTCCAAGGGGATCCGCTCCAACGCCGTGCTGCCCGGAGTGATCGACACCGACATCATGGAGGGCGTCGTGGACGACGGCCGCGAGATGCTCGCCTCCTTCGGCCCGGCTCACCCGATCGGTCGCATCGGGCGCCCCGAGGAGGTCGCCGAGACCATCGCCTTCCTCGTGTCCGACGCGGCCGGCTTCATCACCGGCGCGCTCGTCGCCGTCGACGGCGGATGGACCGCCCAGTGAGCGGGCCGGTCTTCGTCGTCGGGGCGGGGCCCGGGATCGGCGCCTCCGTGGCCCGCCGCTTCGCCCGGGAGGGCCACCCGGTCGGCCTGGTCGCGCGGACCCGGACCCGCCTCGACGCCATCGCCGACGACCTGCGCGGCGCCGGCCACCGGGCCACCGCCGCCACCGGTGACATCACCGACCCCGGTGACGTCGCGCGGGCGCTCGGGGAGCTGACCTCCGCTCTCGGGACGCCCGAGGTCGTCTGCTTCAGCCCGCTCCCGGACATCGGCCTGATCCGGCCCGTCCTGGAGACCACGGCCGAGGACGTGCGGGACGCGCTGGCGCTCACGGTCGTGGGCGCCACCGCCGTGGTCCAGGCCGTCCTCCCGGGCATGCTGGACCGCGGCTCCGGCACGCTGTTGTTCACCACCGGCGGCGCCGCCGTGCGCCCCGGCCCCGAGCGTGCCGTGAGCGCCGTCGCCTACGCCGGCCTGGTGAGCTACCTCGGCCTGCTCGCACAGACGTTGCCGCAACGAGGGATCCACGTCGGCCGGGTCACCGTCGTCGGCGCCGTCGGGCCGGGACTCACCCACGAACCCGACGACGTCGCCGAGCACCTCTGGAGTCAGCACGCCTCCCGGACGGAGACGGTGAGCGTCCTGACCTGACTCCCCCGCGCCGATCGCACCGGGCGGCCCGCCGCGATCGGCCCCGAACGGCGGCGCCGTGGCGGAGCCTGCCGGCTGCCGCCCGGCGCCGCGGTGTTCAGAGCCGGTCCGGGTCGATCGCCTGCGCCATGGCGCGGTAGCCCGCGTCGTTCGGGTGCAGGTGGTCTCCGCTGTCGTACGCCGCCCGGATGGCGAGCGGGTCCGAGGGGTCGGCCAGCGCCCGGTCGAAGTCGGCGACCGCGTCGAACGCTCCGGAGGTCCGGATCCAGTCGTTCACCCGTTCCCGGTCGGCCTCGGACCGCCGGCCGTAGTGGTCCGACCCCTTCATCGGCAGCAGCGTGGCTCCGACCACCCGCACGTGCCGCGCGTGCGCCCGCCGGATCAGCGCGCGATACCCCGCCGATGAGCTCGTCGGCCGAGACCTGCGGATTAGGCTGCGGCCGACCAGGCGCCCGTCCAGGCGGAGACCTGGGAGTCCGCCGTGGCCGGCCGTCCGGACGGTTGCGGGGCGAGGAGCCCGATGGCGAGCGCGGACAGGGCCGCGCCGATCGATCGTGTGAGGTACCGCATGACTTCTTCCGTTTCGCGGATCGGGACGTCAGACGTTGGAGCGGACGCCGTGCGGGCCGAACCCGGCGGCGGGCTTCGGGGAGTGCGGGTGGTCAGCGCACCGTGCGACGGCGCAGGAACAGGGCCATGAGCAGGGCGCCGGCCAGCACGATCGCGGCGTTGGCGAGGACGGCGAGCCGGACTCCGCCGAGGACGGCCTGGGCGTGCGGGCCGCCGAGCGCGCTCGTACGGGCGGTGGCGATCGCGCTCATGACCGGGATGCCGATCGTGATGCCGATCTGCTGCGTCATCGTCGCCAGCCCGGTCGCCAGCCCCTGCTCGGCGTCCGGTAGACCCGACGTCGCGGTGACCATGAAGGCCACGATCGCCAGCATGTTGCCCACGCCGCCGACGAAGGTGGCGACGAGGAACAGCAGGATCCAGCGGTGGGCGTCACCGAGCGCGGCCAGTGACGCGGTCGCGGCGGCCTGCAGGACGAACGCGCCGATCAGAGTGCGGTACGTGCCCAGGCGGGCGATCGTCCGTGCGCCGAACAGGCCGCCGACGACCGTCCCGGCGCCGAGGACGCCGAACGCCAGGCCGGTGACCAGCGGCGAGTAGCCCAGGACCTCCTGCAGGTACAGCGTCATCAAGAAGACGAGCGACGTCTCAGTGAGGAAGGCGATCAGCCCGGCGAGGTTCCCCCAGACCACCGTGCGCCGCCGGAGGATCCGCACCGGGACCAGCGGCGCCGCCGCCCGTGCCTCGGCGAACCAGAACGCCACCAGCAGCGCCACGGCGACGCCGAACGCGGCCAGGGTGACCGGCGCGGTCCAGCCCTTCTCCCCCGCCGCCGTCACGCCGTACACCAGCGCGAGCAGCCCGCCCGTGACCGTGAGCGCGCCGGGAACGTCGAGCCGGGCGCCCTCGGAGGCGCGTCCGCCGGAGACGAGGCGCGGTGTGCCCGCGAAGATCAGCAGCGCGATCGGCACGTTGACGAGGAACGCCCAGCGCCAGCTCAGCAGGTCGGTGAGCACGCCGCCCAGCACGGCGCCGGCGGTGAACCCGGCCGACATCAGCGCGCCGTTCAGCCCCAGCGCCCGGTCCCGCAGTGCCCCCTCGGGGAACGCGGTGGTCAGCAGCGACAGCGCGGCCGGCGTGCTGATCGCGGTGGCGACGCCCTGCAGCGCCCGCCCGGTGAGCAGCATCGCCGGCGTGGCCGCGAGACCGCCGATCAGCGACCCCGCGGCCAGCAGCGCCATGCCGACGAGGAACATGCGCCGCCGGCCGAACAGGTCCGCGACCCGCCCCGACAGCAGGGTGAGGCCCGCGGCGGGCAGCGCGAACCCGCTCGCGACCCACTGCAGCGCGTGCAGCCCGAATCCCAGGCCGTCGCCGACGGCGGGCAGCGCGACATTGAGGATCGAGAAGTCGACGGCCAGCATGAACTGCGCGCCCAGCAACAGGACCAGGACCATGCGCTGCCGCGCCGTCATCCGGGGCCTCACGTCGGCCCTCCCGGCGACCTCTTCCAAGACGGCCATGACCGCCCCTTTCCGTGATGGGAAGTTCGTCGGGAAAGAGACTGCGCCGCGCGGCGGGCCGTACCCAGCCCTCTGTCTTGCGTACGCCGCGGATTGGTACCACTGGCAGGGTCAGGCTCGGCGCCGGGAGAGACGACATACTCGGGGACATGGACAAACGGCCCGAACTCGGAGACTTCCTGCGATCTCGTCGCGCGCGGCTACGGCCCGAGGACGTCGGGCTGGCCTACTACGGCGGGCGGCGCCGGGTGCCCGGACTGCGGCGCGAGGAGCTCGCCCAGCTGGCCGGCGTCAGCGTGGCGTACTACACGCGGCTGGAGCAGGGGCAGAGCCAGAACGCCTCCGACGCCGTCCTCGACGCGGTCGCCCGCGCGCTCAACCTCGGTGAGGACGAGCGCGCGTACCTGCGCGGTCTCGCCCGTCCCGAACCGGCCGCCCGTCGGCGTCCCCGGCCGGAGCGGGTACGGCCCGGCGTACGGATGATGATCGAGTCGTTCGGGGACGTGCCCGCCATGGTGATCGGGCGGTGCACGGACGCCCTCGCGTGGAACCCGATGGCCCACGCGCTGCTCGCCGGGCACCTGGACCTCGACGCGCCGGACCGCCCGGCCGACCGGCCGAACATGGCGCGGCTGCTGTTCCTGGACCCGCACACCCGGGAGCTGTACGCGGACTGGCGGAAGAAGGCGCGGGACGCCGTGGCCTACCTGCGGCTGGCCGCCGGCCGGTACCCCGATGACCCGAACCTGACCGCGCTGGTCGGCGAGCTGGCGATGAAGAGCCCGGAGTTCGCGGCGCTGTGGTCGACGCATCCGGTCGGCGACTGCGCGTACAACACCCGCGAGTACCGCCACCCGCTGGTCGGCGCGCTGACCCTGTCGGAGGAGGTCATGCCGCTGCCGGACGACCGGGGCCAGCGCGTCATGGTCTGGTCGGCCGAGCCCGGCTCGCCGTCCGCGGCGGCCCTGCGCCTCCTGACCGAGGTCTCCGCCGAGACCACCGACCGCCCGGAGACCGCGCCCGCGCGGCGTTAGGGCAGGCTCCCGTGGACGACCGCGCCGACCCGGAGCACCGTCTCGACGCGTAGCCGGTCGGACAGGACGACGAGGTCGGCGTCCTTGCCGGGATGGACGCTGCCCGTACGGTCGGCGATGCCGAGGACCGTGGCCGGGGTCGTGGCCGCCGCGATCGCCGCCGTGGTGATCGGGAGACCGACGCAGTGGACCGCGTGCCGGACGGCGGCGTCCATCGTCAGCGTGCTGCCCGCGATCGTGCCGTCGGACAGCGTCACCCTGCCGTCGCGGGCGAACACCGGAACCGGCCCGAGGTGGAAGTCGCCGTCGGTCATACCGGCGGCCGGGGTGGCGTCGGTGATGAGCGCGATCCGCTCCGCGCCCGCGGCGTTCACCGCGATGCGGACCGCCTCCTCGTGGACGTGGAAGCCGTCGTTGATCAGCTCGCAGGTGACGGCGTCGTCGGCGAGCGCGGCGCCGGCCGGGCCGGGTTCGCGGTGGTGGAAGTCGCGCATCGCGTTGAACAGGTGCGTCGCCAGGCGTGCCCCGGACGCGAACGCCTGCCGGGCCTGGTCGAAGTCGGCCGTCGTGTGCCCGACCGCGGCGATCACCCCGGCCGAGACGACCTCCCGCAGCAGATCCATCCCGCCGGACAGCTCCGGCGCGAGCGTCACGACCCGTACGGTGCCGTCCCCGGCGGCCAGCAGGTGCCGCAGCGCCGTGACGTCCGGGGGCAGCAGGAACTCGGCGTGGTGCGACCCCCGCTTGGCGGGGTTGAGGAAGGGTCCTTCGAGGTGGACGCCGACGATCGAGGGATCGGCGGAGCCGTGGATGATCTCGGCGATCGTACGGACCGACGCGGCCATCCGGTCGAGTTCGTCGGTGACCAGGCTGGCCAGCGTACGGGTCGTCCCGTGCGCGCGGTGGAAGGCCACCGCGGCGAGGATCTCCTCGGCGTCGTCCGTGGTGATCTGCGCACCGCCCCCGCCGTGCATGTGGAGGTCGATGAACCCGGGCAGGACGTACCGGCCACCGAGGTCATGCACCGGCCCGTCCCCGGGCGGTGGGTCGCCGGCGCCCACACCCCGGATCCGCCCGTCCTCGACGGCCAGCCAGCCGGGCTCCAGCACCCGGCGGACGGTCACCACCCGGGCGTTCGCGAATGTGATCACATCCGCACATTACTCAGCCACCGCTCCGGTACACCGGGCCGAGAGGCGCGGCTCGCTTCTGGGCGCCTCACACTTCGCCGGGCTGTTTCGTCGATGGAGGTGAGGAACCTTCCCGAAGCACCCAAGGAGCAACGATGACCGCCGACCTGATCGAGATCCCCGGCTACGTGGCCGGCACCTGGACGATCGACCCGGCCCACTCCCACGTGGGCTTCGTCGTCCGGCACCTGATGATCAGCAAGGTGCGCGGCCACTTCACCCGCTTCGACGGCCGCATCGTCACCGCCGCGGACCCGCTGAAGTCCGAGGTGACCGCCACCGTCGACATGACCTCGATCGACACCGCCAACGCCCCGCGGGACGAGCACCTGCGCAACGCCGACTTCTTCGAGGTCGAGAAGCACCCCACGATGACCTACCGCTCGACCGGCATCAGGCCTGACGGTGACGACTTCCTCATGGAGGGCGAGCTGACGCTCAAGGGCGTCACCCGGCCGGTCCCGCTGAAACTGGAGATCAACGGCTTCGGTGTCGACCCGTTCGCCGCCGACCCGGCCGTGGGCGCCCGCGCCGGGTTCACCGCCACCGGCGAGATCGACCGGATGGAGTTCGGCGTCAGCTACAACGGCCCGATCCCCGGCGGCGGCGTCGCCCTCGGGGAGAAGATCCAGATCATCCTGGAGATCCAGGCCGTCCTGCAGCCCGCCTGAGGCCGTCGCGCCAGGAGGTCGTTCCTCACTCCCTCGCCTCCTGGGCCAACGGCCGCAAGTCGAATCCGCCCGCGCCGTCGATCCGGACCTCGTACAGCTCGTCGAAGCCGTCCGACGGCTGCGGGCGGCGCAGACGCTTGAGAGTGGCGAAGACGCCGACGTCGGGCACCCGGTTCTTCCCGCTACGCGAGGAGTTGCGGCGCAGCGAAGCGGCGACGTCGGGCGGGAACCAGTAACCGACCACCTTCGCCCCGTACCGCCGCGCGGCCTCGGCCAGCGGCCGCCACTCCTCGGGCGAGGGGTTGGTGTTGTCGACGGCGACGCTCAGCCCCTCCGCCAGCGCCTCCTCCACGAGCCGCATCTGCCGCGCCTGCCGCCGCCGGGCCCTCGGGAAGTGGTCCTTGCTGACGTGCACATACTCCGAGGTCAGCGTCTGCCGGAAGAACGTCGTCTTCCCCGACGCCTGCAACCCGATCAGAACCGCCAGCGCAGCCATCCCACACCCCGACCCGCTCCCGACAGCACACGCTCCGTCATAGCTGCCGGTCTACCGCAAGATCAGGCCCAGAATCACTCGAGGCCGACAGCAGTCGCCCTGTCGAGCAGCAGAACTTCGACGCAGTCGGTGCCTTCCTGACCGCTGTGACTGCTCTTACGCCATGCCGCCAAGGCGCGGATAGTGCTCACAGATCCTCCAAGACCGCCAGGATGAGCTTCGCCGAATCCCCGACCGGCAGGGCTTGAGCGCCAGCTTGATCGAACAGTACTTCAAGGTCACTGACCTGTCTGCCGGGCTCGATGATCTGGCCGTGGCCACCGACGCCTTCGACATAGGCGATGCTCGGCGCCTCGTGAAAGCTCAATAGATTGAATGCCCCAGACAAATAGACCGGAGCTCCAGCGGGGACGATCCGGAGGGTGATGTTCGGCTCCTCCATCGTGATCAGAAGGTGTTCTAGCTGCCGCCGCATGATTCCGCGGTCGCCGACGAGGCGCCGGATGACGGCCTCATCCAAGAGAACGGTGAACCACGGCGGGTCATCACCACGCAGGATTTCCTGTCGGCGGAGTCGTGCCGCGACCAGCTCATCGAGGCGATCTGGACGCTGGCCCGCTCGTAGAACCTCACGAGCGTACTCCTCGGTCTGTACTAGTCCCTGAATCAGGAAATGCTGGTAAGACTTGATGCCGCAGGCGATCGCTTCCTGCTCCGCGTAGTCCCAGAACTGGGACGGGATTCCGGATTCGCGTTTGATCGCGACGTACAGACTCTCGAAGAACTCACTCAGCTCGAACGCTTTGTCCAGGCCCTTGGAGAGGCGGTGGGTCGGAGGGCGGTAGCAGTTCTCGACGTGGCCGATGAGCTTGTCGGAGACCATGACGGCGGGATGGCCGCCGAGCTCGGCCTGGGTGAGCTTCCGTTCCGTGCGCAGCCGCTTGAGCTGGACCGCGTAGAACGCGCGGGCAGAGGACTTCGGGTCGATGGGCTCGCTGCTCATGGGGGGCTCCAGACAGATGGAGGGCTCGATCTTCACGTGGAGCATTCGAACTGTAGCCGAGGGTAATTCTCCGAGGCCAGGCTGTGCGCATGGATCAGAAAATCTGCGAACGCCTCCCCGGCAGGAAGCGCATGTACGCCCAGACCTTCCCCGCGACGCGCGAGACGGTGTCGGACGCGAGGCGGTGGCTCACCGGGACGCTCGGCGCGACGCATCCGGCGTGCGACGACGCCGTTCTCCTGCTCTCGGAGGCATTCACGAACAGCGTCCGGCACAGCCGCGGAAAGACTATTACGGTCCTCGTGTTCGTGACGAAGACCGTCGTACGGATCAAGGTGATCGATCGGGGCGGCGGCGCTCTCCCGCACCACGTCGACGACCCGTACGGCGAGGCCGGACGCGGCCTCCCGATCATGCAGGCACTAGCCCAGGACTGCGGCTTCGAGGTGCTGGGAAACGGCTGGCTGATGGTCTGGTTCGACGTCGGCGGAACCACTTCGTAGTCGCCGTTGCCTCATTGTCGCCGGAAGGGGCGGCGCGGTGTCCGGTTCGCCGGTTTCCGCCGTCAACAGAGACGGCAAGGACCGATGTCGGCCAGTTCACGGGTCCCGGAGTCCCCCACAATGGGGCGGTGCGGGTCCGTGTGAATGACGTCGTTCTCTATTTCGACGTTGACGGGTGTCAGCTCGTCCCGGCCGGGGCGACCATGGTGGAGCGGCCGACGATCGTCGTGCTGCACGGCGGCCCTGGCGCCGACCACTCGGTGTTCAAGCCGGGGTTCGGCGCGGCCACCGAGTTCGCCCAGGTGGTGTACCTGGACCAGCGGGGCAGCGGCCGGTCCGACCGGGCCGGTCCCGGGTCCTGGACGTGGGACCGGTGGGCGGACGACGTCGTCGACTTCTGCGATGCCCTCGGCATCGTCGACCCGACCCTGGTGGGCACGTCCAGCGGCGGGTGGGTCGCCCTGACGGCGGCCCTGCGTCACCCGGAACGCGTGTCCAAGCTGGTCCTGGACAGCGTGATGCCGGGCCCCACCGAGGAGCGGCTGGCCGTGTTCGAACGGCTCGGCGGCGACGAGGCCCGCGAGGTGGCCCGCCGCTACTGGACCGGCGAGAGCGGCGACGAAATCCGCGCGGCGTGGGAGAGCGTCTGTCTTCCGCTGTACTCCCGGAAGCCCGGCGGCGACCCGGACGCCGCCGACCGCCTGGCCCGAATCGAGTGGAACCACGACGTCCTCGAACACTTCAGGCACGTCCTCGCCGCTCGGTTCGATCCCTGGGACCGGCTCGACCGGCTGACCTGCCCGACGCTCGTCCTCGCCGGCGCGGACGACCCGGTCGCCACCGAACCGGCCGCCCGCCGCCTCACCGACGCGATCACCGCCGCTCCGGCTCAGCTGCACGTCCTCCCGAACACCGGCCACGGCGTCTTCCGCGAGGCCCCCGAGAAGTCCTTCCCCCTACTCCGCGATTTCGTGACCGAGAGCACCGCCCCATCTACCTGAAGCTCTGCGCCCCGAGTTTCCGTCGCTCCAGCGACCAAAACTCGGGGCACAAGTGAGGATGAGCAGCATCGAGGCGCTGCCCCACGCCTCGTCCTCTCCCTAGCCGATCCGGTGCACCCACAGCCGTGCACATACGCGACCGGCCCGGTCAGCATCGAGCGTCGTCCATCTCCAGGTGACGCCAGGGTTACTCGGCTCTGTGCCGAGACTTTTCGTCGTCCCAGCGACGAGAATCCGGGGCGCTGGTACCGAAACCGCCGCGCTCCCCAAGGTCCCACCCCGGGTGGCGTACCAAGCGCCCGGTAACCGCCCCGCCGCCCCGCCGCCCCGCCGCCCCGC
Source organism: Actinoallomurus sp. NPDC052274 (assembly GCF_040679475.1). Classification (NCBI taxonomy): domain Bacteria; kingdom Bacillati; phylum Actinomycetota; class Actinomycetes; order Streptosporangiales; family Thermomonosporaceae; genus Actinoallomurus; species Actinoallomurus sp. NPDC052274. The sequence goes on from NZ_JBFAUT010000072.1 coordinate 34,041, forward strand.
CGCCCCGCCGCCCCGGACAAACCTCACATACCACAAGCCGGAGCGCCAGTGTCGTGAGCACCAAGCGGCGTACCGAATGCTCGGTAACCGCGACCCCAGCCCCGAACAAACCCCACGTACCGCGAGCCGGAGGCCCCGTTGACCGAGTCTTCGGTTCAGGCGGCGCTCGTCATGACCGCCTTTCTCAGACCGTTCGTCTGATGCTGAGGGGCTTCGCGGTCGCAGTTCTGGAAGAGGCGGGAGGCGCATGTGCCAGCCTTGCCGCGATCCGCGTAGCCCACCGCCGCCTCGCCCGCACGACTCCGGCGTTCGCCGCCGCCCTTCGCGGCTGTCGGCGCGCACGGGGCGCGGAGACGCTGCCACCGCCGGAGCGCTCATCGCCTGGATCGGCGGGCAAGTCGATCGCAGCGTCGGCACGATGGGCCACGGGGCGCGTGACCCGGTGCACCGGTGGTCGATAAGGGACCGTGCGCGCCCGCGGGCACCGGACCCCGCTCAGGTCTGTGCCTAGACTTTTCGTCGTCCCAGCGACGAGGATCTGGGGCGCTGGTGCCGAAATCGCCGCGCTACCCAAGGCCCCGCCCCGGGTGGCGTACCGAGCGCTCACTAACCGCGCCCCGCCGCCCCGGACAACCTCACGTACCACAAGCCGGAGACGCCAGTGTCGTGAGCGCCAAGCGGTGTACCGAATGCTCGGTAAACGCGACCACTCCCGCCCGACAAACCTCACATCCCGCAAGCCGGACGGTCCATTGACCGAGCCATCGGCTCACGCGGCACTCGTCATGACCGCGTTCCTCATGCGAGTCCCAGGGGTCGGCGGTCGCAGCTCAGATGAGGAGGCGGCGAGGCGCATGGGCCCGCCTTGCCCCGCCCCCGTCGCCTACCTCATCCCACACGGGGCCTCATCGCCCACCGCCGCCTCGTGCGGATGGCTCAGGCATGCGCCGCCGCGCTCTGCCGGCGCGCGGAGCGCGGGGACGCTGACGCCGCCGAAGCGCTCATCCCTGGATCGGCAGAAGTCGGTCGGGGCGTCGGCGCGACGAGCCACCCGCGCGGTGGACAGGTGGTCGACGGGGAGCGAGGCGTTTCCGCGTTCGGTGAGACGGTGAGCGAGGCGCGGCCGCGGTTGGTGAGGCGTCCGCAGCCATCGCCGGCGAGACCCGCTCGGTGGGGCGTCGGCCTTGGTCGCCGGGTCGGCTCCGGTCTGTGCCGAGACTTTTGGTCGTCTCAGCGACCGGAATCCGGGGCGCTCAGGTGGCGGTCGCCGTTTTCCGGAGGCCTGCCACGGGGGCGTACCGGATGCTCGGTGATCTCGCTTGCCGATCCGGGCGAACGGTACATGCCGCGAGCCTGACGGCGCGTTGGCCGAGCGTTCTGTCGTGGCGGCGCGTGTCGTCGTCGCCTCAGCGCCGATCACCGGAGTTCGCTCGGGCGCCCGCCGTCGCGTAGAAGTCGGTGATCTGGGCGGTGAGCTCAGGAGTGGGGGAATCGACGACGCAGCGTCCGCCCAGTTCGACGCGGACGTCGTCGATCGGGTTGGTCCGGATGAGGGCGCCGTGCCGCCCGTGGACGACCTCGAGTGGGCGGCCCAGCTTGAGGGTGAGCAGCATCGAGGCGCTGCCGCACGCCTCGTCCTCGCCCTTGCCGATCCGGGGTGCCCACAGCCGGGCGCGTACGCGACCGGCGGTACGGTCCATCCAGGCCCAGACCTGGGTGAAGTCCTCGCCCTCCGGGAGTCCGGTGAGCGCGTCGATGGTCTCGGGCCGGTCCATCTCCAGGTGACGCCAGGGCTTGGACCACGCCGCCGGGGCGGTGATCCAGACGGTGCCGTCCTGGTCGCGGCGGCAGGCGACCGGTCCGGCCTCCGGAACGAGTTCGGTGACCGGGGAGCCGAGCCGGTGGAGGACCTCGACCGTGGCGAGCAGGGGGTGACCGCCGAAGCGGATCGCCTGACCGTACGAACCGTGGATGGCCACGACGCCGCGGGCGTCGTCTCGGACGAAGACGGTCGCGGGGATTCCCAGTCGGGTCGCCAGGGCCTGGCGTTCGTCCGCGGTCACGGACGCGCCGTCGGGCTCGATGACGACGAGGGCCGGGTTTCCGTACTCCCCCTCGGCGTTCACGAACGCCCGGGCCAGCATGCAGACCGTCATCCCCGCACCTTCCGATCTCGTCCTACCGAGGTGACACGGTAACGGTCGCCTCAGCCGGCGTAGGCGGCGGCAAGGGTGTGGAAGGACTCCTTCGGTTCCCAGGTCTGGTCGGGGTACGTGGTGCCGTGGCCGGTTTCCAGCACCTTGACGACGCCGTACGAGGCCAGGTCCAGGTCGTGGATCGGGTCGCCGGCGCGGTGCGGCAGGCTGTATCCGGCGAAGGTGAACCAGAAGGCGCTGTCGACGCCTTCCCGCTCGAAGATCTCCAGTAGTTCGCGCATGTAGGTCGCCTGCTCCGCCTCGTCGCGTACGTAGACGCCGTCCAGGCGGTCCGCCTCCCGGTCGGCGATCGTCCAGCCGATCCCGCCGCGGGCGGCGGCGCCGCGGTAGGTGCAGCAGCCGAACTCGGTGACCGCGACCGGCTTGCCGTGCCGGAAGTGCGCGCGGAGCTCCCCGACGTAGCGGTCGGCGTTCTCCTCGGCGCGGTAGGCGTCGACGCCGACCAGGTCGAAGGGCGTCCAGTCGATGTCCTCCCAGGGGCCCGCGGCGTACGTGATCCGGCCGCCGAACCGCTTGCGGGCCGCCGCCACCGTCTCGGCGAAGAAGGCGTTCACCCGGGCGGGGACCTCGCGCATCGTCGCGTACACGGCGGGGTCGCCGGAGACGAGCGCGTCGATCCGGGCGTACACGTCGTCGCCGGGGATGAAGCCGGCCGCGAAGAGGCTGACCTCGCAGCCGGTGACGAGGACCACCTCGGCGCCGCCGCGCCGGATGTCCTCGGCCCGTTCGGCGCAGTCGGTGAAGAGCGGGAGCATCCGCTCCGCCGTCAGTTCGCAGGGGAACGGGGCGAACCAGACCTCCAGGCCGGCCGCGGCGGCGTGCTCGGCGGCGACGGTGAGCCGTTCGGGGTCGCCGCCGGAGATCCGTACGGCGGTGCAGTGCAGGTCGTCGGCGATGATCCGCATCTCCCGCCGTACGACGTCGGGGTCGAAGGTCTCCCGGCTGGCGCGTCCGCCGGGATGGAAGCCGGTGTCGTAGTTGATGCCCTTGGCGCGCATGGTCGTCTTCCTTCCGGGGTCAGGACGCGGTCTCGGCGGCGACGAGCTTTTCCATCGGTCCGCTGGCGGTTCCGCCGACGACGATGCCGACGGCGATGGCGCCGAGCAGGATGACGGTCGACAGCCAGGCCATCGTGTCGACGGGCAGGGTGAACGCGCCGACCAGGCGGGCGGCGCACTCGCCGAGAAGAGCCAGGCCCCAGATGACGGTGAACCGCCGTTCGAGGCGGTGGAACGCCGCGGATCCGGCGGCCAGCCGGTCCCACGCGGCGATCCTCGCGGGATCGCCCTTGGTCATGAAGGGCTTCAGGCCGGCCGACATCAGCGGGCGGCCGCGGAAGGCGGAGATCAGGATGCCGAGGCCGATCACACTGCTCACGCCGGAGTCCTTGGCCAGCATCAGCCGGGCGTCGCCGGTCACGAAGCTGAGCACGATCCCGACGACGTTGACCGCCAGCATCAGGCCCGCCAGGCCGTTGAACACGCGGTGGCGGACCGCGTCGACGACCGTGTGCACCGCCGGGACCACGCTGCTGAGCGCCAGCGAGGTGACCACGTCCACGCCCAGGCCCTTGTGCAGCAGGTAGTACCCGCCCGTGGGGATGGCGACGTCGACCACCAGCGGCGTCAGGTTGCGGGCCAGTCGCCGCCCCGTGGACCGGTCCACCGACGCGGTGTCCGTCGCCTGCGGACGGTCCGCCGGGGCGGCCTCCCCAGCCTGCGGACGGTCCGCCAAGGCGGTGTCCGTCCCCTTCGCGGCGGGTCGGCCGGCCGCCAGGATCTGCGCCATCTTCGTTCCTTCGTTCGGCTTCGTTGTTGCCACAAGCCTCGCGGGAACGGGAGTACGCCCGGCAGATCCATCGATCCACGGCGGACCGGTACGAATGTCACGGCTCCGGAGGGCCGGAACGACCGGTCGGGGTCAGCAGGCGTCGAGCATCGACAGCAGCGCCGTACGGTCCGCGCGGGTCACGGACAGCCGGTAGGTGTGCGCGACCCCGATGAACTTCTCGGCGTAGGTGCACTGGAACGACTTCTGGGGCTTCCACTCCGACGGCCCCTTGTCGCTCTTCTGCATGTTCGGGCGGCCCCAGACGGCGAGCAGGTTGCCGGGGTCGTTGGCCAACTGCGCGCGCTTGTCCGTGGTCCACTCGTGGGCGCCCATCCGCCACGCCAGGGCGAGCGGGAAGATGTGGTCGATCTGTACCTCGGAGGCGTGCGCCTTGGTGAAGGCGATGTCCTTGCCGGCGTAGGGGTCCCGCAGGTCACCGGAGATGACGACGCACTTGTCGCGCTTCTTCACGTGGGTCAGGTCGCGGGCGAGGATGTCGTTGCGCGTGTCACAGCCGTTGTGGTCTTCGTCCTTCCAGGCGGGTCCGTACTTGTCCCGGCTGTATCCCGTCATCGGATCCGGGACCGCGACCTTGACCTGGCTCAGCTCTTTGCGGGCGGTCGCCTCGTCGCCCTTTGTCGCGTGGGGTGCCGAGCCTCCCCCGCCGGTGGGTTGGACCCCGTTGGCCGAGCATCCCGCGGCGAGCACCGCCGGGATCACGAGCGACATCGCCCATACGCGCCTTGACAGCATGATCCTCACCTCATTTTTGCTGGCTTTTTGCCCAGGTTTGACGGATGAATGCTGCCATATCTGACGATCACGAAATCTGGCGATTTGGGCTGTGCAGGGCGGTCGGCGGTGCGGGAGTCCGCGGATTCGAGTGCCCCATCCGGCGGCGCCGGGGATCGGTAGCCTTGCTAACCATGTACGACGCGACGATGGCCGAAACGATCCCGCTGACCGGCCACAGCGGCGACCCGATCGAGGCGTACCTCGCCCGGCCCCTCGGACCGGGCCCGTACGGAGGCGTGGTCGTGATCCACCACATGCCCGGCTACGACGAGCCGAGCAAGGAGATCGTGCGCAAGCTCGCCGCGCACGGCTACACGGCGATCATGCCGAACCTGCACTACCGGGAGGCGCCCGGCGCCTCTCCGGACGACGCGGCGGCCGCCTCCCGGGCGGCGGGCGGCGTGCCGGACGAGCGGCTCGTCGGCGACGTCGACGCCGCCGTCCGCTACCTCAGGAGCCTGACCTCCTCGAACGGCAAGGTCGGCACCATCGGGTACTGCTCCGGCGGGCGCCAGTCCTTCCTGGCCGCCTGCTCGCTCGAGCTCGACGCGGCGGTGGACTGCTATGGCGCCTTCGTCGTCGGCGAAGTGCCCGAGAACTTCCCGATGGCGGTACGGCCCATCGTGGACCGCACCCCGAACCTGTCCTGCCCGCTGCTCGGCCTGTTCGGCGCCGACGACCAGTACCCCTCGCCCGACCAGGTCAAGGAGCTGGAGGAGGCGCTGAAGAAGCACGGCAAGACGTACGACTTCCACGTGTACGAGGGCGCCGGCCACGCGTTCTTCGCCGTCGACCGGCCGTCCTACCGGCCGGAGGCCGCGAACGACGGCTGGCAGCGCGTCTTCGGCTGGTTCGACCGTTACCTGGGGGCCTGAGATGTGCACCTACGTCACTGAGCTGGTCACGATGGCGGGCAGCGGCAAGGGACCCGACGGCTGGTTCCCCCTGACGCAGGCGGCCGTGTACGTCGACCATCCGTTCCACGCGCCCTTCGAGCACACCGTCAACATCGACTTCACCGCGCCGGAGCTCGGCCCGGGAGCACGGGTCGCGGTGGAGCTCACCGAGGAGTCGGCGCTGGCGCTCATCGACGCGATCAAGGCGGCCCTCGCCGCCGCGCCTCCCGGCATCGCCGCCGCCGGCGGAGCACCGCCCGCCGGCTGAAAACCGTCCGGTGGCGGAGCACCGCCCACCGGCCGGGCACCGTCCGATGGCGGACGCGCCGACCGCGCGTCCGCCATCGGACTATCGGGGCATCATCCGGAAGGCGCGCGCAGTCATCCCAAAGGGGGGCGAAGCGTAGTGCCGAAGAGTGACGACGGGCGTACCGCCGCTCCACTAGGTTCGGATCATGTCCATCATCGCCACGCGGGGGCTGTCCATGCGGTTCCCCGGCGTGCTCGCGTTGGATCAGCTGACGGTCGACGTCGAACCCGGTGTCGTCGGGCTCGTCGGAGCCAACGGCGCGGGCAAGTCGACGCTCATCAAGATCCTGCTCGGCCTCCTCGAACCCACGAGCGGGCAGGCCCAGGTGCTCGGCCTCGACACCGCGCGCGAGTCCATGAAGATCCGTGAGCTGGTCGGCTACATGCCCGAGCACGACTGCCTGCCACCGGACGTGTCGGCCACCGAGTTCATCGTGCACGTCGCCCGGATCTCCGGCCTGCCGGCCACCGCCGCCCGCGAGCGCGCCGCCGACACCCTGCGCCACGTCGGTCTGTACGAGGAGCGGTACCGCCCGATCGGCGGCTACTCGACCGGTATGCGGCAGCGCGTCAAGCTCGCCCAGGCCCTCGTCCACGACCCGAAGCTCGTCTTCCTCGACGAACCCACCAACGGGCTCGACCCCGCCGGCCGCGACGAGATGCTCGCCCTGGTCCGGCGGATCGGCGGCCAGTTCGGCATCAGCGTCCTCGTCACCTCCCACCTGCTCGGCGAGCTCGAACGCGTCGCCGACCACCTGGTGATCATCGACGGCGGGCGGCTGCTGCGGTCGCAGGCGGTCTCGGCGTTCACCCAGGCCAGCGGCGTGCTGGCGGTCGAGGTCGAGGAGGAGATGGACCGCCTCGGCGAGCACCTCGCACGGACCGGGCTGCACGTCCGCCCGGACGGCCGCCTGCTGCTCGTCGACATCGCCGGCGAGACCACCTACGACGTCGTACGCGACTCGGTCGCCGACCTCGGCCTGGCGCTCGTCCGCATGGAGAACCGCCGCCACCGCATCGAAGAGGTGTTCTCGACGTGACGAGCGTCATCCACGACATCGGATACCGGCACTACGACGGCAAGCGCCTCGGCCGGGCGTACGCCGTTCGGTCCCTCTTCGTCCACAACCTGCGCGCGGCG
>NZ_JBFAUT010000073.1:0-9537 GCF_040679475.1 Actinoallomurus sp. NPDC052274
GCCCCGCCGCCGGGCGCGCGGCCCGACGGGGTGCCGCTCCCCGGCTCGTCGTCGTGAGGAGCGCCGGTCTTCGCCGGGGCGGCGGGGCCGCTCCTGCCCCCGAGGGAGGCCCGGCCGGCGACGCGGGCGAGGCCGCCCAGGGCGGCACGCCGGAGGGCGACGGCCCGGCTGCCGGGGGAGCACCCTCCGGCCCGGCCGGCAAGGGATCGTCCTCCGTCCCGGACGCGAAGCACTGATGGGCGAGCACCGCAGCCTGCCCGTGCCCGACGGCCTGGAGGGGGAGCGGCTCGACGCCGCCCTGGCCCGGCTCTTCGGGCTGTCACGCGGCCGCGCGGCGGAGGTCATCGCGGCCGGTGACGTCCTCGTCGACGGCAGGACGGCCGCCAAGTCCGACCGCATGCAGGCGGGCACCTGGCTCGAGGTGACGCTGCCGGCGCCGCCGTCCGCGCCGTTGCCCGAGCCCGAGCCGGTCCCGGGCATGTCGATCCTGTACGAGGACGCCGACATCGTCGTGGTGAGCAAGCCGATCGGCGTCGCCGCCCACCCCACCACCGGCTGGACCGGACCGACCGTGCTGGGCGGTCTCCTCGGCGCCGGCCACACGATCGCCACGAGCGGCGCCGCCGAACGGCAGGGCATCGTCCACCGCCTCGACGCCAACACCACCGGGGCGATGGTCGTGGCCAAGAGCGAGATCGCCTACTCCCGGCTGAAGCGCGCGTTCAAGGAGCGGACTGTCGACAAGCGGTACCACGCGCTCGTCCAGGGGCATCCCGACCCGCTGCGCGGCACCATCGACGCGCCCATCGACCGGCACCCCTCCGGGGACGGCCGGTTCGCCGTGGTGGCGGGCGGCCGGCCCTCGGTGACCCACTACGACACGATTGAGGCATTTCGGGCCGCGAGCCTGCTGGACATCAAGCTGGAGACCGGGCGCACCCACCAGATCCGCGTGCACATGTCGGCGGTCCGCCACCCCTGTGTCGGCGACTTCCTGTACGGCGCCGACCCGACCCTGTCCGCCCGGCTCGGGCTGTCCCGGCAGTGGCTGCACGCCGTACGCCTCGGGTTCGAGCACCCGACCGAGGGCCGGTGGGTGGAGTTCGACAGTCCCTACCCGGACGATCTGGCGCACGCCCTCGACGTCGTCGCCGCCGAGTCCTGAGCCGCTCCGCTCCCGGCACGCCGGCGCGCGGCCGGGGGGGTCACCGCTCGGGCCGTACGGGCCAGCCGGGCGCGCCGAGCTCGCGGGAGATGGCGCGGGCGGCCTCCCGTACGGCGCCGGCGGCGGCGTCGGGCGCGGGCCATTCGAGCATGGGGATCACCACGCCGATGGCGCCGACGACCGTCCGGGAGCTGTCGAAGATGGGCGCCGCCAGGCCGCACTCGCCGATGACGGCCTCCTCCTGTTCGACGGCGAGGGCGTCGGCGCGTACCCGATCGAGCTCCGCGCCGAACTCGGCCGGGTCGGTCACCGTGTCCCGCGTCATGCTGCGCAGCGGGCCGCCGGCCTCGAGCGCTCGGGCCTGGTCGGGCGCGTAGGCCAGGATCGCCTTGCCGAGCGCGCTCGCGTGGGCGGGGATCACGATGCCGACCTCCGGCATCTGCCGGGACCCGTCGGGTCGTGGCTCGTGATGCACGATCATGACCTCCTCCGGGAGCAGCACCCCGGTGCGAACGGCGTGGCCGGTGCTTCGGGCGAGCTCGCCGGCCCAGGTGAGACTCCGGGAGCGGAGCTCCAGCGTGTCGAGGTAGACGTTGCCGAGCTTCAGCACCGCCGGGCCGAGGCGGTAACGGGCGGAGCCCTGCTCCTGGAGCACCAGGCCGTGCGCCTGCAGGGTCTTGATGATGCCGTGGACCGTGGACGGCGCGAGCTCCAGCCGGGCCGCGATCTCGGACAGGCTCAGGTGGCGCTCGGCCTGTAGGACGCCCAGGACCCGGATCGCCCGATCGACGGACTGGATCATCCGCGCCCTCTTCCGGTCGTCCCCCCGGCCCGCCTGCCGATCGCACTTTACAACAGCAGGCCGACGTCCTAAATTCAGGCCATTCGGCATTATCGAATCTTATGCGGTCATGTCGAAGTAGTTCGGGTGTCTCCCTGCCGACCCGACGTGTGAAGGAGGAGCCATGCCCGTACGACAGCTGGTGAACGATCCGGCCGACCTCGTGCCGGAGGCGCTGCGGGGGTTCGCGCGCGCCCATCCCGCGCTGGTCCGCCACAACGAGGACCCGGCGTTCGTGGTCCGCGCCCGGCGGGAGGGGTCCAAGGTCGCCCTCGTCTCGGGCGGCGGCTCCGGTCACGAGCCCCTGCACGTCGGCTTCGTCGGCGAGGGCATGCTCGACGCGGCGGTACCGGGCGCGGTCTTCGCCAGCCCGACCGCGTACCAGATCAAGGCGGCGATCGAGGCCGCCGACCGCGGTCAGGGCGTGCTTCTGATCGTCAAGAACTACACCGGTGACGTCCTCAACTTCCAGATCGCCGCCGAACTGGCCGCAGATGAGGGCATCGAGACCCGCACCGTCCTCGTGGACGACGACCTGGCCACGGACGGGCAGGACGAGGGCGGTCCCGGACGCCGGGGCACGGCCGCGGTCGTCGCGGTGGAGAAGATCTGCGGCGCCGCCGCCGAACGCGGAGCGTCCCTCGACGACCTGCTCGCACTGGGCGAGCGGGTGACCCGTTCGGCCCGCACCCTGGCCCTCGCGCTGGCCTCCTGCACCCAGCCGGGGCAGGACCGGCCGTCGTTCGACCTGGCCGACGACGAGATCGAGTTCGGTGTCGGCATCCACGGTGAGCACGGCGTGGCGCGCCGGCCGTACGGCCCGGTCCGCGACCTCGTCGGCGAGCTCACGCGGCCGATCGTCAAGACGCTGGAGCTCGGTCACGGCGACACGGTGATCGCCATCGTCAACGGCCTCGGATCGACGCACGACCTGGAGCTGGCCGCCGTCCACGGCGAGCTCACCACGATCCTGGACGACCTGGGCGTCGACGTGGCCCGCTCGCTCGTCGGCTCGTACGTGACGTCGCTGGACATGCGCGGCTGTTCGATCACGTTGCTGCGCGCCGATGACGAGCTGGTCGAGTTGTGGGACGCGCCGGTCCGCACGCCGGCGCTGACCTGGTGACAGACGGGAGTACGGGCATGGACGCCACCATCGACGCGCGGGCCTGGGCCGAGCGGTTCATCGCCGAGATCGAGCGGCGCGGCGCCGTGCTGACCGAGCTCGACCGCCGGGCCGGAGACGGGGACTACGGGACGAATCTGGGCTCCGCCGTGCGCCGGGCCGCCGTCAACCTCGAGGCGGACGGCGCGGACACGCCGGGCGCGGTCTTCACGGCCGTCTCCAACGCCTTCCTGAACACCGGCGGCACCAGCGGCCCGCTGTTCGGGATGTGGTTCCGGGAGTTCGCCAAGGCCCTCGGCGCGGAGGTCACCACGAAGGCGGTGAGCGAGGCGGCGGCCAACGCCGCGGCCGTCGTGCAGCGGCTCGGCAAGGCCGAGGTCGGCCACAAGACCATGGTCGACGCCATGGTCCCCGCAGCGCGGGCGCTGGCCGAGGCGGCGGAGCGGGACACGGACGTCGCGACCGCCCTGCGCGAGGCCGCCACGGCCGCCCATGAGGGCGCCGCGTCCACCGAGGACCTGCTGGCCCGGCGCGGCAGGGCCAGCTATGTCGGCGAGCACGCCCGCGGTGTCGTCGACCCGGGAGCGCTCACCGTGGCCTGGTTCTTCGACGCGGCGACCGGGTGACCCGACGTCCCGGCCGGCGGGAATGCCCCGGCCGGGACGTCACCGGGCCCGCCACCGCGAGTGGCGCGCGGACCCGTCCGGGGGCCGCCTCATGCCGGGGGCGGCGGCCGCCGGACCCCCGGAACCGCCGTCGTCCCGTTCAGGCGCCGAGTGCGCGGCGGTCGGCGGCGGCCACGGCGCGGCGCACCCGCGTGCCCGGTGCCCGAGACGTTTGGGAGGACGTCCGCGCCGTGCCGTCCCGTTCGTCCATGCGAGCACGCGGGATCGGCCGAAATGTTCAGCGCGGGTTGCGCATGCCGCGAAAACCGGAACGATGCACCCGTGAACGAGACGAGGCATCACAATTTGGACGGTCGGCGGTTCGTCATGGTGAGCTCCACCGCGAGCCGGGTGGACCCTGATGCGCCCACGCAGTTCGTCTACCAGGAGGCGGACGGCGTGATCTGGGGCGGCTACGACGGCGACACGGTCGCGCACGGCCGGTTCGTCGGGACGCGGAAGGACGACCAGATCGAGCTCAACTACGTTCACCTGACCAAGGGCGGCCCGAGCCCGGTGGCCGGGCGCAGCACGAGCCGCATCGAGGAGCTGCCGGACGGGCGGCTCAGGCTGGTCGAGGAGTTCCAGTTCGAGGGAGACGACACGCCGCAGGTCAGCGTGTGTGAGGAACTCCCCTTCCAGGCGGAGGCTCGTCGAGCGGACTCCTGAGACCGGCCTCACAGCCTGAGGCCCCTTACGGCCGGAGAACGGCCCCACCGCCTGAGACCCCTTACGGCCTGAGGCCGGTCCTACTGTCCGCCGAGGTCGGCGCGTCCGGCGTTCGCGCGGACGAACCGCATGCTGCCCAGCGGCGAAGGGCCGGTCTCGGCGGCGGGCTGAGGGGCGGGCAGCGGTCGTTCGTCCGACGGCAGGATGAAGGGACGGCGCAGCACCTCGTCGAGGATGAATACCGTCTCGGTCGCCTTGACCGCGGGGATGCTCGCCAGCCGATGGGTGACCAGGTGGTGCACCGTGGCCACGTCGCGGACCCTGATCTGGATCATCGCGTCGTGCTGGCCGGTGGTGATCGCGCAGTACTCCACCTCGGGCATCAGCGCCAACTGGTTGCGGAACTGCCGCCACATCTGCTGGCGGACGGTGACGAAGATCAGCGCGCAGACGCCCAGCCCGGCGCGGACCGGGTCGACCTGCGCGGTGAACCGGACGATCACGCCGTTCGCGCGCAGCGCCTCGAACCGGGTGTAGGCGTTGGCGCGGGAGATGCCCACCCGCTGCGCGAGGGCGGAGATCGAGATCCTGCCGTCCTCCCGCAGAACGTCCAGAATCCGCAGGTTGGTGGCGTCCAGGTCGGCGGGGATTCGTCCAGGCCGCCACTCTTCAGTCGGCGATCCGTCCGACGTTTCGTCCATGGGTGCAGGCTCCTGAAGCAGTTCATCTCGACTTTCGGGGTGGCCGTGGACACCCTGGCGACAACACTGCACTATCAGTACCTAATCGTCTAGATGTGGGCAAATACCGCATTTTCCCCCTGACCGAAACCCTCGGAGGCTGTACATGCCGAGCCTGCGCTCCGCGCCCCGGCGGGCGATCCTGCCCGTCCTCGTGGCGTCCGCGATCAGCCTGACCGCATGCTCCGGCGGCGGATCCTCCTCGTCGTCCTCGGCGTCCGGAGGCAAGACGCTGGTCGTCGACACGTCCTTCAACCTGAAGACCGCCGACCCCGGCCGGATGTACGAGCAGACCGGCCTGATGGTCGACCGAGCGCTCTACGACACGCTGCTGACCTTCACCGGATCCGACGTCAGCAAGCCCGTGCCCGCCCTGGCCGAGTCGTACCAGGTGTCCAAGGACGGCAAGACGCTGACGCTCAAGCTGCGGCAGGGGGCCACGTTCTCCGACGGCAGCCCGGTCACCGCCGACGACGTGGTGTTCTCGCTGAACCGGGTCCGCGACCTCAAGGGCAACCCGTCGTTCCTGCTGGACGGCGTGACCGTCAAGAAGGTCGACGACACGACCATCGAGCTCCGGTCGCCGCAGCCGAACCCGGCGCTGCCGTACATCCTGCCCAACCCGGCGCTCGGCATCGTCAACTCCAAGGTCGTCAAGGCGCACGGCGGCACCGAGGGCGCCGACGACAAGGCGGAGTCGTTCCTCAACGGCCAGTCCGCGGGCTCCGGCCCGTACGAGCTCGAGTCGTTCAACGCCAGCACGCAGGTCGTGCTCAAGGCCAACGCCAAGTACTGGGGCACGACCAAGCCGGTGTACCAGAAGGTCGTGATCCGCAACGTCCAGGCGCCGACGCAGAAGCTGAACGTGCAGCGGGGCGACAGCCAGATCGCGGTGGACCTGTCGGCCGACCAGGCACAGGGCATCGCCGGCGGTCTGCAGGTCGCCAAGGGAGCCTCGGCGAGCGTGTTCTTCCTGCTGGCCAACCACAGCGCCTCCGTCAGCAAGGTCACGTCCAACCCGAAGTTCGTCGAGGCCGTCCGTAAGGGCATCGACTACCCGGGGCTGCTCCAGCTCGCCGGCGAGGGGTCGGTCCAGGCGGCCGGGATCGTGCCGTCGATGATCAACGGCGCGCTGCCCGCGGACCAGGCGACCAAGCGCGACGTGGCCGGCGCCAAGGCGGCGCTCGCCGCCAGCGGGGTCACGAACCCGAAGGTCAAGCTGGAGTTCCCGAGCGACTTCACGCTCAACGGCCTGTCGTTCCAGCCGCTCGCCGAGCGCATCCAGGCGAACCTGAAGGAGGTCGGCATCACCGTCGACCTGGCTCCCGCGCCGATCGCGACCGCGCTGCAGAACTACCGCGACGGCAAGGAGGAGATGGGCCTGTGGTGGTGGAGCCCGGACTACCCGGACGCCAGCGACTACCTCGCCTTCCTGCCCGGCAAGCTCATCGGCCTGCGGGCGGGCTGGAAGAAGGGCGACGACGGGCCGCTGGAGCAGGCCGGTGACAAGGTCGCGCGGACCGTCGACGGCGACCGGGCCCAGCAGTACCAGCAGATCCAGGCGCAGCTGAACCAGGCCGGCCCGATCGTTCCGCTGTTCCAGCCCAGCCAGCACGTCGTCAGCGCCTCCTCGGTGACGGGCCTGGCGCTGAACCCGGTGTGGACCATCGACCTCTCGGCGCTCGGCAGCAAGTGAAGAACCAGCTGATCCGCTTTCTGGCCCGGCGGCTGGCGGTCTCCGTACTGCTGGCCGTCGGGGTCACGCTGGTCACCTTCACCCTGACCAACCTGGTGCCGGGTGACCCGGCCGCGGCCAACCTGGGGCAACAGGCCCTCGGCAACCCGGCGATCGTGAAGCAGTTCCGCGAGCAGCACGGCCTGGACAAGCCGCTGCCGGTCCAGTACGTCAACTACCTGCGCGATCTCGCTCATGGCGACCTCGGTGAGTCACAGCAGAGCCACCGCTCGGTCGACGCGGACCTCGCGGAGTTCGTGCCCGCCACGTTCGAGCTGGCCGGCGCGGCGCTGGTGCTGTCGCTCGTGGTCGGCGTCGCGTTCGGAGTGATCGCGGCGCTGCGCCGGGACCGGATCGTCGACCAGTTCCTGCGGGTGGCGAGCCTCGCCGGGGTGTCGGTACCGACGTTCTGGCTGGCCCTGCTCGCGTTCTACTTCGTGTTCTACCGATTGCGGCTGGCCCCCGGCTCCGGCCGCCTCGCGCCCACCATGTCGCCGCCGCCCCACGTCACCGGCCTGTACACGGTGGACGCGGCGATGGCCGGCCAGTGGAACGTGTTCGCCAGCGCCGTCGGCCATCTGGCACTGCCGGCGCTGGTGCTCGCCGCGTACACCATCGGGCTGCTGACGCGGTTCACCCGTTCGGCGGTGCTGGAGGTGCTCGGCCAGGACTACGTGCGTGCGGCTCGGGCCAAGGGCCTGCCCGGCCACGTGGTGCTGCTGCGGTACGTGCTGCGAGCGGCGCTGGTCCCGGTCATCACGGTGGCCGGCCTCGCCTTCGGGAGCCTGCTGTCCGGCACGGTGCTGGTGGAGTCGATCTTCGCCTGGCCCGGCATCGGACAGTACGCGTACAAGAGCGCGACCAATCTCGACCTGCCCGCGGTCATGGGCGTCGGGCTGGTGGTCGGCGCGATCTACGTCGTCGTCAACCTCATCGTCGACGTGCTGTACGGCGTGATCGACCCGAGAGTGAGGAGCACGTGATCCACCGCCTTCCGGAGGCATGGCGCCGGCCCCTCGCCGTGACCGGCCTCGTCGTCACCGTCGCCTGGCTGATCGTCGTGATCGCGGCGCCCCTGCTCGCCCCGTACGATCCGCTCGCGCAGAAGTTCCCCCGGCTGAGCCCGCCCGGCGGCGCGCACTGGTTCGGCACCGACGATCTCGGCCGGGACGTGTTCAGCCGGGTGCTGTACGGCGCGCGGCTGTCGATCCCGCTGACCCTGCTGCTGGTGGCGCTGTCGGTCGTCATCGGCGGCCTGCTCGGCGCCTGCGCCGGCTACTTCGGCCGGTGGGTGGACGAGACGATCATGCGCGTGGCGGATCTGGTCTTCGCCTTCCCGACCGTGATCCTGGCGATGGCCGTGGCCGCGTCGCTGGGCGCGAGCCTGCGCAACGCCGTGCTGGCGGTCCTCGTCGTCTCCTGGCCGGCGTACGCGCGCGTCACCCGCGGTCTGGTGCTCGGCATCCGGACCCGCGAGTTCGTGCTCAGCGGGCGGCTGCTGGGGTTCTCCGTCTGGCGCTCACTCCGCACCGACGTGCTGCCCAACGTGACCGGCCCGATCCTGGTGCTCGCCACCCTCGACATCGGCACTCAGCTGCTGCTGCTGTCCGGCCTGTCGTTCCTCGGTCTCGGCGCCAAGCCGCCCACCGCGGAATGGGGGGCGATGGTGGCGTCGGCCACGCAGGTGTTCGACAAGTGGTGGGTCGGCGTCTTCCCGGGGCTGGCCATCCTCACGGTGGTGATGGCGTTCAACTTCCTCGGCGACACCATGCGCGACGCGCTCGACCCGCGGACCGCCAGGGCGATCAAGGAGCGGGCGCTGTGACGATCCTGGCCATCGAAGGACTCACCGTCGAACTGGGCGGCCGACCGATCATCCGCGGCATCGACCTCGCCCTGGAGGCGGGGAAGGTGCACGGGCTGGCGGGGGAGAGCGGTTCGGGCAAGACCATGACCGGCCTGGCCGTCCTCGGCCTGCTGCCGCACGGCGCGCGTACGGGCGGGAAGATCTCCCTCGGCGACACCGATCTGCTGACGCTCTCGCCGAAGGAGATGAACAAGCGACGCGGCAGCGAGGTCGGCATGGTCTTCCAGGACCCGTCGACCAGCCTGCACCCCATGCTCTCCATCGGACGCCAGCTCACCGACCCCATGCGCCACCACCTGAGGCTGGACCGGCGGCAGGCGCGCGCACGGGCCGCGGAACTGCTCGGCAAGGTGCGCATCCCCGACCCGGACAGCGCGCTCGACCGGTACCCGCACCAGTTCTCCGGCGGGATGCGGCAGCGCATCGCGATCGCCATCGCCCTCGCCTGCGATCCGCAGGTGCTGATCGCCGACGAGCCGACGACGGCGCTGGACGTCACCGTGCAGGCCGGCATCCTCCGGCTGCTGCGCGGCCTCTGCGATGATCTCGGCCTGGCGGTGCTGCTCATCACCCACGACCTCGGCGTCATGTCGTCGGTCGCCGACGTGATCAGCGTGATGCGGGACGGCCGCCTCGTCGAGACCGGGCCGCGGGCGCGGGTCATGCGCGAGCCGGCCGATCCGTACACGCGTGCCCTGCTGGACGCACTGCCCGACCGGAGCGAGGGAA